>NZ_CP047569.1:4262500-4562500 GCF_009903625.1 Microbulbifer sp. ALW1 | reverse complement strand
TGGATTGGGTGCGGATTTACCAGATCGATGACGACGGCGAGTCTACCTTGCCGGATCCACAGCCTGACCCGGATCCAGAGCCGGAAGGAGATCTGGCGCAGGGAAAAAGTGCCACTGCATCCTCGAGCGAAAGTGAAGCCATGAACGCGACGGCCGCGGTCGACGGTAATAGTGAAACCCGTTGGGCCAGTGCCTGGAATGACGGTGAATGGCTTGCGGTGGATCTCGGGGCCAACTACACCATCGACCAGGTGTTGCTGGAATGGGAAGCCGCCTTCGCCTCGGGCTATCAGGTGCAGGTGTCCGGCGATGGCCAGAGCTGGCAGACGGTGCGCACCGTGGTCGATGGCGACGGTGGTCAGGATGTGATTGCGAACCTGAATGCCAGTGGGCGCCACCTGCGGATTCTGGTGGATCAGCGCGGTACCGGTTATGGCGCATCCCTGTGGGAGCTCGAAGTCTTTGGCGATAGCGGTGTGCCGGTGGATTCCGACGTGGACAAGGCGGCAGGAAAACCGGTCGCGGCATCGTCTGTTGAGGGGAATTACTGGTTTGCGGAATACGCGGTAGACGGCAATCCGAGCACCCGCTGGGCCAGTGACGCCAGCGACCCTCAGTGGATCAGTGTGGATCTTGGCGCGGTGGAGCCACTCAGCAAAGTGGTACTCGATTGGGAAGCCGCTTTCGGCAAAAGCTACCAAGTGCAGCTCTCCAATGACGGTGTCAATTGGGTAACGGCAGCCAATGTTTCCAACGGCGATGGCGGCGTGGATGAAATCGCGATTAGTGGTAGTGGTCGCTATGTGCGCATCTTCGGCACCGAACGCGGCACCGGCTATGGCTATTCCCTGTGGCGCTTTGAGGTTTACTGAGCGTCGTTAAAATAAAAAAGGGCACCGAACGGAGTCGGTGCCCAAAACGCCTATCAAACTGCGTGGTAAAAATGGACGATCAGCAGCTTTTATCCGCTGGGAAAATTTTTGTCTGTCAGGGGATATTCGCCTTCTCGAATTCAGCCACATACAGCGGCGGGCGGTCGAGGAACTGGGCCCAGCGGGTATCGCCATCGAGATAGGTTTTCTGGAAGGCCAGCGCCAGTTGCCCCACGTAGCGGTTGGCATCTTCCGGCCCGCCCCATGCAAAGTGGCCGACGTTGGACGCTTCGTAAAACAGCTTTGGTACACCGTAGGGGATATTGCGGTAGACCCCGTCACTCTGCCCAAGGCCACCGAGATAAGTCGTATCGAGTGAGCCATTAAACAGAATCGTCGGGATACGGGTGTTGCGGCCACTGGAATCGCTGTCCACCGCGGTAAGGTTGTGCCCCGCGAAAGACATGGCGGTTCTCAAGCCGCTGTATTCTGCAGAGGTAATCCAGGTGGCACCGCCACCCATGGACCAGCCAGTTGCACCGAAGCGGCTGGTATCCAGTTTGCCCCGCAGCGGGCTGCCGTAACGGGTATTTTCATCCTTCATCGCATCCAGTACGTCCTGCTGCTGATCTGCGCGGGAGTCTACGCTGTCATAGATAGTGCGACTGTCCATGGTGACCAGAACTATGCCGTGTGAGGCAAAGAAGGGGCCCCAGTCGCGGTACATGATCTGGGTGCCGGTGTAGGGCGGGGTGAACACCAGCAGGGAGTAGGGCGGCGCGGCATCGGTGGGGTAGTAAACGGTTGCACCGCCGGGCGTAGAGAAGGCGGGCATGCTATAGCTGTCGTAACGGAAAGGACCGTTGTCACTGTAGCTCCCCGGTGTGTCTTCATAGCGACAGATGGCATCGGAAGGACAGCTTTGTGCCTGTGCGGTGGTGCCGGAAAAAATACCGCCCAGAATTATGCCCAGTGCCGGCAGCAGGTTTTTTATCCGCTGGTTTTTCATCATTACTTTTTTCATCACTATCGTATTTGCCTCAATTGATTGGATTTATTCTCGGCCGAATTCAACCTGGCCCCTGTGGCCATAAAAAACTGCGTTATGACAAACAGCGCTCTCGGATACAGTGCTCTTGAAAAATAGTTGTATGAGTTGGCGTGCCGCGAGCTGGGTCAGATTAGGTTGTGAAGCCCCTGGCCAGAAAGCACATAAAGCACCAAAAAGCCGCGTTAAGGTCCTCTGCTGTCACACTGGCGTTGAATCCATTGCGTTGCTGTATGAAATTCTCTTGCGCAGACATTTCGGATCAGCGATTTTTAACCGGTCGCTATTCGCGAATTATTTTTCGATTACCTGAAGGGTAACTGTGTGAAAATTTTTATTACCTGTGCGGTTATTGTATTTATTGCGGCTGTTGTGATTGCCGCGGGCTTTGCCGGCGATGCGGCCGAGCCAGAAATTGCGATAGATAGTGCTGCGGCAGTGAATCAGGCGCTTGCTGCAGAGTCGCAAGCGATTGTGCAACCGGATGTACCGGCGGCCGCAGGGGAAGTGGCAGTGGCGAATACCGTGGATGCCGTGGCGGCAGTCGAGGCACAAGTAGAGTCGGCAGACGTCCCGTTTGACACGCTGCCTGTTTACGATGCACTACTGGCCCTGAATTTTTCTGCGGACGAATCCCTGCTGCTTGACCGCAATACCCTCGCCGCGTTGCAGGCAATGGAAGCCGCACTGGGGCCGGACGCGGATGCTGACGCCGTCGCCCAGTTACGCCAGCTATTGGAAGAAGCGCTGCCAGCGGGTATCGCCCTGCAGCTGATGGAATTGACCAGTCAGTATTCCGCCTATCGCCGCGCTGAGCTGGATGTGCACGCGGCCCGATCGCCGCACACCACTGACCCGATGCAGGGCTATGACCAGCTAGTGGCCTTGCGGCGGACATACCTGGGGGAAGAGGCGGCGGGCAAACTGTTTGCGGAAGAAGAGGCGCAATTGCCCTACATGACCTCGGCCTTTGCGGTGGCCCGGGATGAAAATCTCACGGAGGAGGCGCGCCGGGCGCGTTTGTCGGAGCTGCAGGCGGCCTTCAATGATACCGCTAGCCGGATGGATTCCCCCCTGGCAAAACAGGTACTGGCTGCGCGGGTGGCGAGAATGCGGGCAGGAGGTGCCAGCGAGGAGGAAGTCTTTGCCCTGCGCAATCGCCTGCTGGGCAGTGCCGAGGCCCAGCGCCTGGCGGAAGCAGATCAGGCCACCGGGGTGGCTCGCTGATCTGCTGTTGGGGGGCGGGAATGTTTTGGGACTGAGGTTACTGGCGCGACGGGTATTACTGGGTGTCGGCCTGAGACTGGGCTGCCAGCGCCTGCTTGCGAAACTCGGTGGGTGACATACCGACAAGTCGACTGAAAAAGCGGTGGAAAGCCGATTTGCTGTTGAAGCCGGATTCCAGCAGCACGTCCAGCACCGTCATATCGGCCTTTTCCGGGTCCGACAGCAGCGTTTTGGCGGCTTCCACCCGGTAGCTGTTTACATACTCGAAGAAGTTGGTGCCGAAGTGCTTGTTGATCACCGCGGAGACCTCTTTTGCGGGCAGGTCTATGCGGTCTGAAAACTGTTCCAGGTTGAGGTTTTTCTTCAGGTAGATCCGGTCTTCCTCCATCGCCGTGCGCACCTTGGCAATGGCCGGCTCGGAGGGTTCCTCCTCGCTGGTGGTCTCGCGTGTCTCTTCTTTTGGCTGGGTCACCAGCAACTGGTGGGCGTAGGTCAGGCTGTAGGCAAAGAAGGCATTGATCAGGATAAAGGTCAGGTAGTTGTCGGCGATGCCCATATAGTCGGCGACGATATCGCTGGAGAACTTTGCCACCACATGCACCAGCATGGTCCATGTCCAGGAAATACAGACCCCCCAGGCCAGGGAGAAGAGCCAGTGCAGCTCGACTTCGGAGTAGTGGGAATACTCGTCTTTCAGGGCGTGGCGGTAGCGGCGGATCTGCAGCAGGGCGGCAATCGCATAGATGAATGGCACCAGCGAGGCCAGGTCCCAGATAAATTCGATGGCGGTAGCAGGAAGCGTCTGCCCGGTATCCGGAACGTGCCGCAGGTCGCTGCTGGATATCCCGAAAATTGCGATGCACATCAGCACCAGTAGTGCGGGAAGCAGGTGCAGCGCCTGGCGGCGATTGAGTGCCAGTTTCTGCTGGGTCAGGGAGCACACATACAGATAGATCGCCGGGCCTTTCAGCAGCAAGGCGGCAAACAGCAGATAGGGCAGTAGGGTCTGCTCAAACCAGGGTGCCAGGGAAAACTGGTCGTTCCACAACAGCAGGGTACAGCCGGAAGCCGTGGCGATAATCAGCAGGAATGCGGTGAGCAGCCTTCCATCGTGGCGGGCACGGGTTGGCAGTATCGACTGGAACACCGCCAACAGCAGGCATTCCGCCGCGGTCATCAGCAGAACCACGTCGTGGATGTTGAATATGTATTGTTTCATTGGGCCATCGCAGGTCGGGATTTTTTCGTTTTTATGTTTTTATCGCTCTTATGCGAGGCAGTATAAGAGAAATCCCCGGGGGGGAGGAGATCTGGCGGCGACCATCCGTACAGATACAGCTCCCGCTTGTGGTGTGAGGCAAAGTGATACCGCCCAGTTTGCGGATTTTCAGAAAGTGGGGCGACCGGTGCACCCCGCGAGCGCACACTGGTTCCATCGATTGTTTGCGCAGTGGCGGGCGCAGTAGGGAGAATGCTCAATCGGGGGTTTCCCCTTATGGGTTTCTCTCAGTGGTTTCCCTGCAAACGCCGCGGTGTAGTCACTCGACATCATCTCTCTTCTCCCGCTAGTGGGTCCTTTCTCGTCGACCTCCCGTAAATTAGCTGGACCGGCAGGTTACTCCTGCCGGTATTTTTTTGTGTATGGAATCAAGCTTGCGGACTGGTCAGTCGCTACTTCCCCCTGCTGGCGCCTCCTCCCCCCAACTTTGTGACCGGAACCGGCGGGGAGGGCTGGAGTTTTTGTCGGCAAATCATTACCTTATACCGCCATTTTTTCAGGGGTTGTGCCGGGTCGCCGACGTCGGCGGTACAGGCCATCCATAAGGAACGTGTTAAGGAAAGCGCCATGACTAGAATCGTCGCGGACATCGGCGGCACTAACGCCCGCTTCGCCATTGCCCATCCGCATCAGGGGGGCTATCGGCTGGAAGCTATTCATGTGGTGAATTGCGCCAAATTTGGGGATTTTTACTCCGCGCTTGGTCAATGGCTCGAAACGCTTGAGTGCGAGCGCCCCAAGCAGGCCTGTATTGCGGTTGCCGGGCCGGTGAAAAAGACACCGCAAGGTGGCCAGGTCACCATGACCAACCTGGGCTGGGATATCCGTGCCGAGGAGCTGTGCGCCCGATTTGCGCTGGAGCGCGCCCTGGTGGTCAATGATTTTGCGGCGTTGGCGCTGTCCCTGCCGCGGTTGCAGGCGGAAGACAAGTGGGCCCTGCGGGACGTGCCGTCTGAGACCAACGGCTGCATGGCGGTACTCGGCCCGGGTACCGGACTCGGGGTGGCCGCCATCATCCACGAAGCCGGCGCCTACCGGGTGGTACCGGGGGAGGGCGGGCACGCCAACCTGTCTGCGGGCAGTGAGCGCGAGCTGGAGTTGCTGCAGATCCTGGCCCGCGAACAGATGCCGGTTTACAACGAGTATGTGCTGAGTGGCGGTGGCCTGGTCAACCTGTACCGGGCGGTATGCGCACTGCACGGCCGCCCGGCAGAAGATCTCACGCCCCCGGATGTCAGTAGCCGCGGCCTGGATGGCTCCGACCCGCTGTGCCGCGAAACCCTGATTGACTTCCTCAACTTCCTCGGCAGTGCCGCTGGTGATGCGGCCCTTTACTATGTGGCCCGCGGCGGCATCTTCCTGGGCGGCGGCGTACTGCCGCGGATCGAGTCCCTGTTGCCGGAGAGTCAGTTCGAGCAGCGTTTCACCAATAAAGGCCGCCTGAGCGAATGGTTGCAGGGCGTGCGCGTTGAGGTGCTCAAGGCCGGTTACCCTGCGTTGATCGGCGCCGCAGCCTGGCTGGAGCGCTGAGGCGCCCCCGGCTGGCTCCCCTTCTTTTTTGATCAACTTCTCCCCAGTTACAGGCTGAACATTTTTTGTTCAGCCTGTATAATTCCGCGCTTGGTGTACGACTGCGGGCCCCTCCTCCTCTACGGCCCTCAGCATCTCCCCCCTCCTCCCCCTTGGGGGTGGAGGATATGGACTTCGGGTAGGCCTAGGATGGCATTACTCACCATAACGATAAGTCCAAGGGAGAAGATGATGAGTCTGACTAACAAACGTTTCCGGCCGGCGCTGCTATCAGCGGCCATCGCCGCGTCCGTCACTTCCATGGGAGTGTTCGCACAGGAAGAAGGCAACACTAGCCTGGAAGAAATTACCGTTACCGGTTTCCGTAAGAGTCTGCAGGACTCCATCGGCACCAAGCGCGATGCCAAGGCCGTAGTTGAGGCCATCTCTGCCGAAGACATCGGCAAGCTTCCGGACTCTTCTATCGCTGAATCGCTTGCCCGCCTGCCGGGTTTGGCAGCGCAGCGCCTGGACGGTCGCTCCAGCCGAGTAAGCATCCGTGGTTTCGGCGAGAATGAGAGCGCCACTACCTTTAACGGTCGTGAGCAGGTGTCCATCGGTGACAACCGCGGTGTTGAGTTCGATCTCTACCCATCTGAGATCATGAGCGGTGTAACTGTCTACAAGACCCCGACTGCCAGCCTGGATGCGGAAGGCATCGCGGGCGTTATCGACATGCAGACCATCAAACCGCTGGAGCGTGGCGAGCGTGTAATCAAGTTCAACGCTCAAATGGAGCAGACCAGCTTCGACAAGCTGAATCCGGACGGTGAAGACCAAGGCGAGCGCGCTACCTTCGCCTATGTTGACCAGTTCGCTGACGATACCATCGGTGTAGCTTTCGCCTACAACACCATGAGCTCCCCGAACCAGGAAGAGCGCTGGAATGCCTGGGGTTATTGGGACTTTGAGGTCGACGGTCAGCCCTACTCCATCCTCGATGGTGCCAAGCCGTTCGTGCGCTCCTCTGTACTGGATCGCGACAGCGCCATGGTCGTGGTTGAGCTTCAGCCGAACGACAAGCTGCATGCCACCTTCGACGCGCTTTACGTGGACTTCTCCGATAACAAGATCCTGCGCGGCATCGAGATCCCCGGCTACCCGTCTCAGGGCCTGGTGGCGAACGAAGTCGATGAAGCAACAGGCTTCCTTACTTCCGCTACTTTCGTTGGTACCAAGCCGCTGGTGCGCAACGATATGGAAAACCGCGAAGCTGAACTGAATTCCTTCGGCTTCAACCTCGAATACGATGTCAACGATGACCTGCAGCTCGAGTTCGATGCCAGCCACTCGTCTGTTTCGCGTGAGATCTGGAGCTTCGAGAGCTACGCCGGTACCGGCCGTGGTCACGTTAACGGTGACCTGGGTGAGCGCGATGACCTCACTTACACCCTGAACTCCGGTAACTCCGGTGCCATGTTCGACCACAACCTGAACTATGGCGACTACGACCTGATCAAGCTGGGTGGACCATTGGCATGGGGCTGGAGCTCCGCGCTGAACGAAAAATATGGTCTCGCTTGTGATGGCGATACTCCGGACCTGAACTGTAACCAGGCTCAGGACGGCTTTATCAATGCACCGGAAATCGACGACGAACTGACCTCTCTGAAGCTGGCCGCGACCCAGATGGTTGACGCCGGTATCGTTAAGGAAGTCAGCTACGGCGTTTCCTTCCGCGACCGTCAGAAGGACAAGCGCTCCCAGGGTTACTTCATGACTCTGGCCGATTTCCCGGAAACCATCACTGTGCCGGAAGAGTATCGTCTGGGCACTGTTTCCCTGGACTTCATCGGCATGGGCGACATGATTGCCTATGATTCCGCGGCTATGCTGGCGGACGGCTACTACGACCTGACCGACGAATCCCTGACCAACCTCGGCCACCTGACCAAGTCCTACTCTGTAGGCGAAAAGGTTACTGCGGCCTTTGCTCAAGCCGACTTCGAAACCGAAGTTGCTGGCCTTGCGCTGACCGGTAATTTCGGTGCGCGTTATGTGTACACCGAGCAGGAGTCCCAGGGTTACGCGGGTCAGGTAGTTGACGGCCTGGTGCAAGTCTCCCCGACTTCCATCAGCCACGACTACAGCCACTTCCTGCCGAGCCTGAACATGGCGCTGGCACTGACCGAAGACCAGAATCTGCGTTTCGGTGCGGCCAAGACCATCTCTCGTGCGCGCATGGACGAGATGAATGCATCTCTGAACACCAGCTACAGCGTCACCCCGGACACCAACGGTAACTACTGGAGTGTCAGCGGCGGTAACCCGATGCTGGAGCCGAAGGAAGCGATTGGCGTTGACCTGTCCTACGAGAACTACTTCAGCGAAGAAGGTTACTTCTCCGTGGCGGTGTTCTGGAAAGACCTGAGCCAGTGGCACTTTGATGGCACTTACGCTGTGGATATGAGCGGTGTTGCCGATCCGGCTACCGGTCTGGTTCCGGAAAACTCCGCGGGCACCGGTAACGGTAAAGTCAATGGCGGTGGCGGCACCCTGCAGGGCTACGAATTGTCTGCAACCCTGCCGTTCAACATGTTCCACGAGAGCCTGGATGGTTTCGGTCTGGTGGCCAGCCACACCGGTGTAAGCTCTGACATCGAAGACCAGAACGGTAACGAATACGAGCTGCCGGGCCTGTCTGACAGCATCCAGACCCTGACTGCGTACTACGAGAACTACGGTTTCTCCGCACGTACCAGCCTGCGTAAGCGCTCTGACTTCAAAGGTGAAGTGTACGGTATCGGTTTTGACTCCGTGCAGGTGGACGTAGTGGGTGAAACTCTGGTCGATGCACAGATCGGGTACGACTTCGCTGATTCCGGTATCGGTGGACTGGAAGGTCTGTCAGTATTCCTGCAGGGCGTAAACCTGACTGATGAGCCTTTCACTACCCTGAGTGGTGACAACTCGCTGCAGGTTCGTGACTTCCAGAGCTACGGCAAGACCTACCTGTTGGGCTTCAGCTACGAGCTGTAATGCCTTCCAGATAGACTAGCCTCTCAGGCAAAAGGCCCTTGCGATCCCGTATTGCAAGGGCCTTTTTTCTTTGTATTCCGGGTACAGGTGTTTCGGATGGAAGACGGAAAAATCAAACGGCTGGTTATTCTGGGGGGCGGTACTGCCGGCTGGATGACCGCGGCGCTGATGGCGCGCACCATGGCCTCGACCGTGGATATTACCCTCGTGGAGTCGGACCAGATCGGTACGGTCGGGGTAGGGGAGGCCACCATCCCGCCGATTCTCAATTTCAACAGTGCGCTGGGGCTGGATGAGCAGGAATTCCTCCAGGCAACCAAAGGCACCATCAAGCTGGGGATCCAGTTTGAAAACTGGTCCCGTGAAGGTGAGCGCTATATGCACGCCTTCGGTGCCATCGGCAAAAATCTTCCTTTCTGTGACTTTCACCACTGCTGGCTGCGAGCTCGTGCCCAGGGCGATCAGTCCAGTTACTGGGATTACTCGCTGAACTACCAGGCGGCGATCAACAACCGTTTTGCGCCACTGGCTCGAATTCCCAACACCAATCTGGAAGGGATTGCATACGCCTACCACTTTGACGCCGGGCTCTATGCCCGGTTTCTGCGTCGCTACAGCGAGGAGCGGGGCGTTAAGCGTGTGGAGGGCAAAGTCGCTGAGGTACGTCAGAATGGCGACACCGGCTTTGTGGAAGCGCTGTTGCTTGAGAGTGGGGGAGTGATTGAGGGCGACCTGTTTGTCGACTGCTCTGGATTTGCCGGTGTGCTGATTGATAAAACCCTGCACACCGAATACGAAAACTGGGCACAGTGGCTGCCGTGCGACCGCGCGATTGCCGTACCCAGTACCTCGACCGATCAGCTGCCGCCGTATACTCGCTCCATTGCCCATGCGGCTGGGTGGCAGTGGCAAATTCCCCTGCAGCACCGCACCGGTAACGGCATGGTGTATTCCAGTAGCCACTGGAGCGATGAGCAGGCCAGGACGGCATTGTTTGCCAATCTGCCGGGCGAGCCGCTGGCGGATGCGCGGGTGATTCCTTTCCGCACTGGACACCGCAAGCAACAGTGGAATAAAAACGTGGTGAGCCTCGGTTTGGCGAGCGGGTTTCTCGAGCCACTCGAGTCAACGTCTATTCACCTGGTGCAGTCCGCGGCGACAAGGCTGATCAAGTGTTTTCCCCATCGTGGTATTCACGCCGCGGAGGTTACGGAATTCAATCGCCAGTCACGAGTTGAAATGGAAAGAATCCGCGACTTCATCATTCTGCATTACAAGGCTAACCAGCGCCGCGATGGCGGTTTCTGGCAAGCCTGCGAAGAAATGTCAGTTCCGGATTCTCTTCAGGCGAAGATGGAGCTGTTTCGCGCGACCGGCAAGGTTTTTCGGGACTATGAAGACCTGTTTACCGAAGCGGCATGGCAGCAGGTGCTGATTGGCCAGGGTTTGATACCTGAGGACTATCACACTCTCGCGGACAAACTTACCGAAACCCAACTTCAGGACCTTTTGCAGAGCCTGAAAACCCTGGTGCAGGGCACCGTTAAACAACTGCCTCCACACACACAGTTTCTGGCCGGACGCCGCTAATTAACATCAGGCTGTGTTAGAAAAATGTAAAACGAAAATCTGCCAAAAATAAAATGGGGCGCCGCCAGGCGCCCCATTTTATTTTTCACATTGCCGGCCATACAGCCAGCTTACCGCCTGCGGAAACGTCCTCCGCCAGAATGCCTCGTTGTGCTCACCTTTCGCATCAAGCCTCGCCTGCCATTGTTCGGGAATACTGTGCTCTGCCAGTAGCTTTTGCATACGGTTGAATCCCTCCGTCATGGATGACCCCTCCAGCGCGCCCGTTACCAGGTACACCCGCGTATCCGCCAGTGCGGCATTGTCTTGCGTCGCCGCGAATATATCCGGCGCTATCCAGTAAGACGGTGAAAATATTCCGGCAATACCAAAAGTCTGGGGGTGTCGGTTGATTGCATGGTTGGAGATAAGTCCGCCCATGGAGCTTCCCATTATCGCGGTGTGCTTCCGCTCGGGGAGTGTGCGGAAGGAGCGGTCTATGTGGGGCTTTAGCTCCTTAACCAGGAAGTCCACATAGGCATCGCCTTCGCCCTTGCCGAAACGCGCATTGTCATAGGGGTTCAATTCTGTCATGCGCAGTTTGTCGCCATGATCCACCCCTATAACGATTATTTCCAGGCCGCAGGTCTGTGCCAAGTGATTGAGCGTTTCATCCACACCCCATTCGCCGACATAGGAGGTAGCATCATCGAACAGGTTTTGTCCGTCGTGCATATACAGTACCGGATAGTGCGTATCGGATTCGTCGTAACTCTCGGGCAGATAAACGCGGTAGCTGCGCTCTCGTTGCAGGGTGCCCATTTCGACGGCGGGCATGACGTGAACGTTCGGTAGAGCAGTGGAGCTTGATGCTGGCGGTATGCTGGCAATTATGGGTTGGGTAGCCAGCATTAAAGTCGCGGCGAGGGTGAGCTTCTTGTGCATTGTTCTGTCTCTTGGTTCAGGGCCAGAGTGTCAGTATCCAATGTCTGCGGGAAGCGTACTTCAGCCTTCACTGGGGAGGAGACAGGGAATGGAAGGCCCCGCGAATGCGGGGCCGGAAGACAAGGGTGTCAGTGCGCGGTTGTGGTAAAGGCGTTACACACCATCACATCGGTTTCCACGGAGCCGATGACCCGCTCGGCGGTATTGCCGCGCAGTAGTGAGCCGGTTTCCCCGTACTGGTTCAGGGTGCCCATCACCACCACATCGGCGTCGATCTCCTTGGCGATCTCGGCTACCACTTCGTTGGTGTAGCCCTGCTTTACGTGGATACGGTCGGTGGGTACGCCGGTTTTTTGCGCCAACTTGGCCAGGGCGCCGCGATCGGGATACAGCATGGAATCCAGGAAGGCATTCACCAGATGCAACTCGGCACCGTAGACTTCGGCGATATAGCCCGCACGCTCGGTAATCTGCCGGTTGAGCTGGCGCTGCTGGGTGGTCTGGGCTTGGTAGTTGACGGTGGCCAGTACCACTTTGCGGCGGTCCTTGGCACCGGGGCGAATCAGTACCACCGGGCACTTGGCGTGCTTCAGTACCTGCCACTTGGACTCGGCGAAGGTAAAGCGGCGGCTGCTGGTACGCGCGTGCACCGGCAGGTAGATCATTTCCGCGTTGTAGCGCTTGGATTCCTGAATGATCGCGCCCTGCCAGTCACTGGACCAGCAGACGTTGATTTCAAACTCCACGCCGGCCTCTTCGATGGGCTTGCGGATCTGGTCGCGGAACCAGAACTCGTCGCGGAACAGGTGATCGTTCACTGCGCGGGTGTCGACGGCTTCGCCATCCACGGCGACGAATACCGCGAGTTTGGGTTGTGGATTGCGCTCGCGGGCGGTGGCCAGGGCGCGCTCCAGCGCTACGTGGCGGTCATCGTTGGGGTCTACTACCACGAATACGATGGGTTTTTCCTGCATGTTCACTCCTTCAAATTTGGAAATCTGGTCCCTAAGTTCTCTCATTAAGAGTCTCTCATTGAGAGTTCTCTCCGCATGCCGCGCATCAGCGGACGTGAGCGGATACCACCCTTTGTTCTGAATGCCTGAAATCGGCTTGTGGGTGGCCCCATGACTGGGAGGTCAAGCCTATCACCGGCCGCTGCTTTTTTCATCTACGCCCCACCCCAGGAGGATGAAACCGTAGGGCTGGCGGGTACATTAGGCTGCAGTGATGACCGTTCGATAACGACCGAGAGAAGATAATGAGAAAAATGACCGGTTTGGCAGCCCTGATCTCCGCAGCGGCACTGACCATCAGCGCCTGTTCCGATAGCGAGTCTGTTTCTGCAGCTGGCGCCCGGGAGAATACTCAGGCGGCCGCATCATCGCCGGAAACGGCGGCCCCTGTATTGACTCATGTCAAGTCGAGCGCGGCGGACCAATTCTGGAACAACGCCACCATTTATTTCATGCTTCCGGATCGCTTCCACAACGGCAACCCGGATAATGACCTGGCTTACGGTCGCAAAAACGACGCGGCCTATATGCGCGGTTTCCTTGGCGGTGACCTGCGCGGTGTGATCCAGAAACTGGAAGAAGGCTACTTCACCGACTTGGGTGTGGATGCCATCTGGATGTCGCCGATCATCGAAAACGTGCACGGTTTCGATGAGGGAGACAAGCGCACCTATGCCTTCCACGGCTACTGGCCCAAGGACTGGACCAATGTGGACGAAAACTTCGGTACCGAAGATGAGCTGGCCGAGCTGATCCAGGTCGCCCGCAGCAAGGGTGTGCGTATCCTGCTGGATGTGATCATCAATCATACGGGGCCGGTAACCAGTGAAGACCCCCTGTGGCCGTCGGACTGGGTGCGCACCAACCCCCAATGTGACTGGAGCAGCTTTGCCCAGAACGTGCAGTGCGCCTTGACCGACAACCTGCCAGATATTCTGACTGAGAGCGAAAAACCCGTAGAGCTGCCGCCACAGCTCACTGAGAAGTGGCAGCGCGAAGGTCGCCTCACGCAGGAAGTAGCCGAGCTCGACGCTTTCTTCGAGCGCACCGGTTATCCGCGCGCGCCCAAATACTACATCGTCAAATGGCTTACCGACTGGGTGCGCGAATACGGTGTGGATGGCTTCCGCGTAGATACCGTAAAACACGTGGAGCCGGAAATCTGGGCTGTACTCAAGAAGGAAGCGAGTATCGCACTGGAAGAGTGGAAGGCGAACAACCCACAAGAGAAACTGGATGATCGCGGATTCTTTATGGTGGGTGAGGTTTTCCACTACGGTGTGAAGGATTTCGCCAGCAGTGACGGCCGTTTATACGATTTCGGCGACCGTAAGGTGGACTTCTTCGACTACGGTTTCGACAGTCTGATCAACATGGGCTTCGCTGCACACGCGTCTCAGGATATGGAAAGTATTTTTAGCGAATACTCCAGCATTTTGCACGGCGGCGAGCTGGAAGGCGTTTCCGTACTGAATTACCTGGGCTCCCACGACGACCACCACTCGTTTGACCGCGAGCGCAAACAGGTGAAAAGTGCCGCGCTGAAACTGATGCTGGCCCCGGGTGCTGCGCAGATTTATTACGGCGACGAAATTGCCCGCCCGATGATTGATGAGCAGGCTTACGGCGATGCTTCCATGCGTGTGCCGATGGACTGGAGCAGCATTGAGCAGGCAAAGACCAGTGAGATTCTGAGCCACTGGCAGAAACTCGGACAGTTCCGTCAGTCCCACGTAGCTGTAGGTGCCGGTGTACACAAGCAGCTGAGCGAAGCACCGTATATTTTCTCCCGCACGCTGGACGAAGATCGCGTGCTGGTCGCACTGGATATGTCAGTCGGCGAAAAGTCCGTGAATACTGGTGAGGTATTTGCCGAGGGCACCTTGGTGAAAGATTACTACTCCGGCGCCGAGGCCCGGGTGGAAAACGGCTCCCTCACGTTTGATACCGAGTTCGACACCCTGCTATTGGGTGCGATTGAATCTACAGAATTGAGCGCGCGCTAAAGTATCTAATTTGCGAATCATCTGGTCATTCCCGCGAATGCGGGAATCCAGGCATCCCGGGGTCAGGTAAGACCCCAATCTTCTCTTTCTCGTCGAAAGGCTTGTCGATACCAGGACTTCTGGTATCGGCTTTTTTTTGCCTGTCATTATGCTTATGCGAAGTCTGTGATATCTGTCAGGGATCATGGCCGGCCCAGCCATTGATCTACCTGTTGTTACTCCTGACAATTGTGACAACAGAATCCATGACGAAATTAGCTTGTATGTCTGCCGACCATAAAAGCCAGCAAGAACAGGCCCGGGCTCAAAGAGTGGCCAGTGTCTATAAGCACACCTGGACGCTGGCAATCAGCCACCCCGTTGCCGGTGCCCTGCTAATTGCGGGCTTTTGGGGGGTGGCATCAAGCGTTCAATTGGTGCTCTGGTTGTGCAGTCTTGTAGCTGTCTCTTTTGTGCGGATACCGCTGTACTTCGCTTATCTACGGAATGCGGATGATTTGTCAGACTGTGGGCGCTGGCAGCGCTACTTTGCAATGATGTCTGCGCTTCAGGGAAGCCTGTACGGTCTCGCATGGTTCGCCTTTGTGCCGGCAGGCGATCCCACTTACTCACCGGTTGTGAGCATGTGGGTGATGGGGCTGAGTGCCTGTGCAGTGGTCGGTTATGCAGCGGACCCCAAGACGCTGTTCGCTTTTTTCCTTCCTACCGTTGTCCCCGGCATCGGCTTCCTAATCAGTGCTGGCACATACCAGTCCTACGTGCTCGCCATGGCGCTTTCGGTATACGCGGTAGTGATTTTACTGGCGTTTCTGCCTGTGCACCGGTCAATTGCGCGCTCGATCGAGCTGAACATCAGATTGCGTGCGCTTTCTTTACAAGATGGACTTACCGGACTGTCGAACCGTCGCCATTTTGATGAATCATTGCAGGCTGAGCTGAATCGGGCCGCGCGCAACGGCCTGCCGCTTTCCCTGCTATTGCTGGATATTGACTACTTCAAGGCGTACAACGATCACCATGGCCATGTGGCAGGCGATCATTGCCTGCGGCTGGTCAGTGATGCAATAAGTCAGTGTGTGCATAGAAGTGGCGAGTTGCTGGCACGCTATGGCGGTGAAGAGTTTGCTCTGTTGCTACCAAACACGGATAGCAGACAGCTGACCGTAATGGCAAATAACCTGCACCAGGCCATCGCCCAGTGTGCCATCCCTCATCAGGGACGTCCGGATAACCTCCGACAGATAACTGCGAGTATTGGAGGTACAACTATGGAGGCGAAAGTTGCACCCAGTCCGGATCAAGTAATTCAGGATGCCGACACGGCTCTGTATGCGGCGAAGAATCACGGGCGCAATCAGAGCCACTTTTTTTGTCGTGAGCGGCGCGGGCTCCTACGAGTCGAGCCGGCCTAACCTGCATTACGAATCTTCTGGCGAGATGTCTTGCCGAGCGTTGATCAATTCACGTAATTTTCCTTATTCTGGACTGAATTTTCTTCGGACCGGTGCGTTTCATCTATTTGTACCGGCCGGGCTTTGTTCTGCTGATTTTCGGTCCGACCAATTCCCTTCGATGATGTGCGATCAGTCAAATTTCTGGCACTTGGAGCTACTACGCCCCGGGGAGGGAGGAGGCAATCCCCTCGTAACAGCGTAATTTGATCCTGTGCAAATGCGGCATCAGCACCAAAGCCGCTGGGAGCCCTTCAGCGAATAAATATAAGCGCTCTTCAGCGAATAATTAAAAGTCGCCCACAAAACGTAGGGCGGCCATCCGGATAAAAATAACTCCCGGAGCATAGCGATGATTTCTGCCCCCGTGAAAGCCGGAGTGTTACACTCCGTTGCTGCCGTTTGCCTGCGTGTCTGTGTCGCGTTGGTATGTCTGTTTGCCCTGCCTTTCGTTGCCAGTGCGCAATCCTGGTCCGAAGCCTGGTTCCGCGGTACCCCAAACGATTGGGGTTCTACGGCGATGACCTACGACGCCAGCACCGGCGTCTGGGTCACCGAACAGACCTTTGATAACGCCAATCCGCGCTTCAAAATCAGCCACTACCAGAACTGGGATGAAGCCTATCCGGCCAATGATTACCTGCTGGAAAATGGTCATTACCGAATCACTTTTGATGATGCGAGCAAGGCCATCACGGTCACGGAAATTGTCGAGCCACCGCCCGAAGGCACCTCAACCAGTATCTGCTTCGACAACCCCCCAAATTATGCGGCCCCGTATATTTACTTCTGGAACCCAACCCCTGCCGGCAGTGTGAACAACCTTCCCGGCTGGCCAGGTGTGGCGATGACAGAGTCCGCGGGAAACTACTGCTATGACTTCACCGCACATTTGAATAACGGTGTTATGCCGGATTCGCTCAATGTCATCTTCAATGACAATGGTGGCGCGCAGACGGCGGATCTTCTGTACAGCGGTAATCCCTGCTACATCGACAATCAGTGGCAGCCGGCGGCGGTGTGTGGGTTGGATGAAGAAACGGATGAAGATCTTCCTCCGAGCACACGGCCACTGTTGGCACAGTCGCTGAACTTCCCGATCAGCGGCAATGTATCCGGCGGAAACTACCGTTTCGAGGTGGCCTACCCGAACCTGCAGGGCCAGTTTATGTCCCCGGTGATGGTGATTCCGGATGGCATCAATGACCTGCTGTATGTGGTGGATAAAACCGGGAGCATTTTTGTTTTTCCCAATCGCGAGGATGTGGCGCCGGGGGAAATCCGCGAGCTGTTGAATATCAACGGCGAGGTACGCAATTACCACGAACAGGGGCTGTTGAGCATGGCCTTTGATCCGGGCTACGCCAGCAACGGCCACATTTATATCTATTACATTCACGGCACTGACGACAACGAGCGCGCGCCCGATGGCAGTTATGGCGACGGGGTTCTCGAGCGCTGGACCGTGGATAACCCGAACGATCCAGTTCAGGTATTGGTCTCTTCGCGCACGGAAATCCTGCGGGTACCCCAACGTGGGCCGGATCATAAGGGTGGCATGATGCAGTTCCACCCGGAAGACAACTACCTGTACCTCGGTATTGGCGACGGCGCTTACGGCCACAGCGCCACCATGAGTTATCCGGAAGACCCGCGCACCAACAATGGCGCACAGGAAACCGACAACCTGCTGGGCAGCTTTATCCGTATCAAACCAGTGGAGCAGGCGGTCAACGGTAAGTATTACGAAATCCCGGCGGACAACCCGTTTGTCGGCGTGCCCGGTTTCCGTGAAGAAATCTGGTCCTACGGCCACCGCAATCCCTGGCGCTGGAGTTTCGATACCGAAGCGCCTTACACCCTGTGGGAAACCGAAGTGGGCCAAGCCGGCTTTGAGGAAGTAAACCTGATCGAAAAGGGTAACAACTACGGCTGGCCGGTGTGCGAAGGCACTAACAACCGCGGTGACCTTGGCGGTGATCCCGGTAAAAATTGCAGTACCGATTTCGAACCGCCGCGGGATGGCTACGCGCACCCCACCGGTTTTTCCATCATCGGCGGCGTGGTGTATCGAGGCGATAACCTGCCGGGGCTGAGTGGCCACTTTGTTTTTGGGGACTATGTTACCAAGCGTATCTGGTCCATTGTGGATGGCGAAGCTAAGGAGTTGATCAGTGAAGCCTTCCCGGAAAATATCGCTTCGTTCGGCACTGACCTGAGCGGCGATACTCTGCTCGTCGCTACCTACGGTGTGGAGTACGGCGGTCAGTCCACCATTTACAAAGTGGTGGACGACGATGCGGAAGCGGCGGTGATCCCGGCCAAGCTCTCCGAGACCGGATTGTTCGCCGATCTGCAAACGCTTGAGCCGGTGAGTGGTGTTATCGAATATGCGCTCAACACCGAAGGCTGGTTCGACGGTTCGGCGCTGCGACATTTTATCGCGGTGCCCAACAACGAACAGATCGAATTTGATGAGACCAATAAATGGGATCTGCCAATCGGCACCGTGCTGGTAAAACACCAGAGCATCGCCACCGCAGGCAATCCGCAACAACCGTTTACCACGTCCGTACTGTTCCGCCAGGATACTGGCAAGTGGCAGGCGGCCAACTATTACTGGAACAGCGCCGGTACCGACGCTGACCTGGTGACCGAAACCCTCACAGTGGTGGACGGCGGCATTGAAAGCCGTCAGCGGGCTGTGCAGTCAGCCGCCGACTGCGGATCCTGCCACATAGGAAGTGGCAGTCGCGAGCCCCTGGCGGTGCACACCCGTCAACTGAACCGGCAATTCCAGTACGGCGAAAGCGATACCTCGATTGCCAATCAGCTGGACGTGTTCAATACCATCGCGCTGCTATCCGAGGACATCGGCAGTTCCGATAACCACGACAAATTTGTTGATGCAGCCGACACCAGCGAAGATCTCGACGAGCGCGCGCGGACCTACCTCGAAACCAACTGTTCCCACTGTCACGCAAGCAGCTTTATGGATCTGCGCTACGACACCCCACTCGGGGATATGCGTCTGATCAATGTGGAAACCACCGGTGGTGCCGCCCGTTTGCGTCCCTTCGATCACGCCAGCAGCCTGGTGTATATCTACCAGACCACTGACAACAACCGCATGCCGAAGGGCACCCGGTATACCAACCCGGTGGCGGAAGCGCTGTTCCGTGAGTGGATCGACGGCACCGGTTTACAGCAGGTAGGTATTCAGCTGGATGCCGGCAGTGACCGTCTGAACGGCGGCGATGCAATGACCGTGCAGGTCTACTCCCTGTACGACAACGGCTTTACCGCGCCAGTACCCAATGCCCCCAGCGTGAGCTCCAGCAACGGCAATGTGCTTGCGGTGGAGTCGGTAGGTAGTGATGACTTTGTGCTGCGCGCCGGCAATACCGGTACCGCTATTGTCACTGTGCAGCAGGGGGGCTTCAGTGCCCAGCTGACCATTTCGGTGACCTCCATCGATACCGCCATCACCGGACTGGAAATCGCTCCCAAGGGACAATTACTGGAAAGCAGTCGCCAGCTTGTTGCGGTGGGGCTTCGCGCCGATGGTACCCGGGAGAATATTTTCGGGCAGGTCAGCTGGTCCATCGCCAGCGGACCCGCCAGTGTTGATCAGACTGGCCTGGTCACCCGCACGGGCACCGGTGCCGTTACTGTGGAAGCAATTATCGGTGAATTCACCGCGTCGCTCACTCTGGAAGAAGGCTTTGATGGCATCCGTTTGCGTTATGACAACCCGGATAACTGGGAGCAGGTTTATGTACACCTGTGGGTAACCGTCGACGGCCAGGATCAGCCGTTGACCCAGTGGCCGGGGCTGTTGATGAGTGGGCCCGATGCCGACGGCTGGTGGACACACTCGGTGGAACAGGAAGATCTCCACAACGGCCAGATCAATTTGGTGTTCAATAATGACAATGGTGAGCAGACCGGAGACCAGCGGAATATCGACGAGTCTGCCAGTTTTGTCGGCGGCGCCTGGGAGCCGTGGACACCGGACGGCCCCGTTGGCGGCGACACTTCGCGGGTTTCCGTGATCGGCGGTACCACTGCCGACGGCGGGCGCGACTACTCCATCGGCAGTGTGATTACCGTCAATGCCGATGACGCGCCGCTGGGCACTGTGTTTGGTGGCTGGAGCGGCGATGCTTCGCCCTATATCGTGAGTGATCCATCGCTGCCGCAGGTGCAGTTGCTGATCCCGCAACACGACCTTTCCCTGGTGGCGCTCTTCCCCAGTGCAACCAATGAATACGAGGCCGGGCAGAACTTTTATGCGGCCCAGTGTGCGAGCTGCCATGGCGATCAGGGCCAGGGCGCGGTTGCCCTGGCACTGGCGGGCAAGGGCGCCAACTGGCAGCTCGGGGACCTTACCCAGTACATCGAAGACTTCATGCCCATGGACGCCGCCGCCAACTGTACCGGCGATGAGGCCGGTGCCTGCGCCTATGAAGTGGCGAGGCTGATCGTGGAAGAGGCCTGGAGCAGCGGCAACTGTAGTGGCAGTGACTGCGATGGTAGCAACCTGGATCAGCGCAACCTGCGCCTGCTCACCCGCGAGGAATACCTCAACAGTGTGCGCGATATTTTCGGAATCGATTTCGATAGCTCACTGATGAACCCGGTTCCTGCCGACGGGCGCTACCGCAACTTCGACACCGCGTCTTACCTTTCTGCGGGTAACGATCGGACCCTGGGTTATGAGATGGTGGCCGAGCAGGTGGCGGAACTCGCCATCGGGCAAACCGGTTTCATGAACCTGGTGAGTGGTTGTGGCGATGTGCAGTGTGTGGTGGATACCCTCGGCTTCCGCCTGTTCCGTCGTCCGCTGCAGAGTGCAGAGATTTCCCGCTACACCGGGCTCTACAGCAGCGACGACGACGGCCGTCTGGCTTTGCAGGCAATGCTGATGTCGCCGCACTTTATGTATCGCTCCGAACTGGGTGTGCTGGACAGCGAGAGCGGACTCTACCGGCTCGACAACTACGAAGTGGCGACACTACTGTCGTATACCTTCTGGGCCACTACACCGGACGACACTCTGCTGTTGGCCGCGACCGAGCAAAACTTCGATGTGGCTGCGCAGGTGGATCGCCTGTTGGCGGACTCCCGTGCGGAACTTGGTCTGCGCCGGTTTATCGGTGGCTGGCTGATCAACAATCAGTATCCCTTCCCGGCTATCACCGATACCAACCTGGTGGCGGCTTTCAAGGAAGAAACCGTGGGCTTTGTGCTGGAGAACATTCGCACCAATGCCGCCTTTGGTGAACTGCTTTCGGCCAATTACACCTGGGCCAACGGTGATCTCGCTGCGCATTACGGTCTGGATACCAGCGGCAGTGACTGGGCCATGCGTACTTTCCCGTCCGGTGATCCGCGCAGCGGCAGCGGCCTGCTGGGCCATGGCAGCTTCCTCGCCTCCCGTACCAGCACCGTGAACCCGGCGCCGATCAAACGCGGTGTCTATGTGCGTGAAGTGCTGATGTGCCAGGAGTTCCCACCGCCGGCGGCCGCGGACTTCAACGTGGTGTTTGAGGATACCGACAGCAACCGCGAAGCTACTGCACGTCACACCTCCGATCCCGCCTGTGCCGCCTGTCACCAGTTTATCGATGGTGTCGGTTTTGGCTTCGAGCGCTTTGGCAGTGATGCCCTGTATCGCACCATCGAAACCATCGGTACCGGTGAACAGCGGGAGATCGATGACAGCGGCAGTATCAAGAGCCTGTACACGCCGGCGACGGTAATGGATCCCACCAGCCCCAGTTACGATTTTTATTCGGTGCCGGAACTGGCCGGCCTGATCGCTGGCAGTGACCAGGGTGAGGCCTGTTTTGCGCGGCAGTTCTACCGCTACGTAGTCGGCCGCGAAGAGGGCGCCAGTGACGATGTGATCATTCACTCCACCAGTGAAGACCTGCGCAATGGCGGCGGTATGCGCGACATGCTGCGGACGCTCGTTTTGTCCGATGCTTTCACCCTGCGCCGTTAGGAGATAACAATAATGAAATTCTTCAATAAATTCGGTTTCACCTCGGTCAATGAATCCTCCCGCCAGTCGCGCAGAAAATTTCTGCGCAATCTGGCGCAAACGGGAATGCTGTTGCCGCTTGCAGGCAGCATGCTCGGCCAGCGCGTATTCGCCCAGACCGGTGGCGCGCAGCGGGTGCTGTTTCTTTACTACCCCAACGGTGTTGTGCCTTATAACTGGCTGCCCAACCAGGGGCCGGGCAGCATCAGTGGCAGCCAGGAATTGAGCTTTGGTTTAGGGCCGCTGTCGTCCTGGCACAATCGCTTGATTGTGCTGCAGAACCTGACCCTGGATATTGGTGATGGTGCTGGCGCTCACTACAACGATATGCGCGGGATTCTTACCGGTAACAATGGCATCAGTTATGGCAGTGCCAGTATCGATCATTTGATTGCCGAGCAGCTGGGCAATGAAGGTGTACTGAGCCTCGGTGTGCGCACCGGTAACCGCTCCGACATCATGATTTCCAAACCGCGCAACGTGGATTCCGCGGAGCGACCAATTCCAAACAATGATCCGGCAGATGCCGCACAAAAACTGGCGGTAGGCATTTCGGGTGGAGGGGCTGGCGGCAGTGCTGACCCGGATAAGCAGGCCTACTACGAGGCCATTCTGAATGATTTCGATAGCCTGGCAGACGTCACTCTGGAAAACGCGCAGCGGGATAAACTCACGCTGCACGAAAATGCGCTGAAACGGCTGCGGGATCTCGCTGGTAATCAGGTGGGTGAGTGCAGTTTCAATACCAACGTAATGACGGATCCCTATTACGCCTCCTCCAGTCCGCTATCGCCCACCGAGTGGCAAATGTTCCCGCATCTGGCGAGGGCGCAGGTGGACAATATTGTCGGTGCCTTTTCCTGCGGACTGCACCGCGTCGCCACCTTGCAGCTTTCCAAGGGCGATGAAAACGGCAATCTGGTGAACTACTCCTACGACGAATGCTGGCAGATGGCGCAGGATGCCATCAGCCAGGGTATTCAGCACAACAGTACAAGTGGCACGGTCGGTTCCATTACCCGCTGGTACAACGAATTCGCCAGTCACAGCGCCTCCCACCGCCCCGGCGACGTACCCCATACCGCGCAGGTGCGCTGGTATCACTCACTACTCGCGTACACCCTGCAGCAGTTGGAAAACAAAGGCCTGCTGGACGACACCCTGGTAGTGATGTTTTCCGAAGTGGGCGACGGTTCCAAACACGGTGGTGCTGCCGGTGCCGTTACCCTGGCGGGTGGCGCCGGCGGTGCGCTGCAAATGGGCCGCATCATCAATTGCGGTGACGGCATCAACAACAGTCAGCGTATTTATGGCACTCACCAACTGTTCGGGGATGTGGCTCGCTATCTGGGGGTAAACAGTTTGCCGGAAAATCACTGGTCGGGCGGAGCTGTCTAAGCGGAGTAGGGCAACAATGGTAGTAAAGCAGTATTCGTTCGTGGCACTTGTACCGCTGTGGGCACTGGTTCCGCTGTTGGCGCTGGCAGTATTCGTTGCAGGCTGTGGCGGCGGTGGTGGCGCTGCTGGTGGAAACACCGGTGCACCACCGTCGTCCCAGCCCGAACCTCAACCCGAACCCCAGCCCGAGCCGCTACCGGAGATTGCCGTCGATCCATACTGGCGCAATGCGAGTATCTATTTCCTGTTGCCGGATCGTTTCAACAACGGGGACACCGCCAATGATCTGGCCTACACACGCCAGGCCGACGGCGCACCACTGCGCGGATACCTCGGCGGTGATCTGCGCGGCGTGATCAACAAACTGAACGAGGGCTATTTTTCCGCGCTCGGCATCGACGCCATCTGGATGTCACCATTGGTGGAAAATATCCACGGGTACCTGGAGGCTTCCGGGCGCACCTATGCCTATCATGGCTACTGGCCGAAAGACTGGACCGCGCTGGATGCCAATTTCGGCAGCGAGGCGGACCTGAAGGAGTTGATCGACACCGCCCACGGCCAGGGCATTCGCGTGTTGCTGGATGTTATTGCCAATCACACCGGACCTGAGACCGCCCAGGACCCGCTGTGGCCGACGGAGTGGGTGCGCACCGCGCCGGTGTGCGACTGGTCGGGATTTGCCGGTAATGTCACCTGTACCCTGACCGACCATCTGCCAGACATTCGCACGGAGAGTGATGATGCCGTCGAGTTGCCGCCGTTCCTGCAGGAAAAGTGGCGGCAGGAAGGAAGACTGGATCAGGAAATTGCCCAGCTGGATACTTTTTTTGCGCGCACCGCTCACCCGCGTGCGCCTCGCTACTATCTCCTGAAATGGCTTACCGATTGGGTGCGGGAATATGGCGTGGATGGATTTCGTGTAGACACCGCCAAGCATGTGGAGCCGGAATTCTGGGCAGAGTTGAAACTGGAGGCGGGCGAAGCGCTGTCGCAGTGGAAACAACAGAACCCGGACAAAAAAATCGACGATAAGCCATTTTTTATGCTCGGCGAAGTGTACGGGTTCGGAGTGGACAACTTCTGGAACAGCGACGGACGTCAGTTCGACTTCGGTGATCGCAAGGTGGACTTTTACCAGTACGGTTTCGACAGTCTGATCAATATGGGGTTTGTGCACCAGGCGGAGCAGACCCCTGCGGATTTATTTCAGCAGTACGCAGACGATCTTGTGGCGGGAAATCTCAAGGGCGCAGGGGTACTGAATTACATCAGTTCTCACGATGATCTGGAAAGCTTCGACCGAGACCGCAGTCGTACCTTCGAGTCCGCCACCAAGCTGGTGTTGGCCCCCGGTGCTGTGCAGATCTATTTCGGGGACGAGACCGGCCGTCTACTGACCGACGCAGCGGCGATCTACGATGCACAATTGCGCTCACCCATGAACTGGCAGGATTTCGCCAATCCGGAAACTCAGCAGCTGCTGGTCCACTGGCAGAAGCTACTACAGTTCCGCCGCGCCCACCCTTCACTGGGTGCCGGCGCACATCGGGTCCAGCAGCAGACGCCGCTGGTGTTTTCCCGCACACTGGCAGATGACGTGGTACTGGTCGCGCTGGAGCAATTGCCGGGAGAGAAAACAATTCCCGCGGCCGGTGTATTTAACGAGGGGATTACCGTGCGCGATGCTTATTCCGGAACTCTGGCCACCGTGGTGAATGGCGCGGTAACACTGGATACCGGTTACGATCTGGTACTGCTGGAGGCGGTGAAATAAACCGTACCGCGAGATGGATTGATGACGAGTTGGCGCGAATACCGGTGCCAGATTGGAAACCTTAAGTTTGCCTTAATTTAGCCCCCGTAGACTGCTCATATCCGATTTCTACTATGGAGAAAAGGAAATGGCAGTGGATGTTCGCTCGCAGTATGCCGGTCAGCCCCGGTCGTTGTCCGCAGAGCAGGCGGGTTTTATAGGCTCTCTTGGCGCCGGGTCCGCGGCTTGCGAGGGGGATGAGTATGATGCGACCAGTGCTCCGACCAATACGCCGATCAGTGCCCCGACCAGTGTCCCGACCAGTGCACCGAGTCAGGGGCACGAGGCCAGCGCGCCACTCAGCTTCCGGTTCAGCGGCGATGCCGACCCCGGGCGCGGTGCGGTAGAAGCATACATCGCCGGGCAGTTTCATCGGGTGTACGGCGCCCGTCTGCGGCACTTTATGCCCTGGCTTCTCTCTTTTGGCCGGGGTAACCGGATGGATGGGGGGCTGGGCCTGCGCCCGGCTTCCAGCGAGCCGCTGTTTCTCGAACAGTATCTCGATGCACCGGTGGAAGTTCTTCTCGGCGAGCGGGCCGGCGTACCGGTAAATCGCCGGGATGTCGCTGAAATAGGCAATCTGGTGGCCACTGCCCGCGGCGGTAGTCGCCTGCTGTTCCTGATACTAGCGGAGCTGTTCGCTGCGGCAGATCTCACCTGGGCCATCTTTACGGCCACTCCTGAAGTTCAGCACCTGCTACAGAAGCTGACCGATCACCAGCTGGTCCTGTGCCGCGCCGATGGCTCCCGCCTCGGGCCAGAGCTGGCAAACTGGGGCTCTTACTACCATACCCGTCCTGCCGTGGTTGCGGTCAACGTCAGGGCCGAGCGCGAGCGGCAGCTGGAGCGCCCCCTGATCAGCGAGCTGCTGCAGGCGTGCCGGCCACAGGCCACCGCCTTCGCCCAACGGTTGGTGGAGGCAAGCGCATGACTCCTGTTACCAAGGGCGTTTCCCCACTATTAGAGAGCCTGCGTACCACCGCAGAAACCTATCCAGGCCGCGCCGCGCTGCTCGGTGACACCGAAGGATTTACCTACGGCGAACTGATGCGGGAAGTGGCAGAAATCGCTGCTGCGCTGAATGCCCGCGGCCTGGAAGTGGTCGGTCTGTTTGCCAATAACGGCCCTCGCTGGCTATTGATGGATCTCGCCTGCCAGCTGGCCGGGGTAACCCTGGTTCCGCTGCCCGCTTTTTTTTCTCCACAGCAACTTTTACACACCGTAAGCCGCAGTGGCTTGCAGGCACTGCTGACCGACATGCCCGCACATTTTTCCGGGACCCCGCTGTTTGCGCCCGCTGAAAATTTTGCCGGGCTGTCTCTGCTGCCATGCACACAGGGTCAGCCGGCGCGGCTGCCGGAGGATACCGCGAAAGTTACTTTTACTTCCGGCTCTACCGGTACCCCTCGGGGTGTATGCCTTTCCAATGCCACCCAGTTTGCTACCGCAGAAGCGCTGGCCGAAAGCCTCGCTCCCCTGAACTGTGCCACACATATGTGCCTGCTACCGCTGGCGACCCTGCTGGAAAATGTGGCTGGTGCCTATACCTGCTGGCTGCTCGGCGGCACCTTGCTGGTGCCGGGGCTTGAGCGCCTTGGTTTTTCCGGCAGTTCGCAACTGGATATGCCGCGCGTGCGTGCCTGTATCGATGAGCACCAGCCAGACAGCCTGATCCTGTTGCCACAGATACTGAAAGCGCTACTCGAGCAGGTGGATGACTTCAATTGGCAACCACCTTCCACCCTGAGGTTTGTCGCTGTGGGTGGCGGCAAGGTATCTGCCGAATTGTTGTGCCAGGCGACCAGCCGGGGACTGCCGGTGTACGAGGGCTATGGCCTTTCTGAATGCGGCTCGGTCGTTGCCCTGAACCTCCCCGGCGCGGTGCGCGAAGGTACGGTCGGTAAGCCTTTGCCGCATTGTGAAATTGCGCTGCGGGATGGCGAGGTGGTGGTGCGCGGGCCGCGTTATCTGGGATACCTCGATTCCGAATCAAACGGAATAGAAAACGCCGGAGAGGGTGACAACGGCTGGCTCGCCACCGGAGACCTGGGTTCTCGCGATAGCGACGGCTTTCTACACATTACCGGGCGTAAGAAAAACATTCTGATCAGTTCCTACGGGCGCAACATTTCCCCCGAGTGGATAGAGAGCGAACTGCTGCGTGCGCAGGAAATATTGCAATGTGTGGTGGTTGGCGATGCGCGTCCCTATTGCTGTGCATTGCTATTGCCGCGCCCCGGTACCGACGTGAGCCAGATCGAACAGAGGTTAGCGGCGGTGAATCGCGAACTGCCGGACTACGCGCGAATTCGGCGCTGGTCGCTACTGCCTGCCCCCCTCACATTTGCCGATGGCCTGCTGACCGCAAACGGCCGCCCGCGCCGCGACGGCATCGCGGAACGCTATGCCTCGGTAATTGCCGAACTTTACCGTGAACCATCGAACAGCCATTCCACATCGCTTGCGGAATGTATTTCCGGTGAACATAACCCTGGGGTTGCCTGATGAATTTTTTTGACCAGTTACAGCGTGAGACCGAGTCCGAGCGACAGCAATTGCTCAGTGTTCCCGTCATTCAGCGCGGTGCGCGCGGGGAGATCACACTCGAGGAATATGTTGGCTTTCTTTCCCAGGCCTATCACCACGTCAAGCATACGGTACCGCTGATGATGGCCTGCGGCAGTCGCTTGAGCGACCGCCAGGAGTGGCTGCGGGTAGCGTTGGCGGAGTACATCGAAGAGGAAACCGGTCACCAGGAGTGGATTCTGAATGACATCGCGGCTTGTGGTGGGGACGCCGAAGCAGTGCGCCACAGCAAACCGAATTTCAGTACCGAACTGATGGTAGCTTATGCCTACGACACCATCGCTCGCGGTAACCCTCTCGGCTTTTTCGGCATGGTGCATGTGCTGGAGGGTACCAGTATCCAGCTGGCGGATATGGCGGCCGGCGCCATCAAAAAATCACTGGATTTGCCAAGCAAGGCATTCAGCTACCTGAGTTCCCACGGTGCCCTGGATGTTGGACACGTGGAATTTTTTCAGGGACTGATGAACAAGATTGAAACCCCTGAGGACCAGCGTGCGATCGTGCACAGCGCACGGGCCATTTATCGCTTGTATGCCGATATTTTCCAGGAAGTCGCGACGACCTGTGCACTGGCAGAGGTGGCCTGAAATGAGCGCGAACATCGCAGGTGGCGATTCAACCGAAAACACCACCGGCAAGGACCTGACCATCCTGCTCACCGGTGCCAGTGGCGGTATTGGCCAGGCGCTGGCACACAATCTCGCCGCACGCGGCCACCGTTTGCTGCTGCAGGGGCGCAACCAGGTGGCCCTGAAGCAACTGTGTGATGCCTTGCCCGGCGCCCATCGGCATCTGGTAATGCCCGCTGACCTGTTGGATCCGCAGCAGCGAGCGGAGCTGCTGCGCAGCTGCCGTTCCCTTTCCGGCGGCGTGGACGTACTGATCAACAACGCTGGCGTCGCGCGCTTTGCACTGCTCGCGGATACCGACGACAGCGCCATGCGCTCGATTCTGGAAACCAACCTGCTGGTTCCCATGGCCCTTACCCGCGACCTGCTGCCACTGCTACAGCAGAGCACCAAGGGTGCGGTCATCAATATCGGTTCGGCGTTCGGGCATATCGGCCACCCGGGATTCAGTATCTATGGCGCGAGTAAATCCGGTCTACACGGGTTTACCGAAGCCTTGCGCCGAGAACTTGGTGACAGCCAGGTAAAGGTGCACTACCTGGCGCCCCGCGCCGTTGACACTTCGCTGAATACGGACGCGGTTGTCGGTCTCAACCGCGCACTCGGTAACCGTTCAGATTCGCCGCAACGGGTAGCGCAGCAATGTCTGGCACTGCTTGAGGGTGGGCGCAGTGCGCGTCGTTTTATGGGCTGGCCCGAACGGTTGTTTATCAAGGTAAATGCACTGCTGCCGTCACTGGTGGACGGTGCACTGGTAAAGAAAATGCCGGTGATTCGCCGTTTCGCCGAGCAGAACCATCTACAGGGAGAAACCTTATGATTAATGCATCAATCTCGAACAGAGGAAAGTTCGCCACTCTCCTGCGCAGTCTGCTGGTGTTACTTGTCGGTACCCTGGCAATGCCATCCTTTGCACAGACCGCCGAGCAGGAAGTGCATGCGCTGCAACGCCAGTGGGCGCAAATCCAGTATCGCACGCCGGAAAAGCAGCGTGCGGACATGCTTGCGGCCTTGTCGGATAAGGCCGCAGCGTTGACCGGCCGCTATCCGTATAACGCGGTGGCATGGACCTGGAGCGGAATCATTCGCGCCTCCCACGCGGGCGCCAAGGGTGGGCTGGGCGCATTGCCGATAGTAAAAGCGGCAAAGGCCGACCTGGAACGGGCCATTGCTCTCGACGGTAGTGTGCTGGACGGCGCGGCCTATACTAGTCTCGGTTCGCTGTATTATCAGGTGCCGGGCTGGCCCATCGGATTTGGTGATGATAAAAAGGCACAAACCCTGCTGCTGAAGGGGTTGGAATACGGCGCCGATGATATGGATGCCAATTATTTTTACGCCGACTATCTTTTTCAGCAGAAGCACTACGCTCAGGCGCTGAATTACGCGGATCGTGCTGAGCATGGACCTGCGGATCTCGAGCGCCCGGTGGCCAGCGAAGGGCGCCTGGGACAGATCAAGCAATTGCAGACAAAAATTCGGCAGAAGCTCCACTGAGCTTGTGGTGTAAACCGGCGGGGAAGCATGCGGATACTGTTGATTGAAGACGACCAGTCCCTGGCGGAAGGGATTACCACCGCACTGCGCCACGTCGGTTACGCCGTCGACCATACCCCGTCCGGTAGCAAGGGCGTCGCATTGGCGGTCGCTGCCCAGCCGGATCTATTGGTACTCGATCTGGGTCTGCCGGATATGGACGGGCTGGCGGTGCTCAAGGCCCTGCGCACAAAGCAGATAACAACGCCGGTATTGATCCTCACGGCCCGCGACGACCTGCCATCAAAAGTGCAGGGGCTGGACGCCGGCGCCGATGACTACCTCACCAAACCGTTTGCCGTCGACGAATTACTGGCGCGGTTGCGCGCGCTGGAACGCCGCGGCGCCAGTGGCGGCTCTGCTGAAGTGATTATCGGTGATGTCGTTATCAATCTCGCTACGCACTCGGTCGAGCACGGTGGTAATCCGGTGCGTCTCTCCCGCCGTGAATTCAGCCTGCTGCGCGCCCTGGCTGAACGTCCCGGTAATATCCTGAGCCGCGAACAGCTGGAAGACAAACTGTACAGCTGGGGTGAATCGGTCGCGAGTAACACCGTGGATGTGCACATTCACAACCTGCGCAAAAAAATCAGTAGCGATTTTATCCAGACGATTCGTGGTGTCGGCTACAAGCTGGGGCCGACACGTTGAAGTCGATCCGTATATTCCTGCTGATTGCGCTGCTGTCGACCATCACCCTGGTGAACTTTATCGCAGCACTGCACGGCTACCGCGCGAGTATGGCGGAGGCCGAGCGGCTGTTCGACCGCCAGACCACGGGAACCGCCATGTTGCTGGCGGCTATGCCGGTCAATCAGGCTGCACCACTGGTTGTTGCCGAAAATGATCTGCAGGCGTTTCAGGTATGGTCCCGGGATGGCCGGTTACTGATGCGCTCCGACAACGCGCCGGCGACGCCTATCGGTGATGCGGAAGAAGGTTTCAGTGAACAGAATTTTTCCGGTTTCCGCTGGCGTGTCTACAGCCGCCCCACCTCTGATGGCCGCTCGATACGGGTGGCGGAACGGGTCGATCTGCGCTTTCGCCTGGCGGACGAGGTGGTGCTGCAGTCGGTAATGCCGATTTTGATCGGGCTGCCGGTGGCGGGGCTATTGATTTGGCTGGTTATCGGTCGCGGCCTTGCCAGTCTGCGAAACCTTGCCGAAGAACTGCGTCAAAAACGTGCGGAAGACCTGACGCCGCTGACCTTGACTGCGCCACCGGAAGAGTTGTTGCCCCTGGTGCGTTCGACCAATGCGCTGCTCGAACGGTTGCAGGCTTCTTTTGATCGCGAGCGACGCTTTTCCGCCGACGCCGCCCACGAGCTGCGCACGCCCATCGCCGCGATTCAGGTACACGCGGACAACCTGGCCAACCAGTTGCAAGGCAACGTACAGAAACCGCAGGAATCCCTGGTTAAATTACAGGGCAGTATTGCGCGTATGTCACATCTGGTTGAACAGATGCTCAATCTTTTCCGGATGACCCCGGAGCATTATCCGGCGCGTTTCGAGGCCATCGATCTGCATCGACTGGTTCGGGATGTGATCGCCGAACTCTATCCGGCGTTTTCCCGCCGCGAACAGGAAGTCGAACTGCAGGGGGAGTCGGCATTTATCCGGGGCGATCAATTCGCACTGGTGTTATTACTGCAGAACCTGCTGAACAATGCCTGCAAATATACCCCGCAGGGAGGCCACATCGCCGTGCAGGTGAGCAAGCTTGCCGATGCGGTAGTACTGCAGGTTGAGGATTCTGGTCCGGGCATTTCTTCAGCAGAGCGCGAGCGTGTTTTCGAGCGCTTTTACCGGGTGGGCGGCGATCGACATGAAAGCCGGGTACCCGGTTGCGGCCTGGGGCTTTCCATCGTGCACCATATTGCAGAGCTGCATCGCGCTCAGCTGGTGCTCGGGAATTCTTCTCTCGGCAGCGAAAAGTCGCCGGGACTTTCGGTGTCGGTGCGCTTCCCTGTGCAGGTGAGTACAGGACGTGACCCCAAACAGGAAAAAGCGATCGATGAAAACCCGCTTGCGTAATCTTGCTATCGCGGTCCTCGCTACCCTGATTCCGGTATTGTCGGCAAGTGCGGCCTATCCGGAATTGCAGCTTGAGATACGCGACCACCTGTTTTATCCGTCGGTGTTGAAAGTGCCGGCGAACACCAAAATAAAATTGATCGTGTTCAACCGCGATGCCACGCCGGAAGAATTTGAAAGCTATGAGCTCAACCGGGAGAAAGTCATTATGGGTGGGCAGAAAGCCATTATTTTTATCGGTCCCCTGGCGCCGGGAGAGTACCCGTTTTTTGGCGAGTTCAATCCGAAAACGGCGCAGGGCAAGGTGATCGCCGAATGATGCGACGGGGGAATATGTCATGTTGTTGACCAGTGTCATCCTGGTGCTGCGGGAAGTGCTGGAAGCGGCACTTCTGCTCAGTATCCTGCTCGCCATGAGCCACTATCTCGGCCTGCGCACGCGCTGGATTTTAATGGCCCTTGCAGGGGGGATTCTCGGCTCCATCGCCTACGGTGCGGGTATCGGCATTGTGTCGCAAACCTTTGATGGAATGGGGCAGGAGCTGCTGAACGCAGCGATGCAATTTGCGATCTACGGGCTATTGCTGCTGGTGGGTATTTTACTCATCTGGAACAGTGCGGGCCGGCAGCAGTATCTGTTGCTCCTGCAATGGAGCATGGTGCTCGCAGTGGCGCTGGCAACACTGCGCGAGGGATCGGAAGTTTATGTATACCTGATTGCCTTTCGTCACCAGACCGACCTGCTGCAAAGTGTACTCCTGGGAGCGCTGATTGGTGCGGGTATCGGTTTCAGTATCGGAGCACTGTTCTATTACCTGCTGTTGGGACTGCCGCGCAGGCGTCGCCTGATCTTTGCACTGGTGTTGCTCAGCCTTATTGGTGCGGGTCTGTGTTTGCAGGCGGTCCAGTTGCTTGAGCAGGCCGACTGGCTGCCGGCGCAAGCGCCGCTTTGGGACAGCTCGACACTGCTGTCGGAAAATTCACTACTGGGCCAGCTGTTGTACGCTTTGCTTGGCTATGAAGCCACGCCGACATTGATGGCGGTGATCGCCTATATTTTGGGACTCTCGTTGATGACCGCACTTTTAGGTTGGGCCTGGATCAAGTCGCGTGCGGTGCCCTATGAGTATGCGCAGGGGTTAAGTGAATGAAGCTGCGAAGGCTATGTTTTGTGGCGTTAATGTCGCCGAGCCTGCCGGTACTGGCCGACGGCAAGTTGGTTGACCGGGTTTACGACCCCTATGTAGAGCCTCTGGAAACGGAACTGGAATGGCGCGCTGTGCGCACCCGGGATACCGATGAGCTGGAGCTTAACGGATTGTGGCAGCATCATTTCAGTGTCGGTTACGGCTTTTCCGAGCACTGGTTTGGTGAAGTCTATGCCATCGGCGAAAAGAAGCCGGAATCGGATTTTGAGATCGAGGCGGCGGAGCTCGAGGCCAAGTGGCAGCTTACAGAGCAGGGCGAATACGCGGCAGACTGGGGCATGCTGTTTGAGTTGGAGCGCAAGTTTGCGGAAAACCAGTGGGAAGCAGCGGCGACGGTGATTGCGGCGAAAGAGTGGGGGCGCTGGACCGGTACCGCCAACTTCGCGGTTGAATACGAGTGGGGGCGTGAGGACGAGGAGTTCGAAACCGAGTTGCGCGCCCAGGCGCGCTATCGCTACACCTCTCGGTTTGAACCGGCACTGGAGCTCTATGCGGCAGAGGATTTACTGGGTATTGGCCCCGTCGCGGTGGGTAGCTGGGCGTTGGAGGAGGGGCGTAAAGTGCGCTGGGAAGTGGGCCTGATCATGGGGCTTACCGATGAGAGTCCAGACCAGTCCCTGCGATTGCTATTGGAATATGAATTTTTCTGAACTCTGAAGAAGGCACCGGTGGCAAAGAACCACCGGTGCTCACGAATTGATGTTGCTGGTTCGATATCAGTTTGTTGGCAGATTCTGCAGGCTGGCTTTGAGCTCACGCAGTTTTTCCTTTACCCGCGCTGCATTGTCCGGCCCGATACGAATCATCAATTTGTGCAGGCCCGGCATTTTCTCCAGTTTTTCATCTTCAAATTTGTAGTACACCGTCGGGCGCACCAGTTTGATCGGGCCCTCGATTTCCGGTGCTGCCAGCGCCTGGTCGATGGCGGCAAGTACCGCGGCGTGGAAGTTCTTGTTTTTAAGCCCCAGTTCGCCGTAGGCCTGTTTCAGGCGCGGGTACCAGAATTGGTAGAGGTTGACCGCGGTGTCGGTATCGACCATGGCGAACAGTCGTACCGGCTGGTCGTAGCGCTGGTAGTTTTCCTGGGAGAGTACATACACCTTCTGGCCGTCGCTGCGGGTTTCCAGGTCTTTGACGGCGATACCGCCCTTTAAATTTTCAAAGGGGCGGTTCTTGTGCATCAGGTCGCCTTTGGTGGCGGTGTTGACCGCCGCAACCCATTTACGCACCACTTCATCGGGCACTATCCACTGCGCCAGAGCACCGTCTGAAGATAAAGAGATGATGTCTTTACGGGCTTCGCTGTCGCTGTCGTTGAGGGCGGGCAGTGCGCGCGGGGGTTCTACCGGCGACGCGGGTTCGGGAGCCGGCGCAATTTCCGGCTCGGAAGGTTGCTCCAGGTCGACGCCACTATCGGTTTCTGGCGCCGGCTCGACCACGGGCGCGGGGATCTCGGGCTTGGGGGCTTCCCGCACGGCGAACCAGTAGATGCCAAATATTACCGCGGCTGCGACGAGCAGCGCGATCAACCAATCCTTAACTCCGCCCATTTGCCTTCTCCTCCCGTTGATCCGACGGTCTAAAAATCCGTCTGTCTGAAAATCAGTGTAATCCACTGACTGTGAAGTCTACGACAGTATCAGTTGGCGAAGGTTTCGGATACAGCGCTTTCGCCGCGGGGTGAAAGCGCTGGGTCGGGCAGGATGACTTAATCGGTGAGTTTCAGCACCTGCCCGGAGAGCGCGGCCAGTTCCAGCCGGACGCTGGCATTCAGGTCGTCACCAACCACCAGCTCGGCGGTGCCCGCCTGCAACTGGTTTGTAAGGACGTACTTACCGGGGCTCAGCTGCCACTGTGCAATCAAGTCAGCGGGAAGCCTGAGCGTAACGGGGTTGTTACTGGTTCCAAAGTTGGCGGTCACCAACAGGCGCTCCGGGCCATTCCAGCGGGCGAAGCTGAAAAGTTTGTCGCTGTAGTGATCGCCCTGAGTGCGGTTGTAGTGGTGCAGGTCGCGATACTCGCCGGTAAGCGCACTGCTGTGGCGGGTGAAGGTCAGCAGTTTGCCGTAAAAGTCCCGCAGGGATTGTTCGGACTCACTGAGCTTTTCGCTATTGAACTGGCCATCGTTATTCCAGCGGCGAATGCTGGGCACTGACCAGTAGTCGAAGATGGTCGTGCGGCTGGCTTTGCCGAAGCCCGCATCGCCGGCGCCGGGTTCACCGAGTTCCTGGCCGAAGTAAACCAGGGTCGGCGCACCGCTGATGGTAGCGGAAACAACCATGGCAGGAATGCCGGCGCGTGGGTTACCGGCAAACTCGGGGCTGCTGATACGCTGCTCGTCGTGGTTTTCCATAAAGCGCAGCATATTGTCTTCAATACCGCGCAGGCTTTCCTGGATCTCCACCAGTGGATCGGTGCCGGCCTTGCCCTCCATTGCCGCGCGAATGGCGTCGTAGGTGCCTACCTTGTCGTAGAGATAGTCCATCTTGCCGAGATGGATGTAATCCCGGTAGAGATCTGGCTGGTAGATTTCCGCCAGCAGCAGGGCGTCGGGTTTCTGCATTTTGATGGAGGAGTTGAGGTAACTCCAGAACGCCACCGGCACCATGCCAGACATGTCGTAGCGGAAGCCGTCCACACCGAAGGTCAGCCAGTAATCGGTGATTTCGCGGAATTTTTCCCAGCTGCTGGGGACGTCTTTGTCCGCCCAGAAAGCCGCGTGTGCGCGGTAGTCTTTCTGCGCATAGTCCGCAGGTAGTTCGGCGAAGTCATGGCTGCCGTCCGGGCGCACGCCGAAGTTGATTTTAACCGTCTCGTACCAGTCGCCCTGAGCGGGTTGGGGGGCGCGGCTGCCATTGCCGGTCCACTTGGCCGGGACTTCGGAAAATTTACCGTCGACCAATTCGTGGGATTCGCCGTTCAACGGCTGGTAACCATCGTCCGCCACTGGAACCTGGAAGGGTTCGCCGGGAACGTAATAGAAGTTGTTGTCGCGGGCGTAAGCCACACTGGTGTCGTCGTCCGCGCCGAAATCGCGTACGCCTTCGGGTTTGTCGAGGGAGTGGTAATTGCGCGCGACGTGGTTGGGTACTATGTCGATGATGACCTTGAGACCTGCGTCGTGGGAGCGCTGGATCAGCGCCTTGAATTCGTCCAGGCGCTGCGCCGGGTTGTCGGCGAGATCCGGGTTCACCGAGTAGTAGTCCTTGATCGCGTAGGGGGAGCCTGCGCGGCCCTTGACCACGTCCGGATCGTCATTGGCAATGCCGAAGGCGGTGTAGTCGCGTACCACCGCATGGTGCAGTGAACCGGTATACCAGATGTAGTCTGCACCGAGCGCGCGAATCTCCGACAGGGCCTTGGGGGTGAAGTCGCTGAACTTGCCCACGCCATTTTCTTCGATGGTGCCCCAGGGCTTGTTGGTGGCATTGGTGTTGCCGAACAGGCGTGGAAGCACCTGATAGATGACCGGCTTGCCATTACTGGCGCTGGCATTCGCCTGCGCCTCACTGGCTTCCGCGGTTTCCGCATGCTGGTCGCAAGCGGTCAGTGTGCTCGCGGCAATGGTCGATGCCAGAAGTAGCTGAATAAACTTGTTCATAATCTTTCTATTTATAAATCGTCGTTAAAGGTTGACCGAAAGCGCCTGGCTCTGTTCAGACCAGTTGAATTTCACATGCAGGGTTTTCGCGCGCTTGTCGTACCAGGCAGTGTTGTCGGCGAGCTGCTTCTCACGGTCCACCAGGCGAATCTGTTGATCGCCGGCGTGGATGCCTGAAGGCGCTTGCTGCCAGTTGTGTACGACCAGCTCCACGCTGCGGTTCTGCGGTGCGCCGGTGTAACCCTCGCCCTCTTGATTGAAACGGAATGCGATCCCGGACTCGGTACGTTCGCCGGCAAACAGCAGTTTCTGGTACTCGCCTTTGGCGAAGGCATTGGCGGTGACGCCATCGTCCTCGTAGACGTAACCGGAGGACTGCTTGGCGGACTCATGGGCGTAGTAGTCCAGGCGCAGGCTCGCGCTGGAGTATTCGCGGGTGCTTTTCATGTCCGCAACGGTGGGGATAAAGGCACCGGCGCGCACCAGTACCGGAATGGTTTCCAGATCCACGTCCACCCTGGCCAGGTCGCCGCCATACTGGTTGTCGTTCCAGTAATCAAACCAGACACCGCCGGGCAGCTGCACCGCAACTTCGTCGATATCTTCCTCGGTAACCGGTGCCACCAGGAAATCGTTGCCCCACAGGTAGGCATTCTTGTTGTCCATCAGCGCCAGGTCGTTTTCATTTTCAAAAAACAGCGGGCGCATCAGCGGCAGGCCGGTCTGGCTGTTTTCAAACGCCAGCGTGTAGTTGTAGGGCAGCAGGCGGTAGCGGAGTTTGATGAACTCGCGGGTGATGTTGCGGGTCTTGCGGTCGTGGAATACCGGCTCGGGCGCGATATGTTCCTGCGCGTGGGGGCGGTAAACCGGCTGGAAAACGCCGTACTGCAGCCAGCGGATATAGAGTTCGCGATCGAATTTCTCACCGCCGGCAAAACCACCGAGATCCGAGTGGGTGTAACCGAAGCCCAGCAGGCCCATTTGCAGGGAGAGCTCCACCTGCGGTTGCAGGCCACCCCATTCCCGCGATACGTCACCGGTCCAGGGAATCATGCCGAAACGTTGGGAGCCGGGAAATCCGGAGCGCATCATGATGAAAGGCCGCTCGTCCGGGTTTGCCGCTTTTTCGTTGTCGAACAGCATCTGCGCCCAGCGGTGACCATAGGCGTTGTGGATTTCATCCGCCATGCCGACCGCGTGCACGGTATCTGAGGGGTGCACTTCCGGTTCGCCAAGATCGCCCCACCAGCCGGCAACGCCCTGTTCTTTCAGGTCTTTGTAGATATTCCAGAACCAGTCGCGGCCGTCTTCGGAGAAAACGTCGATCAGGCCTGTGTTGCCAAAGTAGAAATCAAATTGCTTGGATTTTCCGGTCAGGTCTTTGGCCAGCGCATTGCTGGCGACCGCATCGCTCCAGCGCTCAGAGGTGGAGAGTACAAACGGCTCAGTGACCAGGATGGTGTTGATACCGTCTTCGCGAAGATCCGACATCATCTCCACCGGCGACGGGAAGGCATTTTTGTCCCAGGCCAGGTTGCCCATGTGGCCCTGGATATCCGGGCCGAACCAGTAAAGATCCAGTACCAGCGCATCCAGCGGGAAATCTTCCTCGCGGAATTTTTTTACCACATCGCGCACTTCCTGTTCGCTGCGGTAGCCGAAGCGCGAGGCAAAATTACCCAGGGCCCAGCGCGGTGGCATCGGCTGGCGACCGGTGACATCCACATAGTGCTCGATCAGTTGTGGATAAGTCTCGCCGGCAACCACGATATAGCCGGTGCGCCCGGCCACGGCTTCGAATTGCATGACGCTGTCTTCGCTGGCACCGAGGTCCATGGTGCCGGTGGCACTGTTGTCGAACAGCAGAATGTATTTGTTGCTGCTCATGACCGCCGGCAGGCTGAAATACATCTGCTCGGATTCGGTGGTGTAGCCGTAGTGGGCTTTGTTATACAGCGGCAGGCGATGGCCGCGGCGATCCATCCCCAGCACTCGCTGGCCGCCGCCAATCAGCTTCTCCTCTTCGCTGAGCTTGAAGCGGAAGCCGCGCATGGTCTGGTTGGCGAAGAAGCCGTGTTCTTCACTGAGGAGCGGTTTGTCATTGCGCAGATATTCGATGTGAAAGGGCGACTTGTGGATAACCGCGGTCAGTTCACCCAGTGAATAGCGCAGCGCCTGCTCGGAAACACTCAGCTGTGCCTGTACGTCGGCTTTCAGTTGATTTGAGCGGGCAAAAGAGGGCAGCTGTTTGAGCCCGTCACGCTGGTAGTGAACTTCCAGCGCAGCGCTGTTCAGTGGCGAGAGGGTCACCTGGCTATCGCTGGTTTCGATCACCAGCTTATTATCGAGCAGCTGGTGGCTTTGATAGCTACGCGGTGATTCCGCGATCGCTGACTGCACGGCGCCGGCGATCAGGGCGGGTACCAGTGTTGCCAGCCCGAGTTTGCGGAACAGCCTTGTAGGCTTATTACTTTTTAGTACTTTCATCGTCGCTTTCTTTCTTTTAAGTCGTTTGCTTTTAACTGGAATAATTAAAGAACTTCGGCAACCAGCACATCGCTGGGCGCAATGACCAGTTCGGTCAGCGGTTTGGCTTTATCTGTGGTGATATCGATCGCGGTGGATTTGTCGCCGAGCATTTCCGCCAGATGTGCCAGCGGTAACTCCCGGGGTTTATCGCTCTTGTTGATCGCCACCATCACCGTGTCTTTTTCGTCGTAGCGGAAGTACACATAGAGGCCGTCGATGGGCGCAAAATGCTTGAGATTGCCGCTGTGGATAACGTCTTTGTCTTTGCGCCAGTTGAACAGGGTGCGCACAAATCGCTGTGCTTCTTTTTGCGCCTGGCTCAGGTTTTTTCCGGTAAAGGCATTGATTCGGTCACCTGCCCAGCCGCCGGGGAAATCACTGCGCACCACGCCGTCATCCCGCTGCTTGGGACTTTTTGCCAGGATTTCATCGCCGTAATAAAACTGGGGTATTCCGCGCATGGTGGCGAGGTAGGCGACGGCCATGCGGAACTTGCCCGGGTCTTCATCCAGCTGGCTGTACAGGCGGCTGGTGTCGTGGTTGCCGCCGAAGATGACCAGATTGTTCGGGTCGGGATAGAGCACATCGTTGGCCAGGGATTCGTACAGGGAAACCAGGCCGGTGCTCCAGCTTTCCGGCTTTTCCAGTCCTTCGCGCAGGCCGTAATGCAAGGGGAAGTCCATCATGCTTGGCACGTGGGAGACGTAGCCGTTGCGGTTTTTGTTACCCGCCTGCCAGTAAGCCACCAGTGCCGGTTGTCGGGTCCACTCCTCGCCGACGATGTTGAAGTTGGGGTATTCGCGCATCATCCGCGCGGACCACTGGGTAAGAAAATCCGCATCGGAATAGGCATAGGTGTCCACGCGAATACCCGAGAGGTCGGCGTATTCCACCCACCAGACCGCGTTCTGGATCAGGTAGTTGGCCATGCGCGGATTGCGCTGATTGGGGTCCGGCATGGAATCCACAAACCAGCCGTCGGTAAACAGCTGGTGGTCCTTGTGGCTGGCATAGGGATCCATATGCACGGTACGCGCGTGGTTGGTGTATTCGTATTCGCCTTTTTCGAGCCCCTGGCCGTTTAGCCAGTCATCGCCCGGCAGGTCCTTGAGCCACCAGTGCCCGTCGCCGATATGGTTCGGCACCATGTCCTGGATTACGCCGATGCCTTTTTCCTTCGCCGCTGCCACAAATGCGCGGAAGCTTTCATTGCTGCCGTAACGGGGGTCGATGCGGTAGTAATCGGTGGCGGAGTAGCCGTGGTAGGAGTATTCCGGCTGGTTGTTTTCGATCAGTGGGTTGGGCCAGATCTGGGTGAAGCCCATTTCCGCGATGTAATCGAGGTGGGCCTGGATGCCGGCGATATCGCCGCCGTGGCGACCGCCGGGATTCTTGCGGTCCGGGCCTTCCAGCATATCCGCGGTGCGGTCATTGGCTGTGTCGCCGTTGGCGAAGCGGTCCGGGGTGATCAGGTAAATGGTGTCGCTGCTGTCGAAGCCCTGGCGCTCGGCAGAGCCGGCACGGCGCTGCTTGAGTGTGTACTCCACGGTCACCCGGGTATCGCCGCTGCGCAGTTCGATGGGCAGGGTGCCGGGCCTGGCGCCATCGCTGATGGCGAGGTTGATAAACAGGTAGTTGGGATTCTGCTCCTGCTCGGTGCCGGTCACGGTCACTCCCGGGTAGTCCAGGCTGACCACAGCACTCGCAATATCCTCCCCATGCAGCATCAGCTGCAGATTGGGCTCCGCCATCTGTGTCCACCAGAAGGGCGGCTCCACACGGTCGACCGCGGGTTGCTCTGTGGCGCTGCAGCCCATAGTGAGTGCCATCAGCGCTGGCAACAGCAGACCTGGTAGCAGGACTGGGGGGTGGCGGGGTGTATCCATCATCATCGCGGTCACCTGTTATTTGGGGCTGGGCAAAGTATCCCGGCGAACCTTTCGCACTTTTTTTCACCATTGTGCCCACACTTCGGCCCCCTGTTATCCCCCTCCCTCCGGGGGGAGCTGTACCTCCCCTCAAATCCACTGGCCTGGCGCGCGGTTCCTCCACGCCCCGTGCGGGGAGGAGGTATCGGCCAGCCAGATGGCCACTATGTACAGGAGCCCGAATCGGCACGGATCTGCAGTAGAAAGTTCGCCGGGCACACCTCAGAGAAAAATAATCAACCGAGATGATGAACATGAATAAGAGCTACCTGGCCCTGGCGGCACTGCTGCTGGGTGCGAGTTCTATGGCGCAGGCGGAATGGTTCCTGCGCGGTACCCACAACAACTGGCAAGCGGACCAGATGACCGATGTCGGCAGCAACACCATGGTTGCTGAAGATGTGGTGTTCACCGCGGCGGGCCAGTTCAAGATCGACCGCTGGGGCGACTGGAGCGAGAACTACGGTACCAACCAGCAGCAGAACGGCCCGGACATCGCCGTCGCCGCCGGCACCTGGGATATCGAGTTCTACACCGACACCAAGGACTACAGCATCCAGCCCGCGGGTGCACCTGATGCGGATAACGACGGCGTACCCGACAGTCAGGATCAGTGTGCGGATACCCCCGCCGGCGCTCAGGTCGATGCCAACGGTTGTGAAGTTGTGGTCACCCTGCAGTTGCACCTCCGCGGTACCCACAATGGCTGGGTAGCCGGTGATCTGCTGAGCGATATTGGCGGCGGCCTGTACAGCGCTTGCCGCAATTTCGTCGGTGGCGACGGTGGCGGTGGCCCGCGCTTTAAAATTGACCCCAACGGCGGCTGGGGTGGCGACGAGTTCCCGGTAGCCGATGTAGTGGCAAGCGGCTGGACGGAAGTCGTGGTTAACGGCAACAGCCTGAGCGTGGCCAGCGTGACCACGGACATGGCCGTTAACTGCGGTACCGGCGGAGCCGACTCGGACGGCGATGGTGTACTGGATGGTGCAGATCAATGCCCCAACACACCCGCCGGTGCGCAAGTGGACGCAAACGGCTGTGAAGTCATTGCCGACACTGATGACGACGGGGTGCCAGACTCCACCGATCAGTGTCCAAATACGCCTGCCGGTGCGACTGTTGACGCGAACGGTTGTGAAATCCTGCCGGGCTTATCCCTGCACCTGCGCGGCACCCACAACGGCTGGGTAGCGGGCGACCTGCTGACCCGTGTTGCCGGGACCGATAATTACGAAGCCTGCCGCAACTTCACTGCCGGTGACGGCAACGGCGGCCCGCGCTTCAAGATCGACCCCGATGGTGGTTGGGGCGGCGACGAATTCCCGGTGGAAGATGTCTCGGCCAGTGGTTGGACCAAAGTCGTTGTCGACGGTGACAACAGCGCCGTGATGAGCGTGACCACCAACCTTGGCGAAAACTGCGGTGCCGCTCCCCAGGACAGTGATGGCGACGGCGTACCCGACGGTACTGACCAGTGCCCGAATACCCCGGCGGGCGCTACCGTGGATGCCAATGGCTGTGAAGTTGTACAGCCGGTGCTGAGTGATTTCCGCAACCGCAGCATGTATTTCGTGTTCGTGGACCGCTTTGCCAACGGCGATACCAGCAACGACAACGGCAACAACGCAGCCGCTACCTCCAGCACAAAATCTGCCGGCGGTCTGTCCGAGTGGAAGAAATACTGGGGCGGCGACATCCAGGGGCTGATCGACAAGCTCGACTACCTGGAGGCCCTCGGCGTAACCGCCATCTGGGTCACCCCGCTGAACGATAACATCGACAATTCAGGTTCGGATGGTGCTTACCATGGCTACTGGGGTCGCGACTTTTATGAGGTTGACGAGCACCTGGGTGACTGGGCGCTGGTGGATCAGCTGGACGCTGAGATGGAAGCCCGCGGCATGAAGCTGGTGCTGGATATCGCTCTCAACCACTCCAACCAGGACGACCAGTTCGAGTTCGGCGCACTCTACAAAGAGGGCACCTTCATTACCGATGTGAATCAGGACAACGGTACCTGGTACCACCACAACGGAGCCATCTCCGATTGTGGTGACAGCGACCCTTCCACCACCTGTGGGAACGAGTGGGATGACCCCTGGGCATTCCGCAACAAAACCCTGTTCAACCTCACCGATTTCAACCACGGGGTAAACAGCAACAGCGCTGCCGACCAGTACCTGATCGATGCCGCGATCAAATGGATGAGCCACGGGGTGGATGCGTTCCGTATCGATGCCATCAAGCACATAGAGCCAAACTTTATTAACCGCTTCAGCCAGGCGGTGCGCGCGGTCGATCCGGATGTATATATCTTCGGTGAATGGTACGGCGCCGGTGCCGGTGAGAGTCTGTCGATGACCTTCCTCAATGAAGACCGCGGCTCCGAGCTGTTGGACTTCCAGCTGCGCAATAACATCGAAGCGGCCATTGCCGGTGATATCACCATGACCCAGCTGAACACGCACATCGTGTCCCGCGCGGGTGCGATGGGCAATCGCGAAAGCTGGCAGCCCATCTTCCTCGACAACCACGATGCGACCCGTACCAGCGTGTTCCTGCAAACTACCGGTCCCGTGGACAACGGCCGTAGCGGTAAAGGCTTCACCAAGTCTCTTGCCGATGCGCGTCAGAACCTGGGTATGGCACTGGTCATGACCCTGCCGGGTATTCCTACTATTTACTACGGCAGTGAGCAGAACAGCACCTGGTTCACCGCCAACGGCGACGGTCAGGTCGGCCACGACCCGTTCAACCGCGAAGGTATGCCATCCTTCAGCGAAACCACGCAGGCCTTCCAGCTGATCAGCGCGCTGGCCAACCTGCGCGCCGTAAGCCCGGCTTTGGCTTCTGGTAGTTACAGTGAGCGCTGGGTCAATCAGGACGTTCTGGTGTTCGAACGTGTCCAGGGCAGCGACGTGGTAATGGTTGCAGTCAACCGCGGCGGCAACACCTCGATCAACGTGAGCAGCCTGGCGCTGGCGGATGGGCAATACAGCAGTCTGGTGGGCAGCGACACAGTGAGTGTCAGCGGAGGCTCCGCGGTATTGAACCTGGATGCCAACGAGGTCATCGTGCTGCACTAGGTGAGCACAGAGAGAGATTAAATAGCGTTGTAATAAAACCCCGGGCCAGCCCCGGGGTTTTATTTTCTGGAGAAACTAATCGGGAGCTTTCTATGGCGCTTCTGCTGATATTGCCCGCACCATGATGTCGACCATCTGTCCCTTGTAAGCCTGACGCCTCACCAGCGTCCAGCCTAGCGTCTCGTAGTAGCTGCGGCTTTCCGGCGTAAACAGGTAGAGCTGCTTTACCGCGTTTGCTCGGCAGAACTGGGTCAGGTGTTTTATCAGCTGTTTGCCGACACCGCGCTGGCGGTAGTCGGGATGAACAAACAGGTTCGCCAGCCAGGGCGTCCAGGGCTCGTCGATCTCCATATCGCGTTCGAGCAGGCTGATGGATCCGATGAGCACGTCATTTTCCCTGGCCACGAAGGTCGAGGGCACCGGTATCGCAGCGGTCGACGCGCGGAGATCGGCGATGAAATCTGCGAGGGATTCTTCCGGGTACAGCTGCTGCCACTCGTCGTAGTGCCAGCGCGCCAGTGTCTCGATTGCTTGTGGGACCTGTGCAAGATCGACGATATCCATGGATTGGTTACTGCTTGTGATAAGCACTTTAAGTGCATGGGGTTTTCGAAAGTAAGTATTTGGCAGGCAAAAAAAAGCCTCCCGAAGGGGAGGCTTTGTAGTATGCCGTGTTGATTAGAATTCCGCACTTGCGCGCAGGTACCAGAAGCCACCATTGAAACCAAACGGCGACGTCAGCGATTGACGAACACCCAGGAACTGCAGGGTGGGATCGGCTTCATCATCCGGCTGAACATCAAAAATATTCTCACCGCCGAGGGAGATCTTGTAGTTCTCCTTGAGGGTGATCGTGGTTTCGATGTCTACCAGAATTTCACCACCGTAAGACGAGGCATCGGAAGCGTCACCCGGGCCAAACAGGCCAAACGTGCTCTCCCATCCGCTGTAGCGGTTGAAGCGCAGGTAGCCGTTGAACAGGTCACCGCTGTCGTAATCGAACGTCAGGGTGGTGCGGTCACTGGGAACCTGGTTTTCCAGGTCGAACACGCGGGACTGGTTGATGGTGTTGGGGGCAACCTTGCTGACTTCCTGCTGGTTGTGGTTGTGGCGCAGGTCCACCACCAGCAAGCCGCCGGCGACGTCAAAATCGCTGGTTACCGCCAGGTCGATACCCGATACATCGGAGTCGAAGGCGTTGACAAAATAGTTGGCATTACTGCCTTCCAGCAGTGCGGCATTGGTAACACCGGCGCCGTCCAACAGGGCCACTTCAGCCGCACCGATGGTGTTGTTGCGCAGTGCCAGGCGGTCTTCGATTTCGATGTTGTAATAATCGATGGTGACGCTGGTGTTGTCCAGCGGGCTCCACACAGCACCCAGGGTAAAGCTGGTGGATTCCTCCGGGGTCAGTTCCTTGGCGCCGAGCGCCATGGCCACCGGGTGATTGACCGGGTAGGTGCCGTTCGGGATCAGGTTACCTGCGGAGTCCGAGGTAGTGGTCACGTTCAGGGTGTTCACCTGGCCCGGGGTCGGAGCGCGGAAGCCGGTATTGGCGGTACCGCGCAGGGCAAAGTTTTCGGTGAAGTCGTAACGGGCGGACAGCTTCCAGTTTAAGGTGGAGCCAAACTCCTCGAAGTTCTCGAACCGCAGGGCGGAACCCAGCAGCAGCTTGTCGGTCACATCCGCTTCCAGATCCACATAGGCGGCGGTGCTCACACTGCTGTATTCACCTGCGGCTTCTACCGGGAAGCCCTGGAAACCGTCGGAGCCCACGCCGAAGACGGCAGCGGTGGGGCCTACGGCAATGGAGGCTTCATCGCCGGCACCGATCTTGTAGGTCTCGTCCCGCCACTCCATACCGAACGCCAGGTTCATGGGGGTGGCGAAGGCGGCCACATCGATGGGCTTGACGAAGTCCGCATTCACACTGGTTTCGGACTGGGTCAGGGTACCCGGGTTAAAGGTGGTGGGAGAGTTGATACCCAGGCTCGGGTTGATGGAGTTTTCCAGTACATAGGAGACTTCATTCTCGGCGCTGCGTGCGCGCAGGTCCCAGCTGATACCGTTGGCCCACTCGCCGCGTGCTCCAGCCACCACCGAGAGATCGGTGATATCGGCACCGAACGCCGGGTTGTAACCACCGGGGAACTGGCTGTAGATGGGGTTGCGCAGTACAAAACCGCTGTCACTGGTGCTGTCGGCCACCAGGTAGTCGGACGGGTTCAGGCCCTGGGCAATGATGTCGTCCACCAGCGACTGGGGCGCTGCGTCGGGCATGAAATCCCCGTCCGCGTCTTTTTGTAGCGTCTCGCGGGCCGCGAACTCGGCGGACGGATCCAGCACCGGGCCACGGTAGAAGAAGTCGGATATGGTCTCGTTTTTCGAGTAACCCAGATTGCCGTACAGCTCGGTGGTGTCATTCAGGGAGTAGCCGGTATTGAGGAAAAACTTGGTGGCGGTCACTTCCGGGTCGCCCCAGCGCTGGCCGAGGCCATCCAGGGGTACATTTTCCTCGCCCACGATAGTGCCCACAAACTCGGCGTCCGGACGCGCGGCACCGCGCCAGGTTTTATCGGCGGTGGAGTGTTCAATGGTGGCGTTCACAAAGCCCTGCTCGCCCAGCGCAAAACCGCCGTTGGCGGCGAGTGTGGTGCGCTGTCCGTCGCCCTCAAAGTACTCGCCGGTCTGCGCAGACAGGCCGAAACCTTCGGCGTCGTCTTTCAGGATCACGTTTACCACGCCGGCAATGGCGTCGGAACCATACTGGGCGGAAGCACCATCACGCAGTACTTCCACCCGCTCAATGGCCATGGATGGCAGTGCGGCAAAGTCCACGGCCTGAGCGCCCTGGTTGGTGGTGCCGAGCGGTGCCAGCTGCAGGTTCACCAGCGCGGAGCGGTGGCGGCGGGTGCCGTTCACCAGCACCAGGGTCTGGTCGGGAGAGAGATTGCGCAGGGTCACCGGACGGATAAACGCGGTGCCATCGGCAATGGGGAAGCGCTGGGTGTTGAAAGAAGGGGCCACTTTGGCCAGGGATTCGGTCAGGTCGAAACTGCCCTGATCGGAAAACTTGTTACCACCCAGTACGTCGACCGGGGAGAGGGTTTCGGTGGGCAGAACCCCTTCCTTGCGGGTACCGGTGGTGATGACTTCTTCCATCACGCCGTGATCAGTCGCCGCCTTCTCTTCGGCGGCCTGTTGGGAAAATGCCAGCGATGCAGGCAGTGCGGCTGCAGCAGCGACCGCCAGGGTCAGTGCCTTGATTCGGAACTCTCGCATAATCATCGGTCCTATTATTTTTATGATATCGGGATCGATAGCTCGCTTTTTTCGTTACGACGAAAAGCTATCGTGACCCGATCACCGTTATTGTTTTTTAACTAAAGCCGCACCAGAGTAGGGCAATTGCAAGGCTGCATCAATAAAGGATGCACAAAATGAAAAATACGCCAAAAAATGCATAGGCCTTTGCGGAAAGCGTTAGATATATTTCGCACATTAAGTGCAGGCAAGATAAATATCCGCGAGGGAAGGCGGTTTGGCTGTTGCCCAGTTCCGACAGATGAAAAAAATTTCGCGCCGCTTTCAGGGAGTCGTTAAAACTCAGCGTCGATGTCGGGTCGAAAATTGAAGTAGGAGACCTCTACCAGCGATTTGTAGACCCCGGCAATATTTAGCGGCAGCCACTCATCGTACATTGGCAGGTCGGCATATTCGGGAAGTTTTATTTCTGACTGGAGTGCCTTTAAGGACTTACCTGCCAGCATGCCATCGCGGACGGCAGCGTAGAGTGCTTCGAGGTAAGCCAGGTAGCGCGCGACATCCTTGCGGCTCCCGGTTTCTGCGTGACCGCCAATAAACAGGTCAAATGGTTCAGCAGACAGGACCTCGCGTGTCGAGTGGATCATGCCGTGGATGTCATACCCCAGCAGATCTCTATAAGGCATTCGTCCAATAACAATCCAGTCGACCACATACAGCACATTGGCCGGCATAAACCGCATGCTGACCGAGCCGCGCCCGTTATTTGGTCCGTGATAGCGCAGTTCCACCCGACTGTCGCCCAGTGCAATATCCAGTGTGTCGCGAAAAGTAATGTTGGGTAAGGCAGTGGGAGCCCTGGTCCATTTCAGGTCTTCCGCGGCATATTCATGTGCCACTATGTCTGCGCCATCCTGTGCCAGGATCTGCCCACCGAGCGTATGGTCCACATGGTTGTGGCTGTAGGCGATATAGCGGATTGGTAGATCGAAGCGTTTGGCCAATTGCTTCTGCAGATACGTCGCCGCCGCATCACTGATGGGGTCAGTAACAATGATCCCTTCCCCGGTTACCATGAATACCGAGTGGTAATGCCCCGCGCTGAAACGGTAGACATTGTCCTTCATGTGTTCGATTTTGTACGCGCTCTTTTCCTCGGCACCCGCACTCGGGAAGTGCAGTAGCAGAATGGAAAAGACTAGGGCAAAAAGCGCTTTGATTGACTTGGCCATGATTCTCGCATTCAGGGGCGTTTGGGCTTCCCCGTATTCATAGCATATCTATCCCTATTGCGGAGTGGAGCTTCCTCTATTCGTGTTCTTTAATTCAATGGCCTGTAAAAAAGCACGCGGTTTTTCGAGCGTGCACAAGGTTTTCTCGTCGGGAAGGCAGCTCGCATCGGCGTGCTGCAATAACTCCGGAACCGGATCGCAGAAAAGAATATCCAGAGAAAGGCGATCCTTTCCGTAAATACCGCGGTGAATCATGTTGGCGCTGAACGCCAGGAGGTCACCGGCATTCAATGGAATGGTTACTCCGCTAGCTAGAGGCTCGTAGTTCCGATGACCGTTGCGCTCCAGCCGCACATCCAGTTCTTCCTGGCTATCCCAGCGCTTGTGGGTTCCGGGCACCAGTTCCAGCCCCGGTTCATCCACAAGTGGAATGCGGAAGTGCATGGCATTGGGACCGTGCAGTGCCTGTTGCTGATCTGTAATCGATAAATCATATTGCGAGTCCCGGTGCCAGTAGTTTTTCTGCGCGGCATTTACCGGATTAAAGAACAGCTGCGTGTTCATAAAGCTCGCCCCGTCGCCCATGATCCCGGTCACGATTTCCATCAATTTGGCAGAGCCAATAAACTGGAACAGCGTAGTTCGGTCGATCTCATCGAGGTGTTTACGACCGGTGAGATAGGCTGAGTTGATTGCCCTTGTCGTGTAGAACTCGGCGTTTTCCTGCTTCCAGGATTGGTGGAATTTCTCGATCACGTTTCGAAGTGGTGTAAGTTCAGTGCCATTGAGGAAGTTTCTACAATAAACGTACCCGTTATTGGCGTAGGGATTTTTCATCGAGAATCCTTAGGGGATAAGCTGTAGAAAAGCGCAGTCATTCCTTATTAAAGCTTCAGTATCGCCAACGGCATCGGAAAAGTATCCTATCGTCGGATATTCTGGCGAGCTCTTAGGCTGCGTTGAGGTTATCCCGGGATACTGGGGACTTGTATACGCGGCTACCTGTGCTGATCAATCAGGATCGGATTGCCATCAGGATCTTCAATAACAATACTGCCCGGACCTGAATCGCCCGTTGCGTCATCGTTGACAATCTTGATACCACGCTGCACCAGCGCCTCGCGCAGTTCGCGTACGTCCGTGAAGGTGTCGGTATTCTGTGCGGACTGATCCCAGCCGGGGTTGAAGGTGAGCATGTTCTTGTCAAACATCCCCTGAAATAGACCAATGATATGGTCACCGTTCTTCAGGATCGTCCAACCCTGACCACAGTCGCCCCCCAGAGATTCAAATCCCAGGCTCTCGTAAAATTTCTTGGAGGCTTCGATATCCTTAACCGTGAGGCTGATTGAAAAAGCGCCTAAGTCCATAATCCGCTCCTGGGTCTAACTATTTTTCTTGTTAAATAATCTTGATGATCTTTAACTACTGATTGACATTGGTGGTTCACCAGATTTCGCGATGCTTAATCGCCACCGCAGCCGCCTCCACAGCCTCCATCGGAGCCGGATGATCCGCCTGCACACCCGCCACTGCAGCCCGACCCGCACCCGATATGGCCCGCGCAATAATCGTTGCAGCCTCGGCGGGTACAGTCCAATGCGTAATTGAATCCATCCGGTATCTCCAGGTGGGCGTCGATCGCGAATAGCAGTGGCAGCTTGTGTGCAGCTTTGGGTTTGATGTTTTCCCGGTAGCAGGAAATTCGCCAGGCTCGCTTGATACCGGATTGCGCAAGGGTAGGCGATTTCATGGCTTCTGCGGGAGTATGGTGCAGGAAGCGTCCCAGCGCTTTGTTGCAGAAGTGTTCATATTTTCTGGTAAAGAGAATGAACTCATGCCAGGCAACATCCACAACCTGTGATGGCATGGCTACCATCCGGTTGCCGGCGATATTGCAAACGTGAAAATACTCCCTGAGACCTTTCAGTACACGCCGGGCGTCTGATTCACTCAAGTGCGGATATTTGTCGATAATTTTTGTGGTAATGGTGTTGGGAAACTGGAAGGCGTCGATCAGTTTGGCACGCTTGGCGGCAAGAGAGTTCTGATAACCCCGATACAGTGTGTAAGTCAGGATGGTGATGAAAATGGCGGGTAAAATGATCTGCATAGTTTTTGATTCTTGATATGTTCTTCGTATTTTTTAGAGATCTATATCAAAATCCGGGCCGCTCTTATTGGAGGCTAAGCGGCCTAACCCCCGCAACAGGGATGCAATCAGTCGGAAAGGCAGTTCGACGATGAGCTCTGCGATATCCAGCCAGACAGAATCACTCTCTTTCTCCTTTTTCGGCCAAGTATAGTAAGCCAATAAGTAGAAGACGATTGTGCCTGCCAGAACAGTCAGACTAAATCCCTGAGCGAAAAGATCAAATACCAGGTAGATGCTGGTACTCAGGAAAAAGACGGATAGCAGTTGTCGAATTTCAAGCATTGTTCTTCATCCTTGATGGCTTGAGTCAGGCGAGGTCTGGCGGTAAGTCAGCCAGTATTGGCTTGTTCTATTTGTGTTCTGCTTCCGATTCCACTACCGGCAGATCGCTCGTTTGCTGCTCCAGTTTCGCACGTTCGGCCTTGGATATGTAGCGCGGTTTGCCTTTGGGGTTGAGCTTGTCGTTTGCCTTCTTGGCCTTCTTTTTCAGAATCTGGTTGACTTTCTTTCTGCGGTTCATGATCAGCTCAACAAAATAAGTGGTGTGTGTCAGCGGTATCCGGTCATTTTAACGTCACCGGCACAGTGAACCAACGTGTGCTACATTGCGCGCGTTATCCACACCTGCTGTCCCTACAATCCGCCCGGTAACCCGTAAGCCCTACAGCCCATAAGTGAGCCCCGCATGAAGCCCTGGATCGAACTCGGTAGTGCCCAGATTCCCAATAATGGCGGCACCCTCACGCTACGCCAGCGTGATCAGGAGTTCTCCATCTCCCTGTCCGGCCCTCGCGGTGAGCTGATGAACAGTCGTCGGTTTCACAGCGAGCAACAGCTGTCGATTCTGGGCTGTGCGCACTTAAAGAATCGTGAAAAAGCCCGGGTGCTTGTCGGTGGTATGGGGATGGGCTACACACTGGCCGCGGCGCTCGAAGCTGTGCCCGCCAGTGCGGACGTTATCGTCGCCGACCTGATCCCGGAGGTGGTGGAGTGGAACCGCGGGCCCCTGGGCGATTGTGCTGGCCGGCCACTGGACGACGGTCGTGTGACGGTGTATATCGGCGATGTGGGTGAATTGCTGGTAAACCCCAAAGAACAATACGACGCGGTACTGCTGGATGTAGACAACGGCCCCGAGGGGCTGACCCACAGCGACAACAACTGGCTCTACTCGGTGGAGGGCACCAGCTGTATCTACAAGAGTCTTAAACCGGGTGGTGTACTGGCCGTGTGGTCGGCATCACCGGATGCGGTGTACGCGAGCAGGCTGAAGAAGGTGGGCTTTCGGGTGGAGGTGAAAACCGTGCGCGAGAGGCCCGGTAAGGGTGCCCGGCATGCGATCTTTCTGGCAAAGAAACCTGCCGGTAAGCGTGGCGGTTAGCGGCCTTGACCGCCAACCGCAAGTCTCTCCGGTCACTCAATGCGCTGCCAAACCTCGTACTCTACGCGCTCACCATCTTTCCAGCGTTCGTTATACCAGAGCGATTCCTCGATTCTGGTAGTGAACGCAAAGGTTGTCCCGGCTGGCTCCCCGAAGGAGTTGTAGCGTAACGTTTCGATATATTGGCCTTCGCTCAGTTCGTAGCTGCCAGTACCGGACGCCCAAAATACGTCGCCCTTCATTGAAGTAAAGCTGAAGTGCGAATCCGAAATCACTTTTAATGCTTTTAAGTCCAGGTCTTTGTAATTGACCAGCTTGCCGCTGCCGTCGACATAATTGCCGGAAACCAGCTCCCAGACACCGGTAAGGTCCTTGGAAAACGACAGTGAACTAAACAGCGAAAAAATAACAGATAGAATAAATCGTTTCATGGTGCTCCCTGCGGGTAAACGCTAACCTGCGAAAAATACTGTTCGCAAATTTAAAGACTCAGGGTTTCGCTTTGGCCCTAGAGTGATTGGCCACCACCGCGGCGCCGGTCGAACCTACTACAGCGCCGGCGAATATCTTCACCAGATCGATATAGCCAGATACATCCGGCACCGGCTCTCCCTCTTCGGTCGCGATGGAGATACCGAAAGCGATGCAGCCAAAGACAATTGCAAGCAGGGCAGAAATCAGGGTGACTGCGGATAATTGGGAGAGAATGTTCTCCCGCCAGGAATGCTGCTTCGGGTCCGGAAAGCGCATGCCCGGGGCATACTCCTTCGCCGCCTCTGACAGTGCTGCGGCCTTGGTGAGCTCGTTATTGGTATCAAGCAGTAGTTCTTTTGCCCGTGCGACAATCTTTTCGCGAATCTCAAAGAGGTGGTCGTCCAGCCAGAGGTCATCCTCCAGCTTCGCATCCATTTGTTTCGCCAAACTTAGTGTTTCAGTCATTTTTCTGATATTCCTTCTGGTTTATTGTTTGTATTTTCTTCCATGACGATCTCATTTTGATCAATCATTTCTTGGTGTCTTCGCATCTGGGTCAAAGACGTTTGTTGAGCATTATTTATGCTCGGGGAAAATAATTGAGTCTTTGATTCGATCTGCTGAATTTCGCTGGATATTGCTCGTTTTTCTCTGTTTTTTATCTTGTTTCACGATTTCTCAGTAGGCTCAGATTCGACGTTGTACTCGCGCCCAGTATTGTTACACCTTTTTCTAAGATCTCGTCACTTTTTTGAATTTTGATAAAACTTCTATGCATGCTTTTAGCAAAAGCTTGTTCATGTCTGATGAATCAAACAATGGTTTAAATCCTAAGAATGACCGCCATGAAAATAGCCGTGAAAAGTACTCTCGCCATGGCATTTTTGATTTTGCCCTCGTTGTAGTGACTGTTTTTCCCGTTTTCAGGTTATACAATCTGGAGGCGATTTCTATTTTGGGGCGCCAAAATATCGGAAATGCGACCTCGCCAATCGAGACGTCCCAAAGGTCTCCGGATTGAAATTTTGGTACCATCACATCCAGTACCAGGTCAGTATCTTCGGGGTTGCTGACCCCATTTGCGCAGGGAATATCAAAAATTTGCGCCAAATACTCCCTCAGTGAAAGATCCATATCCTCATCGCTAAGGGATCCCCAAGGGTCGAGCTTACTCTTTATATCTGACCTTGGGACTACGGCTATGGTGCCCAGATAGATATTCGATTTTTCTCTCCTAAAAAACCGTTTTAACATTTAACGTCCTTTGTTGTTCGTGCTATTTCAGGCGGCGCGACGCTTTATTTCAGGTTAGGGTGCGATCTGCGCGAAATGTATTGCCCCGGCAATAGTCATTGTGAGAGAACTGATCCGTTGCTGTTCTTTTTTATATCCATCGCTTAATCCTTCCATGGGGTGAAAGATTCCATTGGTTAATAGTTCTCAGATGTTCAGTCTTAGGTTGGCTCTTATCTCTTCAATTAGTGATTCGGGCACTTCATTTTCGAGGGCCAGAGCGCTCCATTGCGATACCTGCTCAACCACGTTATCCACAATACTATCGATCTTTCTGCGGCTAAACAGCGGGCTGACTTTTTCCAGGCTGTAGATATCTTCGCGGGTAAAGTTTTCCCGCTTGCCGTTCAGGCTCATCCAGTGACTGTTTACCCAGCGGCTGCCCGGCTTGTAGCTGTAGGCCAGGTCATACGCGGGAGCCAGTTGCCAGGTTTTTCCATTGAGCTGGAAGGCGAAGTTTTTTGCGTGGTCATCGTGGTTGCGAGCGACGATATTGAACACCATGCGTATCAGCAGTTGCTCGGCTTCTTTTGCGCTGAGTTTCAGTTGCCGGGCGATGCCAAAAAGCTCCGCGTAGGAAAAGGACCCCGGGACTTTGTAATCCACGTGGGCGATGCCGTTCAGGGTCTGGATGTGGACCTTGTTGTTGTCGCGGCGGTCGAAGCGTTCGGTGACGAAGTGCCGGCGATTGCCTTCATTTAGCAGGTGGCAGGGCATCATCTCGATACCGCAGTTGCTGGCCATCTGGTGGTAGACGTATTCCATGGCACCGAAGCCCATCGGGTCGCCGAAGGTTTCCCGGTCTTTGTTGTGTTCGCTGACCCCATCGAACTTCATCAGGTAGTGGGTGAAGCCTTCGGGTACGTCGGTCTGTCCGGAGCGCACATGGGTGAAGTCTTTGTTGAAGGCGAGGACTGCCTTGGGGCGGGCGCCGCCGGCGCTCATGCCGACGGACATCAGAGCCATCATCGCTTCGCGGTTGTCTTCGCCGGTTTTGTCCAGGTGCACGTTGAAACTGCTGTGGTGGTCGAGCACCTCCTGGGCGATGGCCACCAGTTCGTCGATGGCGATGTCCTGGGAGGCATTGAGTTTTTTGATGCGGGTGGCGGGGGTGTATTCCAGTGCACCCATGCCGCGCCTGCCGGTGTACTGCAGCCGCTGCAGGGGCGAGATGTCTTGCGGGTGTTTGCCCTGGGCGGCCATCCAGGCATTGAGTACCGCATTGCCGAAGTCGTCGGGGAGGGAGTCGGCAATCAGGCCGGGCAGGCCGCGGAAGGTATCAAAGCGCAGTTCCGGGAAGCTGTAGATGCGCCGCGCCAGGGGCATCTTGAGGGGGGAGAGTTCGATACCGGTGTCGATGAATGCCGGGTCGTATTCGAAGGCACCGACGCCGGTGTCGGTGTCGAAGCTGACCGCGCCGGCGGTCTGCTCCTGCCCGTCTTGCCCTAAATAATCCACGCCGATGACTTCCATTACCATTCCGGTTCCTCCTGGGTGTCGTCGTCACCCCCTTCGTTTTTGCCGCGCTGGCCCGAGGCCCGCTGGCGCTTCTTGCCCTGCAACTTGGCCAGCTGGATCGGCGAGGGCGGCTGCGGGGGCAGGAAGTTGTCCAGCTGGGCAGTGAGGTCGAGCGCCTGGAGTATGGCGACCAGGACTTCCAGCTGGACCTTGCCCTTTTCCGCATTGAGCACGGCCTTGCGGCTGACACCGGCGTGCTCGGCCACTTCCAGCTGGGTGAGGTCACGGTTCAGGCGTGCCTGCTTCAGGCGCTGGCCGAGGCTTTCGGCAATGGCGGCGGGAGATTTCAATTCAGGATCCATAAGGTGCTTTATATGGGATTTAAGAATCAGGTTTAGGAATTATGTCCCTTTTTTGGGATTTAATGAATAAGTCAATCAAAGTTCTTATATTGGGACTTTATGGTTTTTTCATTCAATAAAGATCCCATAATTGCACTTTAAGGCCAATTAAAAATCTATTTTTGACTGCCTAGACACCTACGGTAAAGCGCCGCTGGCGTCATACTCATCAAGAGTGTCGATTCTGGTGTGGGTGTAGACGTGGGCTAAATAGAGGAGTCTAGAAACGCCGGCCACCTCCGCCCCCGCCGGGGAGGATGGCCACGCTTGCCGCTGCTGAGACAATTGCCGCATAACCATAAGTCAGTCAGCGGTGATCCCAATGTCTCAAAATCCATCTACAGCGGCGGTTGCCGGCGCCAAGCCCCAGTTGAGCTTCTGGCAGATCTGGAACATGTGTTTCGGCTTTCTCGGTATCCAGTTCGGCTTTGCGCTGCAAAATGCCAATGTCAGTCGTATCTTCCAGACTCTTGGGGCCGAGATCGACGATATCCCGGTGTTGTGGGTGGCCGCGCCACTGACCGGCTTGCTGGTACAGCCGCTGATCGGCTACTTCAGTGACCGCACCTGGACCGGCTTTGGCCGTCGCCGTCCCTTCCTGCTGGCCGGTGCCATTCTGTCCTCCATCGCCATTCTGTTTATGCCGCACTCGCCCACCCTGTGGATTGCCGCGGGCATGCTGTGGGTAATGGATGCGTCCATCAACGTCTCCATGGAGCCCTTCCGCGCGCTGGTGGGCGACATGTTGCCGCAGAAGCAGCGCTCTTTTGGTTATGCGTTGCAGAGCTTCTTTATTGGTGTGAGCTCGGTGGTCGCCTCGGCCATGCCGTGGATGCTGGCAAACTGGTTTGATGTTTCCAATACCGCACCGGAAGGTGTGGTGCCGGATTCCGTGCGCATCTCTTTCTATGTGGGCGGGATCGGTTTCCTGCTGGCGGTGCTGTGGAGTGTGTTCAAGACCCGTGAGTACAGCCCGGAGCAACAGGCCGCGTTTGAATCTGCCGAGTCGCCAGAGCTGGCGGGGCAGGCGGACGAGCCGGTGCAGGATCACAGCGCAAGTTACCGCACCATCGGTGGCGCCATGCTGTTGGTGGGTGCCGCTTTCGCGGGTTTTGTGTGGCAGCAGGGACTGGATCAGCAGTTGTACATCCTTGCCGGCCTGATCGCCGGGCTGGGTGCCCTGCAACTGCTGGCGCTGGTGTTGCGCGGGCGCGCGACTGGTAAAGAAGGGATGCTGGAGGAAATTGTCTCCAATCTCTACTCCATGCCCGACGCCATGAAGCGCCTGGCGTGGGTGCAGTTCTTTTCCTGGTTTGCGCTGTTTGCCATGTGGATCTACACCACCGCGGCGGTGACCAGCTTCCACTTCGGCACCAGTGAAGTCACTTCCCAGGCCTACAATGACGGTGCCGACTGGGTCGGTATCCTGTTTGCCACCTATAACGGCTTTGCGGCCCTGGCCGCGCTGCTGATTCCGGTGCTGGCGCGGCGCCTGGGTATGCATTTGTCACACAGCGTGAACCTGGCGCTGGGTGGCCTCGGGCTGCTGTCCTTCCTGTTTATCCGCGATCCCCAGTGGCTGCTGCTGCCGATGCTGGGTGTGGGCTTTGCCTGGGCATCGATCCTGTCTCTGCCCTACGCCATGCTGTCTACCCACGTACCCCAGCGCAAAATGGGCGTGATGATGGGGATCTTCAACGGCTTTATCGTCATTCCGCAGCTGCTGGCGGCCAGTGTGCTGGGGTTTGTACTGCGTACCTTCTTCGACAACGAGGCCATCTACGCGTTGGTGCTCGGTGGTATCAGCTGGCTGCTGGCAGCCGTGTGCGCCCTGTGGGTCAGCGAGCCGAAAGCGGCAGAAGCTGAGACCGACCTGGCACAGGCGGGCAACTGATCGAGTGGCTGTTTTCTCCCCGTTTCATCTTTGATATCGCCAATTGATGTCATCTTGCATTGCCCCGCTGGTCGGGGCATTTTTTTGCCTGTTTTTCCGGCTGAAGTGCGGTGAAAGCTTGCGATCCCGTGCTATTCCCGAATATTCCAGTTTATTCCTTCCCGATTCCGGCAACCCGAAGGTAATTTCTGCGCACCATCAAACACATTGAGGAGCATCCTATGCGCTCTATTGCCGCCCTGATTTTATCTATCCTGCCCATTATCGTTTTTGCAACCGACGACTTGGTTGAGTTGACCGCGGAGGGTGAGCCGTTACTGTCGGTGTGGCAAAGCGTGGTGGAGCAGTGTCCTGAATCTGAATACATGCACCAGATTATCCATGCTGAGGAGCTGGTGACCCTGAAGGTTGAGGGGGTTGCCTGCCGTGACGTAATGAAAATGTTGGTAGACTTTGATCTGGGCGCTGGCCCGTCAACGTCAAACCACGCCGCGATGGAATAGTTTCCCTGTTCTGTTGCAGCCACAAAATAGCTGTTGTCGGTATATGGAGAGTCTGGGAAAACGTCTGAAACTGATTCGTGCGCGGCTGCGCTGGAGCCAGACGGAATCGGCACGGAAAATGGCGATCGAGCAGTCATACCTTTCAAAGCTGGAAAATGACCAGGCGCTGCCCTCTGCAGATACTCTCGAGAATATCTGCCGGGTGTATGGCGTGGATGTACAGCAGCTGCTGGTGGGCTTAGAGGAGCAACTCAGGCGAAAACCGGAATTGCAGGTTTTGCAGCAGTCCACTGGAAGTGTGCCTGATGGAAAACGGTGGTCGTCAATGCCCGTGAGGCTCGCGCTGTCCCTGGTGATTGTGTTCGTCTTTATCGGTCTGGGAATCGCCATTGCTCTTGGACCTGTTGCCGGCAGGGAGGTCCCAGGCCCCGAACACGAGATGCTGTCCATGAAGCTGGAGCAGGTCAACGGTCGCGAGGTGATCGAAATGTTTGCGGAATTTGGCGGCCTGCAAGTCAGAGGTATGGATCTGGTGCAGGGGGATATTGACCGTCTGCAGATAGATCAGGTGCCCTGGGATGTTGCCCTGGCGCAGGTCGCGGAGAAGCTGGGCCTGAGAGCGAAAATATCCGGGGGCTATGTGACCCTGATTCCGCTGCAGCCCGCTGGGGTGGGGCCAGAGACCGAGCGAGTCTCCCTCTAGATGATACGCCCGGTTTGAGATCTGTGCGGGATTGCGAGAGCATTACCGGTTTAGCAATCGAGCCACTCCGCATTTCATGAACTTTCTCCAAACAATCGAATCCGCCCTCGATACCTTCGTTGCCTACGCCTGGGGCACGCCGCTTCTGGTGCTGCTGGTAGGCGGTGGTCTTTTCCTACTGATCAGTTCGCGCGCGCGGCCTTATCGTCACCTTGGCCACAGTATCGACCTGCTGCGGGGCAAGTATGATGACCCCAATGATCCCGGCCAGGTGCCCCACCGGCAGGCGCTGTCCACTGCGCTGTCTGGCACCCTGGGGTTGGGCAATATTGCCGGGGTGGCCATTGCCATCAGCACCGGTGGGCCCGGAGCCATTTTCTGGATGTGGGTGACGGCGCTGGTCGGGGTGGCCACCAAGTTCTATACCGCCACCCTGGCGGTGATGTACCGCGGCCGCGATAGCAACGGTGAAATCCAGGGTGGTCCTATGTATGTCATCCGCGAAGGGCTCGGCAAGCGCTGGCAGCCGCTGGCTTACCTGTTTGCCATTGCCGGCCTGTGTGGCCTGCTGCCTTCGTTCCAGTCGAACCAGATGGTGCAGTTGCTGCGGGTTTCCTTTGCTGAACCGCTCGGCTGGGTGAGCCCGGATAATGCACTGCAATTTGATTTTGGTATGGGAGTGCTGTTGGCTCTGGCGGCGCTGGTGGTCATTGCGGGGCGCATTCAGCGCATCGGGCGTTTTGCCGTGCGTATCGTGCCAGCCATGGTGCTGTTTTACCTGGTGCTGACGCTAGGGGTTATCGGTTACTTCTGGCAGGAGATCCCCGCGGCCTTTGGCCTGATTTTTCGCGATGCGTTTTCCGGTCAGGCGGTGGTCGGCGGCGCGCTGGGTACGGTGATTGCCATCGGTATCAGTCGCGGTGCCTTCTCCAATGAAGCGGGTATCGGTACCGAGTCCCTGGCCCACGGTGCGGCCAAAACCACAGAGCCGGTGCGCGAGGGCGTGGTGGCCATGCTGGGCCCGATCGTGGATACCCTGATTATCTGTACCTGCACCGCCTTGGTCATCCTGCTCACCGGAGTCTGGCAGGACGCAGAGGGGATTGCAGGCGTCTCGCTGACTGCCAATGCCTTCAGTAGTGTATTTGGTGGCTGGGGTCCCGTATTGCTGCTCATCATGGTGGTACCGCTGGCGTTCAGTACCATTGTTACCTTCTGGTATTACGGCATGAAGTGCTTCGTGTTCCTGTTTGGTACCCGTTTCCAGGTTGTGTATACCGTGATTTATATGCTGCTGATTGTGTCGGGGGCGGTGTTGTCGCTGAGTATCGTCAACAGTTTCATTACCGGCATGTACGCTGTGATGGCGATACCCACAATGGTTTCGACCTTGCGATTGTCCGGACGGGTTAACCGGGCTGCGCACGATTATTTCGTAAAAACGCCGGAAGCCTGACGCCGGCACTAATATTGGGCGACGCAATGGGTTGCGCGCTTTTTATGCGAAAGTCGGGATTTATCGGTTGGCGCGTAAAAAATTATTGTGAAAGTTCTCACAAAGTGAGCGTGCCAACGGATTTTTGTCACGCTCGCTATGGGAACTGTCAGAGAAAAAAGCTACAAACGTCGTTTCACTAAAAACAAAAGCACTCTACGGTTACATTAGGTGGAACAATGGCGAACCCGCTCGACCCAAAACCAGATGCGAATCTGGATTCCAACTCTTTTCTTTCCGGAATGAACGATAGTGGTGCAACCGAGCGTCCGTTCGCGGATAAGCTTGGCGCATCCATGGCGAAGGATCGCTCTGTAATCGGTAAAAACATCAAGTTCCGTGGCGAGCTGATTGGTACCGAAGACCTGCATATTGAAGGCACCATCGAAGGCACCGTTATCATGGAAGGCCACGACCTTTCCATTGGTCGCGAGGGTGAAATCAATGCAAATATCCACGCGCAGAATATTGTCATCAACGGCACCCTGACCGGCGACGCGCTGGCGGATGAGCTGATTGAAATCCGCAACACCGCAGTGGTTAAGGGCAACCTGATTGCCCCGCGCATCCAGCTGGATGACGGTGGTAAATTCCGCGGCTCCATGGATATGGTCGATACCGATGACGAGATGAAAGCCCGTCATTCCGAGTTCAAAGAGAAGCTGGTTCACCCGAACCTGCCGCCGAAAGATGAAGCGCCGAGCAGACCTGCCGCCGCGAAAAAATCTTTTGCATCGAAAGAAACTGCCAAGGAACAGGCCAAGGAAGCGGAGCTGGCTGACAGCTGATAGCCCGTTGTAACGCCGCATCATCCCCCCGAGCGGCGTTGCATATTCCTGTTTAAAAACCCTGGCTCACGCCCCGAATTCTTGCGATAAACAATGCAACACCGCTCTTTTGGCCTCGCTGCGTTAACGACCGAGATGGTCAAAAGCGGGGACCGAATTCTCGATCTCGGGCCTCTCTCGTCCGGCACCACCCAGGCCTTTCTCAGTCTGAATTGCCAGTGTCATATTGAAGACCTGGTGGAATACCTCGCTGACAATCAACACGGCGGTGATCCGCTACAGGCATTGGAAGATCATCTGATCCCCAAACCCGCGAACCTCAAGTTCGACGTGATCCTGTGCTGGGACCTGCTCAATTTTCTTGAGCTTGATGTTATCCAGCATCTGATTCGCCTGCTGCAGCCGCACCTGAAGCAGGGCACGATTCTGCATACCATGCGCTATACCGGGCGCAATCAGCCGCACAAGCCGCGACGTTTCCGCCTGCTGGAAAATTTCTGTTTCGAATATGTGGACGATCCCAGTTATCCGGAGGTGCCCTCCAAGGGACACTCCACGGTAACCTTGTTGAAATGTATGGATCGCTTCAGCCTGTTCAATTCCCTGATGAAGCGGGAAGGCATGGATCAGAATGTTACCGAGCATTTTCTCGAATACGACAGCATTGCATCACGCAACCAGGTGCGCAGCGGTGGCGCCTCCGATGTGAGTGCCTACTTCCGCCAGGTGCGCGATGACGAGCGTATGGAGTTTGCCGGTATTCGCAAAGCACTGGAGGCATTGCCGGCCGACGCCACGGTGCTGGATTGTGGTCGCAAAAATGGGCGCAATATCGATGCCCTGAAAAAGAAAGTGGGTGCGCTGTATGTAGAAGACCTGCACGCCTCCCTGGCCTGGCGCAAGAAAATGCACGGTGAACGCAGCGGCTTCAGTGAGTCCATGTTCAGTTTTGATCCCGGAACTAGGCTAGACGGTGTATTCCTGTGGGATCTGCTGAATTTCTGCAGTCCCGAGCAGATTGAAGCGCTGGGAGAATTGCTGGCGGGGCGGATGGTGCCTGGCGGCCAGTTGCATTTCCTGGTGTACAAATCCAGCCAGCAGCCGCAGCGGCCGGCCATGTTTGAAGTGCTGGAGGATGAACGGGTAGCGGTGACCGGTAACTCCGAAAGTCGCAGTGACCGCACCCTCGGCAGCACCGCCGACCTGATGCGGCTGTTACCCGGCTACCGCCTGTTCAGCCACCACCTCGGGCGATTGCCGTCCGGGGATTCGGTGCAGGAATTTGTGCTGCAGCTGAAGGCGTAACCGGAAACCAAGGTTGCATAAAACAAGCCTGTATAAAACGGCTTCTATAAAAAACAATTCGAGAAGATTCCAAACGAGATTACTTCCATGTCTGAATTTTTGCGCTCTGTCTTTGTTGCCCTGAGCCCGGATGCGGTCACCGAAGGGTTCCTCTCCCTGATGCTGGTGTTGTTTGCATTGGCGCTGGTGTGCCGTTTTGCGCGTCGCGCCGCGGAATTCGTTGAGCAGGCGCCAGGACTGCTCACTTCCCTGGGTATTCTCGGTACCTTTACCGGCGTGATTATCGGGCTATTTGAATTCAGCCTTGCGGATATCGACCGGAGTATCGCCAATCTGCTGGATGGACTGAAAACCGCCTTTATCACCAGTGTGTGCGGTATTGGCCTCTCGATACTGCTGCGAGCGCTGACCCGTTTTATCCCGATGCCCGGAGAAGCCGCTACCGTAACGGAACTGGCCGATATCCACAGTGCGCTGCAGCAGTTGCAAAGTGCACTGGTGGAAGGGCAGGAGCGTCAACTCGCGCAGAGTGAAACTCAGCTGGCAAATCTTTCCGAGCAGGTCTCCCAGGCACTGGTCCAGGAGATGGAGCAGGTGGTGGTGCGTTTCAATGAGCGCGTGGAAACCCAGTTCGGCGACAACATGACACGCTTTGGGGAAAACTTCGGCCGCTTTGATGGCATGGTGGAAACCCTGACGCGCGAGTACAAAGCCCACGAGGAGCGGGTGGAATACTGGTCCGAACACTGTGACACCGCGGTGATGGGGCTGGTACAGGTTGCGCGGGACCTGCAGCAGATTCACCAGCAATTGGCAGAAGTACCGCAGTTCTTCGAGGGTATGCAGGGGGTCAACACCCAGGCCCGTGAGCAGATGCAGGCGCTCAACGAGCAACTGGAGCGTTACCGCGGCGTGAGTGTGCAAATGCAGGACGTACTACCGCATCTGGGCGAGCGCATCGACCAGTTCGTGCAGGGTATCGATGTGGTGCAGCAGGTTATGACCAGCGATATGAAACAGTCGCTGGTGAGTATCGCCAAGCAGAGCGAACTGCTGGGTGCCCAGATCGAGGCGGTCTCCGGTGCCTTCGAGAAGATGTCGAGCCTGGATGCGGACTTTATCCAGGGGCTGGTGCAGGAGTCCGTTACCACCCACCGCAATGGTATGCAGGAACTGGCCCTGCAACAGGCGCGCACCCACAAGGAAATGATGGATGCCCTCAGCCACGTGATCCGCAAGAGCATGGGCGACGCAGAGAATTCCATCGGCAAGCAATACCAATTGGTGGAGCGCAAGATGGAAGAGGAAGTGGAGGGCGTTATCGCGGCCATGGGTGAGGCGCTGGCAACGATTAGTGGTCAATTTACGCGGGATTACCGCCAGTTGGTGGCGCAGATGCAGCGCCTGACGCAAGCCGCCGCATCCGCAGAGCGCGCGCGCGAGGAAATCGCCTGATGTCCACCAGGCCGGGGTTTTCCCGTTCCGGGGTGCGCGGCGGCAGTGAGGGCGAAGCCTCCTGGATCAGTGTATCCGACCTGATGGCGGGGCTGATGATGGTATTCCTGTGTATTGCGGTGGCAATGATGCGTTCGGTAATGATCGAGCGGGAAAAGATTCGCACCATTGCCATGTCCTACCGAGAAAACCAGCTGGCAATTTACGAGTCCCTGCAGAATGAATTTGCACCGGACCTGGCGCGCTGGGGCGCGACTATCGATCGGGATACTCTGACCGTCGCTTTCAATAACTCCGATGCCATGTTCGACACCGGTGAGGCCGCTCTCAGCGCCAGTTATCAGGTGGTATTCGAGGAATTTTTCCCTCGCTATATGAACGTACTGGCGCCCTTCAAGGCGTCGGTGGAGGCGGTGCGTATCGAGGGGCATACCAGCTCCGGCTGGGGCCAGAGCAGCGATCGCAACGATACCTACTTCAATAACCTGCGCCTGTCCCAGGATCGCGCGCGTTCGGTATTACGCTACGTTTACACCCTGGATGAAGTAACCGCTCACCACGCCTGGATGATGCAGAATGTGGCGGCGGTCGGATATTCTTCCTCGCGGCCGATTTACAATGCCGACGGCAGTGAAAATATCGAACAATCCAAGCGAGTGGCCTTCCGCGTGATCACCAATTCTGAAACCAAGATCCACAGTATCCTCGAGGAGTCGCTCTGATGGGGCGCTGGAGCCGGCATCTGGAAGCACTCACTCAGGCCATCTCCGGTATGGGGACACCGCCCGATGCCCGGCATTCCGATGACGATACCCTGCTGACGGAAGATGCTGTTGAGTTGGAAAACGGCCCTGAATCGGTAAGCAGCCCTGAGCCAATTAACAGCCCAGCGGAACCCGAGGCCGATGAACTACCAGACACGGAAGACCTCACTGATCCCTCTGAAGTATTAGACGTGCGGGGCGACGCCATCGCGGAGGCTCTGGTCAAGGGAATGGAAGTCACGCTCGGTGATCTGGATCAAACCGAGCACGGTTGGATTTATCGGGGTCACCCGGTCATGGTGTATGCGGTGGATGTGGCTGCGGTGGAAGATCAGCAGATCCGTGGGGAATTCTTTCACCGGGTGCATCTGGCCAGTTGCTGTGGTGCGCTGGAGGACCCGCAACAAGTGGTGTGGGTCGGCACTGCTCGCGAGGCGCTCGCCGCACCAGAGCTCACGGCGACGCCGCACCCCTGTGAGTACTGCCTGGCCAAGGTAAACCACCGCGGCTTTCGCAGCCTCGGTCCGCGCGATCGCAACCGGGTTGCTGCGGCCTTCAGTTTTCACTGGCATGTCAGCCAGTATGCGCAGGAATTTTTCCCCGGAGATGAGGCCAACTTCTGGGCGCCCGGCAAGGTGGTACAGGCGCTGCAGCAGATAGCACCAGAGTCCGCTGAGAGCGGTACCTGCGGCTTCTGTGAATGGCAGGTGCCCGCCGGGCAGCACTGGTTTGTACCCGTTGAGCGTGGAATGGCTCTGGGGCTGTCCATTGATGCCTGTGTGCTCTGTGCACAACAGCAGGCGATGGGGGTACTTACGCTACCGGGTAACAGTGCGCTGGAAGCCAGTCACGCGCGGCGCAGCGCTCAAATCGAAAGTTCGCACTCACCGGTGCAGGAGTCCGACACGGAGAGTAACCGGGAATGGTCCTGGGTGCGCAGGCAGCTTCCCTTGTCGTGGCATCCGCTGTGTGAACAACTGGAGCGAAAACTTTCCGCGCCGGTGTTGTTCCATCGTTTTGCCGGATACGAAGGTGTTGCGGTGCTGGCATGGCCGGAACATCGCCGGGGTATTGTCGCCAGTGAAGAGGACCGCGCACAGCTTCCGGAGGGCTGGGACTTCTGGACCATGCGCAGTGTGCTGGGAAGCCTGGGCTGATATCAAAAAATAGCAAACAAAAAGGGCAGCGAAAGCTGCCCTTTTTGTTTTTGCGCACTTGAATACAAGGCCGCGTGTTTCGATGGTGAAGGTTTACGGCGAAGGTTAATGTCGAATGGTCACCTTGGTGCCCATAGGCGCATTTTCATAAAAAATCTTTGCCATATGCCAGGGCAGCCGGATACAGCCGTGGGATTCCGGACGCCCGGTAACCTTACCTGCGTGCATACCAACGGCGCCATTGACCCGCATGAAAAAGTCCATGGAAGCACCGCGGAACATGGTGCCCGAAGGACGCGAATCCCGGCGCACATCGACACTGGATTTGCGCACATAGCCGGCGCGATCCACATAGTGGCCGAATAAATTAGAGCGGTGATCGATATCTTTTTCGCTCACGCGGAAGCTCCCCGTAGGTGTCCGGTATCCGGCGATTCCCGTGGCCACGGGAGAAACGCCCGCGAGCTGGCTGCCCTTGTAGAAATACGCCCGCTGTTCACTGAGATCGATAATGATATGTGGCGCTCCACCGATCACATCCCGGCGCCACCAGGCGCTGCCATCGGTCATGGATCTGTGCTGCTGGTAGGGGTAGGGGTAATCACCGGCCTGGGCGATGGGGGCGAAAACCGCGGATGCGGCGAGAATCAGGCTGCTGCCTACAAGAATTTTTTTCAGCAGGGAAGAACAACGTTGTGCAGGTAAATGCATAGATACCTCATCTGCTCTTGCGAGCGAATTTCAGGTCTCTGTGTACGCGCTTCCGGTATTGCCAGCTGAGCCCGCTGAGAGTGACGCTCGCTCTGGCAAATTTCAGGGTATAGAAACCCCTGCACCCTGGGCGCACAAAAAACCTGTGAATTTCCCCAAAGCGGCGCGTCGGTGTTTCCCGATTTGGCCGCGGGATGAGCCCTGCCGGTTGGTTTTGCAGACCTCTGGGCAAGTGAGAGGCATGGTAGGATCGGGGTTTGGCGCCTTTTACATTTAAATGGAATGACGGGCGATGGTGATAGATGAATTTCGTTCAGGGCGAGACAGGTCAAAAGTAGCGGGCAAAAAAAAGCCGGCTAAGGAGCCGGCTTGAAACAATCCAGAAAGTCTGGAAAGCGTGCTTTGACGAGAGAGCAACAAAGTGAACGTTCTTATTGAGAGGTAACCCTTTGAGTGCGATACCCGGGGCCGGTTCGCTGCACTTGCACAAGTGCGCGCCAATTTCTCAATAAGTCCGAAATTTTTCCTGTTTCGTGGCGCCGTTTATCTGCGGCGGTCTATTTCCGGCAATTTACTTACCGTAATTTATTTGCGATAGAAAACCCGCGCGGCCGCGACCGGCAGTTCCACCTTTTCACCGTTAACGGTGCCAGCGAAGCCGCTGGGTGTGATGTCTTCACTGCCGGTAAATTCTTCCGGCAGGTTGAAGCTTGCCGCCTCATGGCCCAGGTTCAGTACCACGAAATAGCCTTCGCCTTCCTCATTGCCGCGCTCGAACACCAACAGGTCATTGGCGGTATCCAGGATGCGCTGGCTGGCAGTGGCCAGTGCCGCTGGCAGATCCGCGTGCCACTTCAGCAGGTCGCGGAAGCGGTTCAGCATCGAGTGCTGGTCATCTTCCTGTACCGAGGCGGCCAGATGGTAGTGTTCTTCCGCCACCGGCAACCAGGGTTTTACCTTGGAGAAGCCGGCATTGATTTCGCCACCGTTGTACCAGGGCATGGGGGTACGGCAGCCGTCGCGGCCCTTGAATTCCGGCCATAAATTGATGCCGTAGGGATCCTGCAGGTCTTCAAACGCCACCTCTGCTTCCGGCAGGCCCAGTTCCTCGCCCTGGTACATGCACACACTGCCGCGCAGCATCAATTGCATCAGGAAGAACAGCGGCGCACGGGCGCGGGCGGTTTCCGGGTCGAAGCCCTTGTTCCAGCGGCTGAAAGAGCGCGGTACGTCGTGGTTGGAAATGGACCAGCAGGGCCAGCCTTCCTCGATCACCTGGCGGTTCTTTTCCAGGGTGTCGCGCAGGAACTGCGCGCTGCAGTCTTCCGCCAGCAGGTCAAAGGAATAGGCCATGTGCAGGCGGTTTTCCGTAGTGTACTCGGCCATGATCTTGTGGGTGTTGTCGTCGCCCACTTCGCCCACGGTCATGGTGCCCGGGTACTCGTCCAGCAAGGCGCGCACGCGCTGCAGGAACACCAGGTTTTCCGGCTGGGATTTGTCGTGAATGTGCCACTGGTACTCGTAGCTGTTTACCGGCGGCAGGCCATTTTTATCCAGCTTCACCGGGCGCGGCGGGTTGTTTTCCAGCGAGCGGTTGTGGAAGGCGTGGTTGATGGCGTCCAGGCGGAAACCGTCGACCCCACGGTCTAGCCAGAATTTCAGGTCCGCCAGCAGCTGCTCCTGGACTTCCGGATGGTGCAGGTTCAGGTCCGGCTGTTCCTTGAGAAAGTTGGTCAGGTAGTACTGACGGCGGCGGGTGCACCAGCGCCAGGCGCTGCCACCGAAGTTGGACATCCAGTTGTTCGGTGCGCTGCCATCTTCCTTGGCATCGGCCCATACGTACCAGTCGGCCTTGGCATTGTCGCGGCTGGCGCGACTCTCTTCGAACCAGGGGTGCAGGTCAGAGGTGTGGCTCAGGATCTGGTCGATGATCACCTTAAGGCCCAGTTCGTGGGCTTTTTCGATCACTTTGTCGAAGTCGTCCAGATTGCCGAAGATCGGGTCTACATCGCGATAATCGGACACGTCGTAGCCGAAGTCCACCATGGGTGACTTGAAGAAGGGGGAGATCCAGATGGCGTCCACACCGAGGGATTTCACATAGCCGAGCTTCTGGGTGATACCCGGCAGGTCGCCGATACCATCGCCATTGGCGTCGCAGAAACTGCGCGGGTAAATCTGGTAAATGACGCCGTTGCGCCACCATTCCCCGGTTGATTTATCTGTGTGAATACCGCTCATACCGTGAGTCCGTTATTGAAAGCTTTTTATGGATAGCTATTAGCTTAGGGTCAGTATGGCGACGCCGGTGGCGCCTTACCTCCTCCCCGAACGGGGGGAGGGTGCTTTACAGGGCGGTCGGGAGGCGGGGTGATCAGGGCTTATCCTGCACCGATCGCAGCAGTTGCTCCGCCAGGGCAATGGCCTCCTGGCGGTCCTTCACGTCCAGTTTCTGGTAGAGGCTGCGGATATGGGTCTTGATGGTGCTTGGGGCCACCTTGAAGTGGCGGGCGATGCGCTCGTTGGACAGGCCGGAGTGGATGGCGTTCAGCACCTGCCACTCCCGCGGGGTGAGGGGGGAGTGGCGCAGGAAGTCCGGCACCGCGTCGCTGGCGAGGATTTCGCGCACGATGGTTTCGTCCAGCTCGATGCGGATGCCGCCCCCCAGCTCTGGCTGCTGCTGGGCGAGCTTGATCAGTTGCTGGGCCTTGTCTGCCAGCGGCTCGCTCAGTGCGAGCTTGCCGGTTTCCTCCAGCGCCGCTTTTAAAATCACGATCATCGGCTTGCCAACCTGCAGGAAGCTGGCGATAAGGTCGCTGTCCTGCATGATGGTGAGGGCGGCGCGGATATGCTCCAGCGCCTGTTCGCGGCGCTCGCGCAGCCACGCCAGGTGGGCGGCGAGTACGCGGTTGCGCAGCTGGTCGGTGACCAGACCGCACTCCACGGCCACCTGTTGCAGGCGACCTAAAAGACGGTTGGCATCGGACCAGCGGTGCAGGGAAATCAGCGCGCGCACATGGTTGCGGCCGTAGCACTGCTCGAAGTGGTTGCTGGGGCGGTCGACCACCGGCTCCGCCTGCTCCTGCCAGCTGGCGATGGCATCGGTATTCTCCAGCGCCTGCCACACGCGCATGCGCGCCGCATCCGCATTGGCTACCCAGTCGCGGTGGTACTCTTCGCCCGCCAGCAGGTGTTCCACACGCTCCAGCCACTCGAGGGTTTCATCTTTGTCTCCCCGTGCCAGTGCCACTTTCAACAGCAGGGTGTATTCCGGCAGCAGCCAGCGCTCACCGACCTTGCGGTTGATCTGCATACCCCGGCGGGCAGATTCCGCGGCGCCGTCCAGGTCGACGGCTTCCCACTGCAGCTGCCCTTTCAGGCGATAGATAAATTCGGAGATCGGCAGGCCCACCAGGTGGTGTTCCTCGATCAGGCGCTGGGCGCGGCCCTGCAGCGCCGCGGCCTTTTTCAGCAGGCCGTTGGCAAAGGCGATTTCGGTCTGCTGGCACAGGGCCCAGGCGGCGTTGGGAATGTCGTGGCGAGCGAGGGTGGCCTTTTCCACCGCTTCCATATGGTGCATCGCCTGATCCAGCTCCCCCAGGCAGAAACTGGTTTCACCGATGACCAGCTGGGCGGCGATGCGCTCGCTGTCCTGCTCTTCCGGTAACAGCTCCAGCGCCTCCTGGGCGTACTCCTTGGCTTTGAGGATCTGGCCGCGGGATACGGAAACCTGCGCGCGCATGGCAGCAAAGGCCCCCTCGAATGCTTGCCACTGCTGCGGGTCTTCGCGCTGCAGCCAGCTCTCGGCGGCGGCCAGCAACTTGTTGCAGCGGTCGTAGTTGAAGCTGTCGCGGGCGAGGCGGGCGGCCAGCAGAGTGAAGGAGGCGTGGCGTTTGAGCTGGTCTTCTCCGAGCCAGTTGAGGCTGTCGTTCAGTACCCGGAACTGGCCCTCGCGCAGGAATTGTTCGCCCTGCTCGGCGATAAGGCGGTGTACCCGCGCGCGGTCTTCCGCTTCCAGCGCGTGGCGCAGGGCTTCCAGTGGCTGCTTGAGCTCCTGCCAGGTATCGCTGGCGGTCTGGTGCAGCTGGGTGAGCTCCTCGCCGTCGGACAGCTGGCGCTGCAGGAAGCGGGCAAAAACCGGGTGGAAGCGGAACCACTGGCGGCTGGAGTCTTGCGCCTGAAGAAAGAGACCGCGGCTGGCGGCGGTTTCCAGCTGCTGCTGGCCACCACTCTGACCGCTGAGACGCTCCGCCAGCAGGCCGTTGACCCGGGTCAGGATGGAGGTGCGGGCCAGCAGTTGGCGCAGTTCCGGGGCCAGCCGTTCCAGGACTTCCTCGGCAAGGTAATCGAGGATGTGCCCGTGCCCCTGCTCCAGTTCACCCAGGTAGCGGTCCACTTCCTCCTGGTTGCGTACTGACAGCGCAAACATCTGGATCGCCGGTGGCCAGCCCTCGGACAGCTGGTGCAGCTGCGCCACGCGGTCGCTGCCCAGAGCAAAGGGCAGGCGCCGGGTCAGCAGCTGGGTGGTTTCGTCGATGGTCAGCGCCAGGTCGTCTGCGGTCAACTCCAGCAGGCGGCCCTGTAAACGCAGGGCGCCAAGGCCCAGTGGTGGCTGGCTGCGGCTGGTGATGACCACGCCGATCCCTGCGGGTGCGTGGCGTAGCAGGAAGCGGGTGGCATCGTGCACTGCCGGGTTGTCGATCTGGTGGTAGTCGTCGAGGACGATGCGCAGCTCACTGGGCAGCTGGCGCAGTTCCGACAGCATCTGGCTGATGACCAGGGAGGGGTCGAGATTGTGCTGGGCGGCGAGGATTTTGCTGGTTTCCGGCACCCCGTTGCCGGTGGCGCGATGCACACTTTCCACCAGGTAGCGGCAGAACTGGCCGGGCTCGTTGTCACCGCCGTCCAGGGAGTACCAGGCCACCGGGTTGTCCTGCTCCGTGGCCCAAGACGTCACCAGGGTGGTCTTGCCGTAGCCGGCGGGCGCGGTGACCAGTAACAACTGGTCACTCTGGCTCTGTTCCAGAAGTGATTGCAGCCGGGGCCTTTGCAGGGTGTGTTCCGGGCAGTCGGGGAGGCTGTACTTGGAGGCTAGAAGCATGGCAATAACCGGTCAGCAGGGCTTGAGCCGGGGTTTCCATTCACCAGAACCACTTCAGAACCCCGGAGGCGCAATTGTACAACGTTAGTGTGCCAGCCCTGCTATTCGTTCGCGTCCTCCCCCAGGGGGGAGGAGTCGCGGTGTGATCGCGCTCTTAATCGCGCTCAAAAAGGTCTCCGGACAACTGGTCACCGATCATATTTCCACGCTTCTACTGGAGCGCTTGCCGTCGGCGCTGCGTGCCCGCAGGCGAATGACCGACTCGGGTGCTGTCTGGTGAGTGACCGCCTGCCATTCGCGGCCATCAAAATACTCCACGGAAAGACCGGGGTAGGGGGTGGCGACTTTCAGTTTGCTGGCTTCGACAATGGCACCGGGCACAGGTACTCGGTAGTCCACCCCGCCCAGGTCCAATTTGTAGAGTTCCTTGTGGCCCAGCGCGGCGGAAAAGGTCAGCCAGTCGGCGGCCAGCTGCTCTTTATTGACCAGATTGCTGTCGCCATCGAATTCCTGTTGCTGCGGTGGCAGTTCCCACTCGGCTTTGTGCCAGGCGCGCTCGGCCAGCGCCAGCAGCCGCGGAAAGATTTTGTATTCCACCATGGTGTCGGTGCGTGTGGTCTCACTCCACAGCTGGCCCTGAATGCCCAGCACGGCTTGCGCAAATTCTGCGGTCGGTGCTTTGCCGCTCCAGGGCTGGCCATCGGCATTGGGAAAGACTTCGGCCATCTGCGGGGTGTTGAGCGGTGAGTAGCCGAACACCTTGCGGGTATCGGAGGTACGCGACGCCCAGTAGTAGCCGTTCTCTTTCGGGTCCATTTCGTAGGGCATATCGAAATAGAGGTGGTCAGAGTGGGACTGCACCACGCCGAATCCGCGGCTCGCCAGGCGGTGGCTTTTATCACCGCCGTCGCCGAAAGCCGGTGCCCAGGAGTTGATGTAGTTGTTGGCTGTGCTGAGATCTTTTGTCGGGTCCTGGATATGTTTGAGCCCGTCATACCAGGCACCCATGGTCTGGATGCCGGCATCGTTCACCAGGGCGCTGACACGGCTGGCAAAATAGTTGCCGAGTTTGTCGATGGACGCCACGCTGCCGTCTGCCACCAACTGCTGGCACTGGGGGGAGCCGGACCAGGGCTGCTGGCGGGCGGACGCGGCAGCATCACCTTTTTCCGGGTCCGTGCCCGGTGCATCTTCAAAGCTGTCGAACGCCAGCAGGTTGATGGCCTCGTCGCCGCCGAAGTGCCAGGTAGCGAGTGACGCGCCGGCGATCGCATGCATCTGTTGTACTTCGCGGATCAGCTTCTCTACAAAGTGATAGCTGGAATCGATACAGGGATTTACGTAGCTGTCATTGTAGAACTGCACCGAAAGAAAATCTGTGTTGTCTTCCGGATCGATCAGGCGGAATTCGTTGGCCTTTTCCGGTGAAGTCTCGCGATATTTTTTGTATCGCGCTTCCATGGCGACAATAGCGGCGCGCGCATGGGCGGGGGTGTCGAATTCGGGAATGACTTCGATATGCCGTGCGGCAGCAAAGCGCACTATCTCGATATAGTCCTCGACGGTATAAAAACCGCTGCCAAAATTGTTGCTGTCTGGCCCCGATCCCAGCTGTGGCAGCAGACAGCGGGTTTCACTCAGGTCGAAACAGCGCTTGCTGCCCACGTCCGTCAGTTCCGGTAGACCGGGAATTTCCAGTCGCCAGCCCTCATCGTCTGAAAGATGGAAGTGAAAACGGTTGAGCTTGTAGGCCGCCATCTGTTCCAGCAGTTTCAGCACTACCTCTTTACTGTGAAAGTTACGCCCTACATCGAGGAACATGCCCCGGTGCTGGAAGCGTGGTGCATCCTCGACTTTGGCCGGTGCCAGTGTGCGCTTGTCCGCATCCACCAGTGCCAGCAGGGACTGCAGACCATAGAAGGCGCCAGCCTGGTCATAGCCTACGACGATGGCTTCTTGCGTTTGCGCATCCAGGCGGTAGCTGCCACTGACGGCATCAGTAAAGCTTTCCGGGGCAACGACAAGCTTTACTGGGTAGGCTCTGTCGCTTTCGGGGGCCAATCGCAATTGCGCTAGCCGCTGGTTAATGGCGTCCACGCTTTTTGTTGTCAGCACGCCGCTTTCAATACGGATACCGTCATCGAGCCGCACGGGCTTCAGGGCGTAAGGCTGAGTGAATAGTGGTTTGGGGATAATGCGCGATTGCCAATCGCTCCCTACGGAAGCGTGGTTGCCCGCAGCCAGGTGACTCTGGTAGCGGCTGGCGGCAGTGGCCAGGGTGTTGGCATCGCTGGGGGTGTGCTTCCAGTTTTGCGGATCGTTGGTGGTGATCGGAAGGACAAAGCGGTTGAGAGCGTTACTGTCGGTATTTTCGATCACCAAGGTCCGGCCCGTGCTGTCGGCAACGAAAAAGCGCGGCATAAAGTCCGATTCAAACTGGATGCGCTCTTCAATCAGGAAGTCCAGTTGCAGGGTTTTGCCAGCGGGCAAACCGGTAAATTTCCCGGTGGGTATCAGCCGGTGCAGATCGCCCTTGACGTGCTCCAGCGCAAACGCGTCACTGTTTAGCAGTGCCAGGTTGCGGCGGATGCTGTGAAAGTACAGGGTCCAGTCCTGTGCTTCCGGTGCCAGGTCGGCGCCGCTATTGGTGAGCGACATGCGATAGGTTGAACACTTGGCGCCGATGCCACCGGCCTGTTTGCACATTTGCCGCAGCGAGCTATCCACTCCCTGGTAATTTTTCAGCACTTCGAGCTGGATCGAGAGCATGCTGGCAATCTTTTCTAGCGCTGTTTCTGCGCTGGTAGGTGCAGGAAATGCAGTGCCCGTTGCAGGCTGGTCGCAACTGGCGAGCACGGAGGAAAGGAGAGCTGTGCCCACAAGTTTCAGGTATCGCATGATTGATTCCGTTTTTATTGTGTTCGGTTTCGGAAAATAAGCGCAATCAGGTTCCGCGTAGAGGATCAGGCGGGCTCAGAGGATGTTGCTGAAATCTCCAGGTTCTGGGCCAGCAGCTGCGCGGCGGCGCTGGCACTGCAGGCGCGGCTGGAATAGCTACACACGTAAGTGGCCAGTTCGGGAAAGCTTGCCAGCTCGTAGTCCGATCGAAGCGCCACCACAACAACCGCATCGCCGAACTTGGCAATCGCCCGCTGCACGATATCCGCTTGCGCGGTACCGTCGTAATCCAGTCCGGGAAGTGGGTAGTCCTCGGTCACGATCACCAGTGGCAGCTCGATACGGCAGCGGCTGTCTGCTGCCAGCAGGGTTTCCAGCAGGTCGTAGCCGACTTCGGCAAAATGACAGCCGCGGTTTGCGAGTTCCTGCCGGAAGACCTGATAGGCGGTTTGTGGATCGTTGGGACCAATTCCGCGGGTGCTAATCACCAGCTGGTGCATTTTTGGATTGGAGGCACCGACCAGGGTGAAGCCGTCGTGTTTCAGTGGCCAGGCTCCGGTCTTGTTACGCAATACCTGGATGGCCGTGCGTGCGCACTCGGCCGCAATATGCTGGTGCTCACCACTTTGCAGTGAGCCGTGTACCAAACGCGCAGGGTGGGTGAATGCCTCGCGCTGGTATTTGACGGTAAGCACCCGGGTGAGAGCGGTGTCGATGATTTCTTCGGCGAGCTCGCCGCGTTCGACGGCGTAAATGACACCATGAATGGTTTCGCGCTGTTTTTCCTTGTAGCCACCGAGCTGGTTTTCATAGTGTTCTTCGCTGAGCATTACCAGGTCAGCACCGGCGGCAAGGGCGCGCACCGCCGCCTCTGCCGGGGCGTAATTCTTGCGCATGGCCCACATATTCATGCTGTCGGTAATGATCAGGCCACGGAAGCCCATTTTCTTACGCAGAATATCCCGTAGGATTTTCTTTGACAGGGTGGCGGGGTTGTCCGGGTCTATCTTCGGGTACAGGATGTGGCTGGTCATCACCAGGTCGACGCCCCCGTCAACGGTAGCCTGGAAGGGCCGCAGGTCGCTGTGGCGTAATTCGTCCCAGGATTTATCCACAACAGGCAGCAGGCGGTGGCTGTCTTCGCCAGTGTCGCCGTGGCCGGGAAAATGTTTGGCCGCGGAGACTACACCACCACGGTGCAGCCCTTTTACCGCGGCTGCCGCGTGGGCGGCGACTGATTCGGTTCCCCCGCCAAAGGAGCGCACGCCGATAATCGGGTTGTTCGGATTGCTGTTGATATCCGAGCAGGGGCCGAGGATACAGTTGAAGCCGAGGGTACGCATTTCGCGGCCGAGTACCCGGTGCATATTTTCCGTCAGTGCCAGGTTATTCGCCGAACCCAGTGCCAGGTTGCCGGGACCGGTCGTGGTGTGTTCTACCAGTACCCCCCAGGCGCCTTCCTGGTCGACGGCGAGCAACAGCGGCGCATCGCAGGCGCGCAGGTGCGCCTCGTAATCCAGTTGTGACGTGAGCTCGTAGGCTTCATCGGGTGTGTCGGCGTTGTCATGGGTCAGGTAGAATCCGCCCACGTGCATTTCCCGAACCAGTGACTTGGCGTATTCCGTATCTTTCCCGGAGTAGCCGAGTACGAACAGCTGGCCGACCTTTTCCGCCAGCGACATGTGTTTGATCAGTGTGCTGACGTGCTTCAACGTATCCTGTGGCATGGCTCCATCCTTTAAAATTCGATTCCGGCCGTTTATTCGTCAGGCGCTGAGACGCTGGGCACCGGTAATAAAACCCACCAGATCCCGCGGCGATACTTCGTCAATGGCGACATCGGCGATGCTCTCACCGCGCAGCAACACCACCGCGCGGTCGCAGGTTTCCATCACGTGCTGCATGTTGTGGCTGATCAGCAGTACCGCGACGCCCTGGGAACTGATCAGTCGTATCAGCTCATTCACCTGCGCGCTCTGCTCCACGCCGAGTGCTGCGGTGGGTTCGTCCATGATCACTACATCGGCACCGCTGTTGACCGCGCGTGCTATGGCCACGGCCTGGCGCTGACCGCCAGATAATTTCTTGATCGCCTCACTGAGATCGGGAATCCGCGAATTCAGGCGTTGTAGCGAACGGCTGGCGGTGGCTTGCATGGCGCTGTCATCCAGCCAGCCGAAAAATCGCAGCAGCGGATTTTTGGACAGGACCTCCCGGTTGAGAAACAGGTTGGCGGTGATATCGAATTCCGGAATGACCGCGAGATCCTGAAACACCGTTTCAATACCCAGGTCGCGGGCATCCTGCGGCGAGGCGATTCTTACGGCATTGCCGTTGACCTGGATTTCGCCACTGTCCGGCGGGTGAATACCGGAAACGCAGCGCACCAGGGTCGACTTGCCCGCGCCGTTGTCGCCGAGCAGTGCGACCACTTCGCCCTTGTTGATATTGAAGCTGACATTTTTCAGCGCCTGAATGCCGCCAAAGCTTTTGGAAATATTCCTGACTGTGAGTGCGGGTTGTTTCAGCAATTCGTTACTCATTTCTGCTGCTCCTTCACACCGATGGCCACGGCGACGATCAGGATCAGTCCGCGGGCAATCATTTGTTCGTTGGTGGAGAATCCGGAAAGAATCAGGCCGTTGTTGATCAGCCCCATCAGCCAGGAGCCGATTACCGCACCGAGAATGGACGCGCGGCCGCCGAACAGACTGGTACCGCCAATGGCGACGGCGGCAATTACGGTCAGCAGATCCGCTTCGCCCAGGGTGTAGCGCGCGCCGTGTAACCGGCCGGCGTAAAGCAAACCGGCAATGGCGGCGGAGGTGGAGGCAATCACCAGTGAGGCAATACGAATTTTTACCGTGTTGATGCCCATGGCGCGGGCGCCGCTCTCATTGCCGCCGACCGCCAGCAGGTGACGACCGTAGCGCAGCTTGCGCAATACTACATAGCCAATCAGCGAAGCCACTATGGTCCAGATCAGCAGCACGGAAATGGGCCCGAAGCTACCGGAGCCAAACAGGAAATTGAAACTGCTGTCGATGATGGGCACGGATTCCAGATTGGTAATCTGGCGTGAGACACCGGTGATAACCCCCATGGTGCCCAGCGTAATCAGCAGTGAGGACACTTTCAGCCACTCGATCAGCAGACCATTGATCAGGCCGATGACCACACCTACCAGCAGCGCCCCGCACACGGCTACCGGCATGGGCACCAGCTGCATCAGCACCGCCGCGACCAGCGCGGATAGTGCCACTACCGAGCCGATAGACAGGTCGATGTGTCCGCCCGCCAGTGCAAAGGTCAGCCCGATAGCCATGATGGTGATGGGGGTGGTCTGGCGAATGATGTTCATAAAATTCGCCAGCGAAAAAAACGCTGATTCGTGCAGGGTTACGGTAAAAAACAGTAACACCAGAAAGAAAACGTAATAGACAAAGTATTCCCTGCGAATGAGGGTGCTGGCAGAAAGCCAGCTAGTGGACTTCAGCGAAGAGAGCATGCTTCGACCCCGGTTGAGAGTTGTTATATTTGTTTGTTGACGCGAATATCGGGCGTTCTAAAAATTACTGCAGGGCCTTGTCCAGCAGTATCGGCAGTTCCGTGCGATAGGCGCTACTCCAGATACTGCGGATATTTTCCCGCTGTACCTTATCGAAGCCGACGACCGAGAAGGCCGGTGCCGGCTTCTTGAGAAGTCCATAGACGCCAAGTCGCGCCATGGCCTGTCCTATCTCAAAGGGGCGGTCAGCAATGGTGCCGTACATACTGCCGTTCATCGCCATGTCCACCAGATTGTTTACCCCCAGGTCGTGGGTAATCACCTTGATGTCGCCGCGACCCATGGATCGCAGACCTTCGATAACACCCTCTGCGGCCGCATCCCAGGCCACATAGATGGCTTTCAGTTCCGGGTGTTGCAGCACCATGGCGGCGGCGATGTTGGAAGTTTCACTCTCTTTGGTGAAACCGCGTTCCACCGCAATGTTGATCTTGTCGGTGCCTTTGCGCCCTTGCTGAACCGTGTCGCGGAACGCCTGATCGCGATTATTGGTAATGAAGTAGTCGGCATCGTGATAGATGATACCGATGGCGCCTTGGCCGCCGATGGCGTCGCGGGTCATCTCTGCCGCCGCCACACCCATGCCGCGCATATCATCGGTGACAATGCCCACATAATCCTTGCCCGGGGCAAAGCCGCGAATCGGGTTGGAAAGCAGAACCAGCTTGCTCCCTTGATCCACGGCCGCGCGATAACTGTTGGCGGCGCTGGTGCTGTCGATCACCAGTGACAGCACGATGTCCGGCTTTAGTGCCATGACATTTTCGATATCTGCTGCCTGTTTCGCTGGATCGTACTGGGCGTCTGTTTCGGCCACGACCTCGATACCCAGTTGCGAGAAGGTTTGTTTCGCGCCCTGGGTCAGGGCGTTAACCCAGTTACTGGAGCCGTGCCACACCAGTGCCGCCTTGAAACGTTTACCGCGCTGCTGGGCCAGGCGGTGCACTTGCGCGACTTCCTCCGCACTCAATAGCGTTTTCTGTTCAGCGTTCACCGCAATATTGCCCAGTGGGCCGCGCAGGGGCGTTTCGGGTTGCGTTTCAGGCTGAGCGGGTGCGGCTAGTGCCAGTTGGCTGGCAAGCAGCAGTGGGAGAATCAGCTTTTTATACATAGTTGTTATTTTCCGGCGTCGTTGGTGTCGCACCCGGAGTCCCGAGATGCGCTGCCGCGGCCTGTCCCTGTGACTCAGTTGTGGCTTTGTTTTTGTGGCTTTGTGCTTGTGTATGTCGAGCCAATATTGGCGAAGCCTGTTTTTCAAGTCAAACAAATTGACTAAATACGTTTGGGCTTTTATTCTGCGGTTAATTTGCGATACATGCGGCCAACTGGGGATCCTTGTGCACAAGATGAGCACTGCGATCCGATGACGCATTACTAGAGGAAGGGAGAGCAGCTTGAGAGGCAATAATTCCAAGCAGAGCAAAACATCGAACCTGCGTCTGGTGCTGAACCTGATCACCACCGCCAGGCCCATTTCCCGTGTGGAAATTGCGCGGCGTACGGCGCTCACCAAACAGACGATTTCCAATCTGACCGATGAGCTGGCCGGCGCGGGGCTGATTCACGAAACCGGAATTCGCCGTGAGGGGGTTGGCAAACCGTCAAAAATGCTCGACCTGAATCCTGAGGGTGCCTATAGCATCGGCTTGCGGGTAAAGGCCGGCGGTGTGGAAGCCGGGCTCTACAATATTGCCGGCGAAGCCATGGAGGTGCGGCAGTTCCCATTAACCGAGCAGAATCCGGAGGTGCTGGCAGAGACTCTGGCGCAGGTGGTTGAGGCTTGCCTTCAGCGGGTAGCAATAGCGCGCGACCGAGTGCTGGGGGTCGGCCTGGTGTTACCACCGCCGAAGTCGTTCAGCCGCGATCCGCGCAAGGCGGGTCACCAGGGAGTTTTGAGTGACCAGCATATTCAGCAGGTGCGTTCCCAGTTGGTGGAAAAAACCGGTTTGCCGGTAGCCTGTGAAAATGTGGCCGCGGCCGTGTCGGCGTCGGAAATGCTCTACGGCGCGGCGCGGGATCTGCAGAGTTTTGTGTATATCCATCTCGGTGACAGTCTGGAGGCGGGGATTGTGTTCAATCGCCAGTTGTTTGGCGGTTACAACGGCATTTCCGGTCGCCTCGGGCATGTCATTGTCGATCAGCGGGGTGGTCAGTGTGTGTGCGGCAACCATGGCTGCCTTGATCTGTACGCCTCCCTCGGCTCACTGGCAAAGACGCTGGGACGCAAGATCAAGCCGGGACAGGACTGGTGGGAGATTCTCGCGGATCCGGAAAAACACAAAGCGGTACTGGAAGACTGGTTCCAGCAGATGAGCGAGCCCATGCGCATCGGTTTCAATATGGTAGAGAACCTGGTTAACCCGCAGACGGTGATTCTTGGTGGGGACATTCCCGACTGGTTCATCGATCAGTTTATCCGCCGTCTGCGCCCGTTTATCCCCTCGGTATCCCAGTACGGTGAGCGCGACATTCCGCGGTTTATCCGCGCCCCAAAAATGGAAAACATGGCCCTGCGGGGCGCCGCGACCCTGCCCATTTACTCGGCAATCAGTTCCGAAGGGGCCGGTGGTATCGACATCGACGGGGTGGGGCAGGTGACCGAGCTTCAGGAGTTGGTATACGCATAGTGCGCCCTCCGTGGGCGCCCCCCTGACCGGGTGACTGTCACTCCTTTCTGTAATTCCCATTTCTTTCCGGCCGTTCTTCGACCCGGCCCGTCACGCGTCGATTAACACTCGCAATCGGTGAAAAATTAATAAGTAAAATTGTTTGACATAATATTAGTCCAATGCATAGACTAATTTCAGCTCGATAACGCTGGAAATCCAGCCGACCCAGGGGGTATGCGGGGGGAGCTTGGCTTTGCTTCATAAAAATAAGAGGACTCACCATGTCAGTCAGTTTGAAAACAGCCATTCAACACGCCAATAAACTGGCCCTGCGTTACGGCTCCATCAGCGCCCTCGCGCTGGCTGGTATCGCCGCGCCGGGCTTTGCCCAGGATGCAACACTGGAAGAAATTCAGGTCACCGGTATTCGCGGTAGTTTGCGCAGCGCACTCGACAGTAAGCGGGATGCCGATGCAGTCATCGACTCGATTTCCGCCGAGGACATCGGCAAGTTCCCGGATAAAAATATTGGTGATGCCCTGCAGCGCGTGCCCGGTGTCACCGTGGTGCGCGGCTTTGGTGAAGTGAATGGTGTGACCATTCGCGGCACCGCGCCACAGCACAGCGTGGTATTGCTGAACGGCCAGAATGTGGCCAGCGTGGGTTGGTTCGACCTGGGCGGCACCAACCGCAGCTTCAACTTCGAACTGCTGTCTGCCGAGCAGATCTCCGGCATGGACGTGTATAAATCTGTGGATGCCAGCCTGAACGAAGGTGCCCTGGGCGGCACCGTCAACCTGCGCACACGCAAGCCACTGGAAATGGACGAGTTCACCGCGACGGCTTCTGTGGAAAATGGCTACAGCGAAGCGGGTGAAGACTGGTCGCCGTCTTATTCCGGCCTGGTGAGCTGGAAAAACGCCGACTCAACCTTCGGTGTGCTGGTTGCCCACTCCGCCGAGCAGCAACATGTGATGCGCGAAACCCTGAGTTCTTTTGCGCCGCCCTACGATCACGTACCGGACTCCAATGGCGATTCCCACAATATGACTTGGGGTATGGCCTCGATTCTATTTGATGAGGAGCGCGAGCGTGCGAGCAGCCAGTTCACCATGCAGTATTCGCCCTCTGATGCACTGACGTTCTCCCTCGATTACAACCTGTTCACCCTCAACAACGACCACGTAAACACTGCGCTGTTCGCGATCCCGGACTTTAACGGTGCCTACCTGGATGCGGATTCTGTCGTGACCAACGGCTTCGGTGCTGTGACCAGTGCCACGGTGGTGCCGGGCAACCTAACCGACGGCGGTGTGCCCTTCTTCAATAACTCGGTTCTGCGCAAGCCCGAGATGGAAACCGACGCCCTCAACCTGAGCATGGAGTACGAGGGCTCTGGCTGGCGCTCCCAGGTCGTTTACGGTCGCTCGAATGCGGACAGCTTTACCCCGCAGACCAGTACCTGGTGGGGAGACCTGAGTGATCGCGCGAGCACCGGTTTCAGTTTTGATCTCGCGGACGCGCACGAGATTGTGCCCACGGACCCGGATTATGTGACCGACCACAGTCGCATGCAGCTGTTCCAGGAATTCACTTTTCTCGACAACATTCGCCAGAATGAAATCGAGTACTTCCAGGCGGACTTTGCCATTGACGTCAGCAAAGGCATTTTCACCACTGTGGATACTGGCCTGAAATTCCAGGATCAGATGTACCTGGGGCGCGTGGACAACCGCGATGTGGATCTGGCTGCGGCCATGGCGGAAGGCCTGAGCCTGGCAGACTTTAATGGCGGCGTGGTTTCCGGACTGCACGGCCAGGAAGGGCGCCAGGGTACCCTCGACAGCTTTGCTGTGATCAGCGGTGAAATCTGGAATTACGGTTATGCCAACCGCGCTGACAGTGTCACCGTAACCAGTGATTTCTCCATTACCGAGGAAATCTCCGCGGCTTACGCCAAAGCCAACTTTGAAGGCGATGGTTTCCGCGGCAATATCGGTCTGCGCCTGGTGGATACCGATGTGCTGTCGGAAGGCCGTATTGCCGGTAAGCCGGCCAGGGGTGAGCGCAGCTATACCAATATTCTGCCGAGCGTAAACTTCGCCGCGGATATCAGCGAAGATCTGTTGTTCCGCTTCGCCGCCGGTTCCACCGTATCCCGTCCGGATTACGACGATATGCAGATGGCTTCCACCGTCGCCATCAACATGGGTACCGCGACCATCGGCAGCCCGGATCTGGACCCCTACAAATCTGATAACTACGACATGGGAGTGGAGTGGTATTTCACAGATGCTTCAGTAGTAGGTGCAACCCTGTTCCACAAAAACATCAGTAATTACATCGAGCTGACCACCGCGATGGAGGCACTCGATGGTTGCTCCCAGACCTGTCAGGTAACCCGTGCGCGCAACGTCGGCACGGCGGATATTTCCGGTATTGAGCTGCAGTACCAGCACGATCTCGGCAATGGTTTTGGTGTGCAGGCCAACTACACCTACACCGATAGCTCGGTGACCAATTCCGCGGGTCAGGAAGTGGATGTGGATGAGGTATCCCAGAATTCCTACAACCTGTCCGGTTACTACGAGAATGATCTGATCAGTGCCCGCATTGCCTACAACGCCCGTGATGGTTGGCATGGCAATTACAACAACAGTGGTACCGAAAGTCGTTACGACGACTACGACCAGGTAGATGCCTCGCTGATCTGGCACGCCATGGATAACCTGGATATTTCCCTGGAGGCGGTGAATATCTTCAACGAGCCGCTGGTGCAGCGTCTGCCGACCTATGGTGTTATCCACAGCGTGGATGAGTTTGGTGCGCGCTACTTTGTGGGTGCCAGCGTGAAATTCTGATCCGGGCGTTTTGCGCAAGGGCCGGGTGCTGTCCCTTGTCAGCACCCGGCCAGCAATAGTTCACCTTGTATTTGCCAGCATCGATTATGGCGCCGGTGGGGAAACCCGCCGGTCTTTTTACGTTAGGCGCAGCGTCAGTTGTGCCTGATTCCTCTTCTCGTCCATCTCGCTACATATCCACGTCTGCCGATAGCTGCCCCTGACCCCGCCTCCGGCTAACGGGCGGTTTCCCTCGCCAATTTTTTATTCACCCAGGGGGGACTATCCCCGCGGATCAATCGTCTTCCCAATTAGATAGGGCTGATCCCTGGCGACTTTTTGAGTCCGCAGGCGCGTCTCTATTCTTTAGCGGTTGGAATTTAAACAAAAACCAATAAGAGCCGCCGAGGTAGCTCCAGTGACGTTCTGTCGGAGACCGTCGACCGCGGCGAAAAGCGAAGAGGGAAATCCAAATGTTCAAACGCACGAAACTGTCCGGTGCTGTGGTGGCGGCCATCGCTTCCATGACCTGCACGCCACATTTGTTCGCGCAGGAAAATACCACCCTGGAAGAAGTGACGGTGACCGGTATACGCGCGTCCATGGAGCGCGCCATGGATATCAAGCGTGACTCCGCCGGTGTGGTGGATGCGATCTCTGCCGAGGACATCGGCAAATTCCCCGACACCAACCTGGCGGAATCCCTGCAGCGGATTAGCGGTGTGTCGATCAATCGCGTAAACGGTGAAGGTTCTGAGATTACCGTGCGCGGCTTTGGTCCGAGCTTCAACCTGGTAACCCTGAACGGTCGCCAGATGCCCGCCTCCAGTGTGTCGATGGTTGGTGGCGACCAGTCCGTCGAGGAAAACAGTGATGCCGGTACCGGCCGCTCCTTCGACTTCTCCAACCTGGCGTCCGAGGGCGTCGCCGGCCTTCAGGTATACAAAACCGGTCGCGCTTCTTCACCCACCGGCGGTATCGGTGCGACGGTGAATATCAATACGGTGCGGCCGCTGGATAACCCGGGTATTCAGGCTTCCCTGGGCGTGAAAGGTATGCACGATACCGGAGTGAATTTTGAGGGCGACGATATCACCCCGGAAACCTCCGGGTTGTTTAGCTGGAGCAACGCCGAAGAAACTTTTGGCGTGGCCCTGTTCGGCTCTTATCAGGAGCGCAACGGTGGCGCCCGCAGTGCGACCGTAAACGACTGGGATATCCGCACCGGTGCCTCGATCAATGACGGCTCCAGTGAATTTGTCGGTAATGACACGGTGATCAACAACGCGCCCGCCGATGACCAGCTGGTAGCCGTTCCCAAAGACAGCCGCTACCACGTCTCCACCAATCAACGCGAGCGTACCAACGCGCAGCTCACCATGCAGTTCCGCCCCCGTGAAGACCTGACCCTGACTGCCGATGCGCTTTACGCCAATAACGAGCAGACCGAGCAGCGGGTTGACCAGGGTAACTGGTTTAATGCTATCCGCAGTGAAATGACCTTTGACGGCAACTCCACTGTCGCTACGCCGCTGTATCAGTACCAGGATATTCCCGGTGATGTAAAAGACCTCAGTTTTGAACAGCAACTTCGCTCTACCGAGAATACGCTTCAGTCTTTCGGTTTCAATGCTGACTGGGATGCCAGTGACGACCTGAGTTTCCGTTTCGATGCCCACAGCTCGAAATCTGAATCAAATCCCAATGGTCCCCTGGGCACCAGCTCCATCCGCTTTGGTATTGGCGCATTTGTGGTAGATGGACACTCCCTCGATGTCAGCAGTGGCTTCCCGGTTGCGGACATCATCGTCAACGACGATCACTACAACGGGAATGGCCAGATCGATGCCAATGAACTGGCGACCTCGGTAGCGCGCACTACCACCGCCAGTCAGGAACACCAGATTGATCAGTTCGCGGTGGATGGCAGCTGGGAGTTCGACAACGGTCGTATCGATTTCGGTTTGAGTTCTATCGCGTCGGAAATGACCCAGCAGAATATGCGTACCACCCAGACGCTGGGTGGCTGGGGTAACCGCAACCCGGATGTGCCCGCCGATCTGGTGGAAGCCTTCTGCATGACTTGCATGTTTGATGATTACAATCCCGGCAGCGACGGGATCACGGCGTATCGAGGCAACGCTGGCCAATTGTATGCCGCGCTGGCAGATCCCTGGACGGCGGAAAATATTGACACGCAAATCTATAACGTGGTGGAAGAAGATATCCAGTCGGCCTATTTCCAGTTCACTCTGGATGGTGAGCTGGGAGATTTCCCGACCCAGCTGGTGATCGGTACCCGCTTTGAACAGACCGATACCACCTCCACTTCACGGGTCTATATTCCGTCCAATATGGTGTGGAAGTCGGACAACGATTTTGAGCGCAGCCTGTCGGACAATGTGCTGCCGGTCAGCCTGGACGGAAAGTACAACAACCTGCTACCCAGTCTGGATTTCTCCATCGACTTACGCGAAGACCTGAAAGGCCGCGTGTCTTACAGTAAAACCATCGCGCGCCCCGACTACTCGGCAATTTTTTCCTCGGTTTCTGCGGAAAAACCTTCCGGGCCCACCGCGCTTGGCATAGTACCCGTCGGCAGTCGCGGCAACCCGGAACTACTGCCGCTTGAGTCGGATAACTTCGATCTCTCGGTCGAGTGGTACTACGGTGATAGCAGTTATGTATCGGCTGGATTCTATGAGAAACGGGTTGCCAACTTTATCGGCGACGGCAAGTTCCGTGAATCCCTGTTCGATCTGCGTGACCCGAGCTCCGGCGCCCCCGGTACCCGCTCTGGCGACGCTCTGGCAGCCCTGGAAGAAATGGGCATAGATGCCAGCGAGGCGCATCTGTTCACCATGACCGCATTGATCGATAACTTCGGTGTTGCCGATGCGAAAACCATGTTCGAAGGTGAACTGGTGGACGGTAACCTGCCTCAGGGTTACGTAGACCAAATCCTCACTGAATACGATGTGGTGGCGAATGCGGATGATCCCTTCTTCGAATTCGATGTGACCTCCAAGGTCAATAATCGCGAAGCCAAGATCCATGGATTTGAAGTTGCGGCGCAGCACTTCTTTGGTGAAACAGGCTTCGGGTTACAGGCAAATCTCACCACGGTGCGCGGTGATGTCGGCTTCGACAACGGTGCCGACCCCACGGCAACCCAGTTCGCACTGCTCGGCCTGAGTGACAGTGCCAACCTGGCGGTGATCTACGAGAACTTTGGTGTTTCCGCGCGGCTCGCCTACAACTGGCGGGATCAGTTCCTGTCTCAGGTAAACCGCGGCGCTTCCAACAACCCGGTCTATGTGGGTGAGTACGGACAGCTGGATATGAACATCAGCTACGAGGTGAACGACAACCTCACCGTATTGTTCGAAGGGCTGAATCTCACCGAGGAAAGCCTGGAACATTTCGGGCGCGATGAGAGTAATGTGTGGTTTGCCCAGGAACTGGACGCTCGCTATCTGATCGGCGCTCAGTACAAGTTCTGATGCCCATCGGCAGCGTAAGCTTGCCAGGAAGAAGCGAGGGGCCGCTGCAACTGCAGCGGCCCCTTTCTGCGTTGTAGCGATACCGTGCTAGAAAAATAAAAGATAGAACAATAAAAGACAGGTGAGAGTCATGAGCCAAACAACATTGTTGGACAACGTCAACCATCACGATTTGAAAATCATTACCGAGCATGGCGCCCGATTCGGCGACAACGTCAACCAGGTACTGACCTTTCCCTCTGAGTACGCGGATGTGCATCGGGAGTATCCGATTCTGTTTCACCGCGATAGTGCCAGCGGTGACTACCAGTCGATCGCCCTGCTCGGGCTGGCGCGGGACGAAAACCTGTTTCTGGATGAATCAGGCTGGGACGCCAATTACGTTCCTGCGGTAATTGCCCGCGGCCCTTTCCTGATCGGGCTGCACGGTGATTCGGGTGAGCCCATGATCCATGTCGATATGGATAGTCCGCGGGTGAACCGGTCACAGGGCCAGGCCGTTTTTCTTACCCATGGTGGTCATTCGCCTTATCTCAGTCGGATCAGTGAGATTCTCCAGCGGATTCATCGTGGGGTAGCCGGGAGCGCGGACATGTTTGCCGCCTTTACAGCCTGTGACCTGATCGAGCCGGTAAAGCTGGAGCTGCAGCTCAACGATAATGAGCGCTATATCATCGATCACTTCAGTACCATCAGCGGGGAAAGAATGGCGGCCTTGACCGGTGCGCAACTGGAATCGCTGAATCGCCAAGGATATCTGCAGCTGGCATTTTATGTACTCGCGTCACTGGGAAATACTCCCCAACTGATTGAGCGGAAGAACCGCCGTAGTGTGGCAATGGTTAGCTAGGGTTCGAAAAAACAAAAATATTCGGGATCACCATGATTGAAATAAAAAACAAAGTACCCGTGAAAGTACCCGTGATCGATGGTTCTGACCTGACGCAGCTCCCACTGCAGCAGCTGCTGGATGCCGATAAGCCTGTGGTTATGAAGGGCTTCGCCCGCAACTGGCCGCTGGTGCAGGCTGGACTTGAATCACCGCAGGCGGCAATGCGTTACCTGGAGCAGTTTTACAACGGGTCTCCGCTTGTGGCCTATATCGGCGCTCCGGAAATTGACGGGCAATTCGGCTATAGCGCCGATTTCAGCGGGCTTAACTTTTCCAGTGAGCGAATTTCGCTCAGCGATTTTCTTCAGCACGTCGAGAATAATCTCGATGAAGACGCGCCTCCCTCTTTTTATATCGGGTCCACCACCGTAGATGCCTGCCTGCCGGGCTTTCGCGCTGGTAATGACCTGCTATCGCGATGCGAGCCGCTTGACAGGTTCGCTCCGCTCGCCAGTATCTGGCTGGGCAACCGCACCCTGGCCCGGGCGCACTTTGACAAGTCCCACAATATCGCCTGCTCACTGGTAGGTCGACGCCGCTTTACGCTGTTTCCACCGGACCAGGTGGCCAACCTTTACCCCGGGCCGCTGGAACTCTCGCCGGGTGGGCAGGTGGTGAGTATGGTGGATTTTCGCAATCCGGATTACACGCGTTACCCGAATTTTGCTGAGGCATTAAATGTGGCCCAGGTGGCGGATCTTGAACCGGGCGATGTACTTTTTTATCCGGCACTCTGGTGGCATCAGGTGGAAGCACTTGCACCATTCAACGTCATGATGAATTACTGGTGGAGCCCATCGCCCGCGTTTATGGATACCCCGATGCATACCCTGCTGCACGGTATTCTAAGCCTGCGCGACAGACCGCAAAGCGAGAAGCTGGCCTGGCGCGCCCTGTTCGACTACTACCTTTTCGGCGATGCGGAATTGCCCCGGGCCCATTTGCCGGAACATGCACGCGGTGCCCTGGCAGAATTGGATACCCTGAGTGCACGCCGACTGCGGGCGCAACTACTGCAGCGCCTGAATCGTTGATCAGGGGCGGGAGAAACTGACATGAAAAATCACACCGTAAAAAAAGTCGTCATTGCCGGCGGTGGCACCGCCGGCTGGCTTGCCGCTGCCGCACTCTCCAGACAGCTGGGTTCACTGATCGAAGTAGAGTTGGTGGAGTCGGACGCAATCGGCACCGTTGGAGTAGGGGAGTCTACGATTCCGACCATCTGCTCTTTCCACGCGCTGCTCGGGATTGATGAAGCGGAGTTTATGCGCGCGACCCAGGCCACCTTCAAGCTGGGGATCGAGTTCGAAAACTGGGGGCGAGATGGCGATCGCTATGTGCACGGTTTCGGGCAGCTCGGCAAAGCTACCTGGATGGGCGAGTTCCACCAGTTCTGGCTGCACGCGAAAAGCCTCGGATTTGGTGGCGATATTGGTGACTACTGCCTGGAAACCCGGGCACTCAACCATCGCAAGTTTGCCACCTCGAAAAACCCGGTGCTGAACTACGCCTACCACCTGGACGCAACCCGCTACGCCCAGTTTCTGCGCCGTCATTGCGAAGTGCGCGGCGTGTCGCGCACCGAGGGAAATATTCGAGAAGTGTGCCGTGATAAGGAAAATGGCTTTATCCAGTCGCTGCTGTTGGAGGACGGAAGGGAAGTGCAAGGGGACCTGTTTATCGACTGCACGGGTTTCCGCGCACTGTTGATCGAGGATGCCCTGCACTGCGGGTTCGAGGACTGGGGACACTGGCTGCCCACGGATCGCGCCTATGCCGTGCAGTCACAGGCGGTGGAACCGGCACGCCCGAACACCCGCGCCATCGCCCACAGTGCCGGCTGGCGCTGGCAGATACCGCTGCAGTCGCGTATGGGTAATGGCATGGTTTTCTGTAGTAAATACCAGTCTGACGATGAAGCGCGTGCGGCATTTCTGGCAGAAATCGACGGCAAGCCACTATTCGATCCGCGCCTGATCCGCTATCGCGCCGGTTGCCGGAAGAAGGCCTGGGAGAAAAACTGCATTGCCCTCGGCCTATCCAGTGGGTTTGTGGAGCCGCTGGAGAGCACCAGCATTCACCTGATCATGATCGGCATTACCCGTTTGCTGCAGTTGTTCCCCTTCGGCGGCATTGCGCCGTCCCTGCAAGACCGCTTCAACCAGCAGTCTCGCGACGAACTGGAGAAGGTGCGGGACTTCGTGGTGCTGCACTACAAGCTGACCGAGCGCGAAGACAGTGCGTTCTGGCGCTATTGCAAACACATGTCGGTGCCGGATTCCCTGGCCGAGCGCATCCAGCTGTTTCGCGAAAGTGCCCAGGTGCACCGCAATGCCGACGAGCTGTTCCGCCCCGACAGCTGGGTACAGGTAATGCTTGGCCAGCGCCTGTATCCACAAAGCTACCACCCCATGGGGCGGTTGATGAGTGAGGTGCAGTTGCGCCAAGCGCTGGACGGGCTGAAAAGCAATATCCACAGGGCTGTGGATAAGTTGCCGGAACACCAGGCTTTCATCGAGCGCTACTGCGCCGCGGCCAGTACAGCAGAGATCGCTTAACCCGCCACCGGCCTGACAGGCGGGCCAGGTATTACATTCGGGGATCGGCTATTTGCACATAAAGAAAAGCCGGCGCAAGGCCGGCTTCAAGCAGAGATACGATGAGAGAGTTCGATCACCACACGCTGACACTGCGAGCGCGATCTAGGGGAACTGTACTGTTTGACGGTGCTCTGTCGCTTCCGTTCCCTTCCCGGCACACTTTTTTTTAAAATTTCGTAAAAAAACGCCGATTGAGCCCCATTTCTGGCGCGAATCTTCCCATTATGACCAACCAGTGGTAGTTTTTTCCGCTTGTGGTGACCCGATTGCCGTTCGTTTCATGAAGGGCGGCACAAAAACAGACAATAAGAGGATGCGCGGGCAACCCCGGAGAAGTATTCGTATCCAATAAAAATCAAGAAAAACACTGGGGAGCGAATAATGGCCGATCTGGTAATCCTGGCGGCGCCGGGTATGGGCGCTGTGGACGAAGGCTTTGCCGAGCCGCTGTTTCAGGCACTCAAGTCTGCCCTCGGCGACGACTGGTCCCGCATCCACGCCGAACCCATCCTGTGCCAGGCACACCTGCAGCCGAACCTGGAGCGGGTGTTCGAAGCCATGCAAAAGCGCGATATGGACTACCTGCGCGCCCGCAAATTCATGCTTTACGGCCTCGCCGAAGCTTCGTCTCAGCTGGCTGACATAGATCAGCGCGGTGGCAACTACGACAAAACCCAGCAGGCCATCTACCAGACCTTCGAACACGCCGCCAAAGCCACCAGCGACAACGCCCCGGTCATCCTCCTCAGCCACTCCATCGGCTGCAGCATCCTGTCGAACTACCTGTGGGACGCCCAGCGCGCCACCATCAACCACGGCATCTGGCGCGACGGCGGCCCCAAAGGGGTCCACAAAGGCTCCGCCAAAGACCTCTTCCTGCGCGGCAAAACCCTCGCCCACTGGTACACCCTCGGCGCCAGCAACCCCCTGTGGACCGCTGCCATGGCCCGCGACCAGATCCAGGCCGTCACCTCCGACACCCGCGGCTACAACTTCCGCTGGAAAAACTTCTACCACCCCGACGACCTCTTCGGCTGGCCTCTCAAACCCCTCAGCCCCTCCTACAACCAGGCCGTCTACCGCGACTTCGAGACCCGCCCCCTGGCCGACTGGAGCGCCGCCAGCTGGGGACCACAGCTGGTCTCCCACGACGGCTACTGGCAGAGTGAGCTGGTGCTGAAGACGCTGATTGAAGATGTGAAGGAACTGCTGAAGAAGTCCACCGCACGCAGACCTAGCCCTTTGCAGCGGGCGACGGCGGCCGCTATATAGACCACAAAAGTTCAAAGCGAAGGCGCCGATACCGGGTAAGGGCTTGTGAGACCTTCTGCGAGAGGGACCTCGCAGAAGAGCCCCCATGGATGGGTTAACGGGGGGGCGCCTAGCTCGTGTCTCGCAAGCCCTTACCCGGTAGCGGGGCCGCCACCGATCTGGATTCGTGGGTACCTCTGCCATTTAGTCCAACCACCTCAGGACGTTATACTCGGCACCGAAGACAAAACAGGTACTCCCATGGCTCTGCAATTTCACTCGGTTCCCGTCACGCCCTTCCAGCAAAACTGCACCCTCCTGTGGTGCGACGACAGCAAGCGCGCGGCCGTAGTTGACCCGGGTGGCGACGTTGACCGCATCCTCGCCGCCGTCGAAGAGCGCGGTCTCAAACTGGAAAAAATCCTCCTCACCCACGGCCACCTCGACCACGTCGGCGGCACCAAACCCCTGTCCCGCGACCTCAAACTGCCCGTAGAAGGGCCCCAGGAAGCCGACCAGTTCTGGATCGAAAAAATCGAAGTCCAGGCCCAGATGTACGGCTTCCCCCCGGTCGAAACCTTCACCCCCGACCGCTGGCTCAAAGACGGCGACACCGTTACCGTCGGCGATGAAGTGCTCGAAGTCGTCCACTGCCCCGGCCACACCCCCGGCCACGTCATTTTCTTCCACCGTGCCAGCAACCTGGCCCTGGTTGGCGATGTGCTGTTCGCAGGCTCCATCGGCCGCACCGACTTCCCCATGAGCAACCACCAGGACCTCATCGACTCCATCACCAAAAAGCTCTGGCCCCTGGGCGACCAGGTGAAATTCATCCCCGGTCACGGCCCCATGTCCACCTTTGGCCAGGAACGCCAGACCAACCCTTTTGTTGCCGACAAACGTTTTGGTTGATTCAGCGCGGGTTCACCGCCGGGAAGTTTGAATAAGGCCGTACAACCGGCGGAAAAAAAGATGAAAACCTGGAAACTGTTAACGCTGCTCTCACTCCCAGCCTGGCTCATACTGTCCAGCGGCTGCGCCGTCATTTCTGAAAACGAATGCCAGGCCGGGCTCTGGTATGAGCGCGGTATCGAAGACGGCGCCCGCGGCCGCAGCCAGGCAACGGTGTATCAGATAGCGCAGAAGTGTCACGAGTACGGCGTGCGCACCGATACCGACGCCTGGATGCGCGGCTACGAAGAGGGGGTAGAGCGCTACTGCACCCCGGAAAACGGGTTTGTTGTCGGGCGCCGCGGACACAACTACGAAGGTGTGTGCACGGGTCCTACCGCCGACCTGTTCATGGTCAACTACGAGCGCGGCCTCGCGGTCTATCAGGCCGAGCAGCAGTACGCTGCACTGGAAAACCAGTACAACGATGTGGAGCGTGAAGTGTACCGGGTGGAAAAGGCCCTCGATGAGGCCGAGACCAAAGAGGAAGCCCGCGCACTGCGCAGCCAGCGCCGCAGCCTGCTGCGGGAAATGCGCCATCTGGAAGCTGAGATGATGCGGTTTGGCGGCTTTGGTGCTTTCAATCCGGCCCTGTTTTACTGATATTCATCCGCAGTTTCAGTGGTGAATGTTAACAAGGTGTATATATGGCAATCTGGCACGGTAACCCGACACTCGACGCAGTAAACCAGAGCATGGGCAATTGCATGCCCACCTATCTCGGTATGCAGATTACGGAAATTGGTGACGACTATCTGGTGGGCACCATGCCGGTTGAAGACCGCACTCGTCAGCCGTTTGGCATTCTTCACGGTGGCGCCAGTGTGGCACTGGCGGAAACCCTGGGTTCCATGGGCGCCAACATGGTGGTGGATAACAGCAAGTTTTACTGTGTCGGTCAGGAGATTAATGCCAACCATCTGCGTCCGGTACCCGAGGGCACGGTAACTGCCAAGGCGACCGCCGTGCACCTTGGTCGCTCCAGTCAGGTGTGGGAAATTCGTATTCACGATCCCAAGGGCAAACTCAACTGTATCTCCCGGATCACCATGGCGGTGGTGCCGGTTCCCTCCCAATAAACTTCGCAGTAGTTCGATCGTTATGCCGGCCAGCGGGGAGCTATTTACCTTCGAAGAGGTTTCCTACCGTTTGTTGCGCTCTCCCCGGCGCAAGCGGTTGGGGCTGGTGGTGACAGAGCGCGGCGCTGAGGTGCGTATTCCCCAGCGCTGCGCGGAGCGCCACGGCCATCAATTCCTGCGGGACAATATCCAGTGGGTGCGCGAGCAGTTGTCGCGCGCGGCACAGCGCGAGTCCCAGGTTCCCGATCATCACTTTTCTTTTGGCGCACACTTTCCCTGGCTGGGGGACTCCCTGGAGCTGGATCGCGCGGCCTGTGCGGCAGACGCGGGTATCCGGGATGGCTATATCCAGCTGTACAGTCGCAGTCGCGCACCGGATGAGGTGCAGATCCAGGCAGCTTTACAGAAGTTGTATCAGCGTGAGGCGTTGGCGCTACTCTCCGGCAAGTCGCGTTATTTTGCCGGGCTGCTGGGGCTGGAATTTGCATCGGTAAAAGTGCGGCGCACGCGCAGCAAGTGGGGCCACTGCACCATTCGCGGTGAGTTGCAGTACAACTGGCTGGTTTGCCTGGCACCGGAGCCCGTTGTGGATTATCTGGTTATCCATGAGGTCTGCCACTTGCGACACCACAACCACGGCCGGGAATTCTGGGCGCTGGTGGCAAGTTTATGTCCCGACTACAAGCGGCTGCGGCGGTGGTTGAAGGAAAATGGCCACCGGCTGCGGCTGTAATTTTCTGCTGGTTTTTCCGCACACAACCCAGCGCAAGTTTCTACTTATCGCCGCCAATCTGGCGTAAACTGCGAAAATCATTTTTAAGGCAAGCCGGTATGGAATTGGAACCTCTCGGAGACGACTTTGAGGAAAACTGCGACCGCTTCCTGCCCGAGGCAGTAGAGCAGGGTTGTGTGTGGGCGTTGGAAGGGGAAGATGGGTTTGCCCTGTGTGAATCGGAGCGCCATGCCGATACCGATGTCATGCCCTTCTGGTCCCAGCGGGAGTTCGCCGAGGCCCACGTGGCCGACGACTGGGCGGACTATCAGGTGGTGCCGGTGGATCTCGAAGAATTTATGGACGATTGGCTCACCGGTATGCACGAAGATGTACTGCTGGTGGGCATCAACTGGAATGCAGAGCTCGAAGGGGAAGAAATCGAACCCCTGGACCTGCTGGAACAGCTGGAGCAGGAGCTGCAATAGTTCTGAGTCAATCCTGCTCAAAATACAGACAACAAGAAGCCGGCGCCAGTGCCGGAAATAATGCTCCGCTAGGAGGTCTGAGGTGAGTCAGTTTTTGGGGTTACGCACTGTCATTTACGGTGTGAGTAACATAGAAGAAGCCAAGGCGTGGTATACCGCGTTGCTCGAGGTGGAACCGTATTTTGAGGCCGAGTGTTATGTCGGCTTCAACATCGGAGGTTTCGAGCTGGGACTGGATCCAGATGCGCGCAACGTCACCAGCCGTGCCGACGGCGTGGTGGCCTACTGGGGTGTTGAGGATATCGCTGCCCAGGTGGAGCGGATCAATGGACTCGGTGCCCGCCAGCATGGCGAAATTGTCGATGTGGGGGAGGGAATACTGATGGCCAGTTTCCTGGACCCGTTTGGCAATGTCTTCGGGTTGATCGAAAACCCACACTTCAAACTGACACCCACCCCGATCCCAACCATGGGCCACTCGGATTGAGCCCTTTGAAAGCAGTTTTGGAGCAGTAACGTGAGCAAGCCCCCCGCCAACCGGTTCCGTCCTTCCGATCACAGCTTTGCGGCGGAGAGCCTGGCGCAGATCGGCCGCGGCTATGTGGTGCCGGACCGGGTGGCACTGATCACCGGCTGTTCCAGTGGTATCGGCCGCGAACTGGCGCTGGCACTGCACAGCCGCGGCACCATCGTCATCGCCACCGCACGCCGCGCCGAAAGCCTGGCGGAACTGGCGGATCTGGGCATTGCCACCGAGGCCCTGGACGTGAACTCTCAGGCGGATATCAACCGTGTGGTACACGCCATCAAAACCGCCTACGGTCGCCTGGACATCCTGATCAACAATGCGGGCTACGGGCAGATGGGCCCGCTGCTGGAACTGGACACCCGCGTGCTGGAGGCCCAGTTCCGCACCAATGTGTTTGCCCCCATGGCCCTGGCGCGGGCCTGTGCGCCACTGCTCAAGTCGCGTCGTCACGGCATCATCTGCAATATCGGTTCGGTGTCCGGGGTCCTGCCCACGCCGTTCTCCGGTGCCTACTGCGCCTCCAAATCCGCCCTGCACACCTTGTCTGACGTGCTGCGGTTGGAACTGAAGCCATTTGGCATCCGTGTGATTACGGTACAGCCTGGCGCCATTGCCTCGGAATTTGGCCGCCATGCGGAAACCTCACTGCGCGGTATGCTGGCACCGGACTCCTGGTACAAGCGCAGTGAAGATTCCGTAAGGGCACGGGCGGTGGAGTCCCAGCAGAACGCCACCCTGGCGCGGGACCTGGCCAAGCGCCTGGCCGCCGAGTTACTGCGCAAGCGCCCGGCAACGCTCCTCAGAATCGGCAACAAAAGCCGCCTGCTCCCCTGGATGGCCCGCTGGCTGCCCCGCTGGCTGCGCGACCGCCTGCTGTCCAAACGCTTCGGCCTAAAGCGTCTGCAGTTTTCCAACCAGTAACTCTGTTCATAATCCGCGCCACAAAACACTGCGACAGGCATCCAACCACAAATCCACTATGTTTGTGGTTAGCCCAACGATTTTCTGTGGGCCGAAACAGATCTGGAATTCTGTCCCGCTATGGCCCTCGACCAGATAATCATCCTTGTCATTATCGCCGTCACCATTGTCCTGTTTATCTGGGGCCCCTGGCGCCACGATATGGTGGCCCTGGCATCGTTGCTGGCCTGTGTGTTCACCGGGCTGATCGAGCCGGAAGATGCCTTTACCGGCTTCGGCCACCCCGCCGTAGTGACCGTGGCCTGCGTACTGATTTTGAGCCGGGGGCTGCAGAATACCGGCGCCATGGACGCGCTGGCGCAGAAAGTTGTGCCCAAGAAGGGCAGTATCACCCTCGCCATTGCCGCACTTACCGCCCTTGGTGCCGGCATGTCCGGGTTCATGAACAATGTCGGTGCCATGGCCCTGCTGATGCCGGTGGCCACGGATCTGGCGGATCGCTACCAGCTGCCTCCCGGAAAAGTCCTGATGCCCTTGTCCTTTGGCACCATTCTCGGCGGCATGACCACCCTGATCGGTACCCCACCAAACTTGATAGTCTCCGGCTTTCGCGCCAGTGCCGGTGCGGGCAGCTACGGCATGTTCGATTTCACCCCGGTGGGGTTGGTGGTGGCGCTTGTGGGGGTGTTGTTTGTCGCCTTGATCGGCTGGCGGCTGGTACCGGCGCGCACCCAGGCGGGGGCGGGCACCTTTGATACCGGCACTTATCTCACCGAAGCCCTGGTGGGTGAGAAGAGCGCGGCCATCGGCAAGTCGCTGGCGGAGCTGGTGAAAATGATCGGGGATGAGGATGCGCAGGTGATCGGCCTGGTACACAACAACGCGCGGGTATCCACCGCGATGCCGGGGCTGCGGGTGCGCGCGGGGGACCTGCTGGTGATCGAGGCAGAACCGGAATCCCTGTCTTCGGTGCTGTCGAGCCTGGGGCTGACCCTGGCGGCAGACCCGGAGAGTGGCGAGGCCGACAGCAAAGACAAGGAAAAACAAGCGAACGGGCAGGCGGGCGAAAAAAGAAACGGTAACGGCAAGGACGGAGCTGGCGGGGACGCCGAGGCCGACAAGGCTAGTGAGAGGGCGCCCGCGCCCGCGTCGGCGCCCACTGGTACGCGCAAGCTGGTGGATATCGACGAGGTGGAAATTCCCCCCGAGCTGACGTGCGAACGTGTCGCCCCGGAAAGCCCGACGCCAGTGTCTGACGAAGCGAGTGACGGTAAGCGAGAGAAAAAAGAGTCTGAAGAGAAGCGCGCCAGGGATAAAGCGGATCTGGTACTGCGCGAACTGGTGGTACTGCCGGATTCCTACCTGATTGGCCGCAGTGCGCAAAACCTCCGGCTGGCGGGGCGTTACGAGATCAACCTGCTGGCGCTTTCCCGCCAGGGGCGCCGCTCGGTGAAGCGCCTGCGCTCGACGCCGCTGATGGCCGGGGACGCGTTGCTTATGATGGGAACCGAAGAGAACCTGAGTAACTTTGCCAACGAGCAGCGCTGCGTACCACTGGCACAGCGAGACATCACCATTCCCAACAAGGAAAAGGCCTATGTGGCGCTGGTGGCCATGGCGCTGGCGGTGGCCGGTGCTGCTTTCGGCCTGTTGCCGGCGGCCATTTCCTTTGCCACCTGCGCCCTCGCCTTTATGGCACTGAAGGTGGTGCCCCTGCGCAATGTGTACGAGGCGATCGACGGCTCGGTGATTGTGTTGCTGGGTGCTTTGATTGCGGTGGCCGAGGTGATGGACTCCTCGGGGGCGGCGGACGTGGTGGCCAAATCGATGCTGGACAATCTCGCCCAGGGCAATCCGGTCATCGCGCTGGTGTTGATCCTGGTGGTTACCATGACCCTGTCGGACTTTATGAACAACGCGGCTACGGCCGCGGTGATGTGCGCTATTGCACTCAGCGCGGCAGGGCAGCTGGATGTGAACCCGGACAGTTTTCTGATGGCAGTGGCCATTGGGGCTTCCTGTGCCTTCCTGACACCCGTGGGGCACCAGAATAACACCCTGATCCTGGGCCCCGGCGGTTTCAAATTTGGCGACTACTGGCCCATGGGGTTGCCCATGGAGATACTGGTGATACTGGTTTCCGTACCCATGCTGCTGTGGGTCTGGCCGCTGTAAACTGTGTAATTCGCCGGTTGGCGTCGTTAGGCAACGTCGTCATCCGGTGACTGTGCCAGATCCGCCAGATACTCGCCGCAAAAGCGCAGGGCATCGGTTACGGTGATGATGCCCGCCAGTTCTCCGTCTTTCATCACTAGTACCGAGCCGATACCGGTATCTGCCATCGCCAGCAGAATTCTGTCCAGTGGGTCATGGATGTCTGCGATATAGGGGCGCCGGGCACACAGGTCGCGCACATACAGTTGCTGTTCTTCCAGGCGGTGGCCGGGAGACTGGGCCCTTTCGATGTCGCCCCGGGATATGATGGTTTCCAGGTCGCCGTCGCGGGTAACCGGTAGGTGATGGACGCCGTGTTCCTCCATCAGCGCCTGTGCCGCCTCGATCGAGGCATCAATATCGATATGGTAGGGAAAGGGTGTCATCAGTGCCGCCAGGGTCGGCATATGATGGATATCCCGCACTTTTGTCATGGCTATGTTCCCCCGTGGCTGGATTTACTGCGGTATTTACCGTTTAGACAAGAATAGAATAGCGAGGCGTTGTGGGCCGGGGCAGAAATGTCGCCAATAGCAGTTAAAAAATATAAAGCCAGTTGGCTAGCGGCGGACAAATCAGTATTATGCGCACCCTCAGGGGCTGCGCTTTATATAGCCCGGGCTTTAATATCTGCCCCCCGTTGAAATATCGGCCGTCGACCTCATTAATAGTGATTTCGAATGGGTCCGATAAAAACTCTTAATCGTCGTCTGCTCGAGTTGTTGCCTACTTTGCTTTAGGACAATCGGACTTTAGGTCGCGCGAGCATTGCGATGCGGATATATCCGGCGGGGTAGGGAAGGCTTCCAAGGGATATAAAGCGCACTCCGATAATCACCATGAATGTACCCGCGGGCGAACGAATATATCGTTCGACATATGGGTGGCTGAACATATGTACGGTAATTCGGAAATTCGGTGAATCGTTTGCCCCCGAATAACGTCCGTTGGATATGGATATATTTCCGAGTGGGTTTGTCTATTTGATATAGGCCGGTATATAGCGCCAAGCCTGCCTGGCTCGCGCTGAATCCCCGCAGGATCATTTACTCACCGGTATTGGCCGGCGAGCCACGAATTACAATACTGGCGATTAATCGCCAGCAACACACGATCGAAACAACATAACTTGATTGTTACAGAGGCTCCACAACCATGTTTCAGGAATACGACCAGATTGAACAGCAAATCGCTGAGCACCAGGCCAAAATCGAAGAGCTGCAAGAGCAGAAGGCCAAAGCAGAACGTAAAAAGCAGGGCGTAATTGCCTTTGATAAGGCGCTGATCAATCTGGCGGCGGAATATGAAGTAGAAGAAGAAGAGTTCTACTCGGTTCGCGGTGAGCAGATTGTTGACTGGCTGGTCGGTCAGTTGGGTGAGGAAGACGCACCGGATTACGTACGCACCCTGAAGGCCCGCGTTGCCCGCGCGCTCAAGCGTGAAAGCGAGGGCGGTCGACGCACCACCCGCCGTGTGGCAGCGACTTCAAAGCCGGCAGAACCGAAACTGGAAACCGGTCACTACCGCAACCCTTACACCAATGCCACCATCGAGAAGAAAAAGCGCAATCCCAAGCAGTTGAACCAGTGGGTTGCTGAGCATGGGCTGGAAAAAGTGCAGTCCTGGAAAATCTGATTTCCCTGCTCGATAAGATCCCGATTCCGGCGGCTGCGGCCGCCGGAATACTTTTTCCTCTTTTGTATTCCCTTTTTTGTACTCCCTTTTTTATATTTCCTTTCATCGCTTTATCGCCGAATTGTTTTTTACCGCGCGTTCTGCCCGTATATCGTATCCCACCTGATTTTGGACGCGGCGTATTTCTTCCCTTGTGCGGTGCAACTCCTTTCTTTTTACGTCAATCGGTGTTTTCCCGCGCTATCCACAAGCCGTTGCCGGGGGTTATCAACAATACTTTCCTAGATCTGAACGGTACGTATTAGTTTGTTGTTGATCGACAAGGAGTCGCCCGTGCCTGTGAGGCTAGTGCCACTGGGTGTCATTGCCCGCCATCCGCGTTTGCTCTCCGGGTTGTCATTACGCCTGTGGCATTCCTTGTGTCATTGTTTGTGCTTCTCACTGTGCCTCTCCCTTTGCCTGTTGCTTGGCGGGTGCGATTTTGGTGGCGATTCGGATCGCGACCCCAGCAGCCGCGCCCTGGGCAGTGGCAGCAGCAGCGGTTCCAGAAGTGGCAGTTCCAGTAGCGGCTCGGGCAGCAGTTCTGGTGCCGGTACCGGCCCGGAATTACGCGGCGAATTTATTGGTATTCAGGGGCTGCGTTTTGAGACCCCAAGCTTCTCCGGCGTGACCGACAGCAGCGGTACCTTTCGTTACCGCGCCGGGGAAGAGGTGTTCTTTTCCCTCGGCGGTATTGCGCTCGGTTCGGCAACGGGAGCGCCGGAACTGAATCCCTTTGATCTGGTGGATGCGGTGCCCTTTACCGAAGAGGCCGCTCTGCGCACCGCGCTGGAAAATCACCAGCGGGCGGATGTCCTGGATCTGGTGTCGAATATGATGCTGCTGTTTCTGACCCTGGATCGGGATCGGGACCTGGAAAACGGCATAGACCTCAGCGACTGGGATACGGATCTCGCCGATTACCGTTTGGACCTCGCCTACGATCTCTACGCCTTTCCTTTCCGCCGCGGCCTGGATTCTCTGCCTGCGATAAAAACCGCCTTTGATATCGATTACTGGGTGCCCTTGGAGGAACCGCTGGTTTATCTCTATGACGTCCTTGGTATTCTTGTGCCCACGCTGGTGCCAGTGCGCGAAACCCGTGATTTCGACGATAACAATACCATCGAGCAGGAAGTGCGCTGGGTGTATAACGATTTCGGGTTGCCGGAGGATATTCGCCTTACCTTTCTGCCGGACACCGCCAATACCTGGCGGGAGCGGTTGCTTTACGACTACGACAGCGTGGCGCGCCCTGTTTTCATGCTGCGGGAAACCGATACCAACGAAGATGAAACCATCGATTTTTTCTATCGTTCAGAGCGTTTCTTCAATGACAATGGTTTCCTGGTAGAAGTTATTGAGGAAGACGGCCAGCCATTACTGAGTGAGCGGCGGAATTATCGTTTCAATTATGACAAGGGCGGAAATAAAACCCAGTTTCGCTACCGCCAGGATATCAATGTGGATGAGATCTACGATCGCTTTTTCCGCATCGAAAACCGGTACGACGACGATGGCCTGCTGATTGTCCGACTGGAAGAATCGGATCTTAATGGCAATGGTTTGCTGGAGCGCCGTCGGCGTTTCGAATTTTTCTACAACTCCGCCGGTTTGTTGGTGGAGCAGTTGGATGAGTTGGATGATGGGGTAAGCATCGCCATAGACGAGGTGGTTGATGAGCGAATGGAGGCCACTTACCGCTACAGCAGCAGCGAGCGTTTACTGAGGCAAACCCTGCGCTTTGACGACAATGGTGACGACATTGTCGACCGTGAAAATATCTATCAATTTGCCTACCTGAGCAATGGTCAGTTGCGCGAAGAAGTGTGGGAGTCTGATGTCAACCTGGACGGCACCGCGGACTTCCGGCGCACTTTTGAATACCGCTACAACAGCGATGACAACCTTATTCGGGTTGAAATGTCGCTGGACGAAAATGGTGATGACATTCTCGAGGGCAGGTCGCTGACCGAATACCGTTACAACACGCGCGGGCAGTTGCGGGAAACCGAAATCACCACGTTCAACGGTAATGACGAGCAACAGAGCGTGATAACCATCACCCGGGTGTATGGATCACGCGGGCAACTGGAAAACTGGTATCGGGAAGGGGAAGGATTGACCGGTATCAGTAATACACCCTTGAGGCTGCGCTGGCGTTATCTGGAAATCGATGATGGCCTGCGCTATCTGATTGACCACTTCCGTTACCGTCAGCCCATGTACACCGAAGTGGGTACGCTGGACCTGAACCTGCCTTGCTGGAATTACCGTTTCGCCGAGGACGGTACCCTGTGCGCCCTGAGCTGGCCCCAGCAATGGCAATTGTACTGGGATGAATTCTGGAAAGCCCCGGGCGTTAATCTCGGTGGGCCCACGGTCATCAGGCCTTGACGGAGAACGGCGTCTTCTGCCGGGTATGGACTCGCTCAGAAATTAAAGCGGATATCGCCGTAAATACTGCGCGGCTCACCGATAAAGTAGCGGTCGCCACCACCGAGGCTTGAAAAATCCGCGCGCTCTGCGTAGTCGGTATTGGTCAGGTTTTCGATCCGCAGCCCCAGGGTCAGGTCGCTGCGCAGGGACTGCAGTAGCCGAAGGTGTAGCAGGTCGTGCCCGGCATAGCGATGCACATTTTCGATATCCGTGAAGTAGCTGCCCATAGACTGCCACTGCAATGCCAATCGGGTGCCATCCATCGGACTGAAATTGACGGTAGCAGCGTGCATCTGGCGCGGTGCGGTATCAATATCATTGCCGTCGCTCAGAATCAGTCCGGAACCCGGCTCGCTGACATTGCTGGTGTAGAGGTGGCGGGCAAAAGTGCCGGCCAGGTTCAATGACAGCTTGTCGGTCAGTGCCCAACCCAGTGCGTATTCCAGCCCATAGTGCCGGCTTTCCCCACCATTTAAATTGAGCCGCTCGGAAGACTGAAATACGACATTGGACTTCTCCATATAAAAACCTGTGAGGCTGTAGTCTAGCGCGGTGCTATTACCGTTACCGATACCGTTACTGCCTCGAAACCCTAACTCGAAACTGTCAATTTCCTCGGAATCCAGGTCTGCCTGTGTCTGGCCATTTTGCAGCCGGTACAGCTCGGTGGATTGCGGTGCGCGAAAGCCATGGGCAATGCGCAGGGTAGCGGTGAACGTTTCATTGAAGTGATGGAGCAGGCTGGCGTTGACGGACAGGTTGGAAAAACCATCGCTGCGATCGTGCGGGCGTGAATAGCGGCAACCGGTGGCACCGGTAAAGGTGTTGCTACACACTTCACCATTGTCTTTGGTATCACCGCCGATCATGTGGTTGTTGTACTGATAGTGCAGGTATTCTGTGCGGGCGCCCAGTGTTGCAGTAGTGCTCTCGTTGACGTTCAGTTCCGCGTGACTGAATAACGCGGCGACGGCCGCGGTAACCGAATAATCATAGTGTTTGCCCTCAGGAAAAACCGAGAAGCCGCCATCCTGAGTCTGCCGGAGCCATGCATCGGTGTATTCCAGATCAATACCGCTGGTCAATTCCAGATGGCGATTCACCGTGTGGCGATAGGCGCTCTGCACGCCCAACCCCTGCTGGCCATTTTCCTCCAGCGGGGTGCCCGGCAGAAAATGCATCAGAAATTCCATGTCCGTGTGGCGGACGTAGGGTGTGATCTGCAGGTGGTTGCCATTGTCCAGCGTGCGCGCCAGTTGCACCTGGATGCGTGCGGACTGGCTTTCGCGAAAGGCTTCCGGGTTCGGGTTCTCCCGTTTGCGATCTTTGTCTTTGTAGGCGTCTTTTCCCGTGACGTAGCCCGCGGTTTCCTGGTTCAGATTGGCAACATTGACTTGCGTTTGCATTGACCAGTCTCGCCAATCACTGTCATTACGCAGTTGCAGTTTTTGCTGATCATATCCAGCGTCGTGTTTGTAACCGCCGTCGCGGCTACCACTGAAGCCGATGCGGAAACCTCCCTCTGTATCACCACGACTGTGCTGCAGTTTTATCCGCTGATAGTCGTTGGCGCCTCCCTCGATCAGTGCGCTGGACTCCTGCCCATGCGCCGGCGCTTCACTAAGCACGTTGATCACACCGTGTTGGGCATCGGAGCCGTAGAGCACCGTGCCCGGCCCGCGCAACACCTCAATGCGCCCGCCCAGTTCAAATGCGGTATCGAACAGTTGGTTGACGTTACAGAAGCCGGTGCCGCGCACGGGAACCCCATCCTGGGTAATGGCAAAAGCACCACAGCTGCCGGCACCGGTCAGTACCGGTGAGCGCAGGGCAATCAGGCTTTCCTGGCCGTTGCCGCGACTGACGAATGCACCGGGCACTGTGGACAACGCCTGATTGGGATGGATGGGCGCGGCAGACTGCAGGGTTTCCTGGTCCACCACCGAGAGAGATTCTGCCAGCTCGCGACTTGGGCGCAGCTCACGGGTACCGGTGACCGTCAGCTGTTCCAGCTGGTCGTCGTCAGGCGAGGTGGCGGCAGTGCTCAGGCTGTTGGTAAAGATCAGCAGGCCTGAGGCGATCAGGATGTGATGGCAATGCTTCATTGTGGCGGGGCGTTTATTTCGTCCTGGATTTCGGGGTGCAAAATAACACGAATACACCGGCTCTTCCCGCTTGCTCACTTTAATAGAGAGTTGGCGGGTTATTTATTGTATTGAAGCCCAATCTATTCCAGATCGTTCAATGCTATGGGCCCATTCTTTACATTGCCCATCGGCGTTGCTATCAATAATCCCGGTGTGCTGCTCGGTGCCGGATAGATTTAAAGCGGCCATTTTTCGATGGAATGAAATCGACAGAATAATAAGGAGACATCTGTGACGATGCTGTGCTCGGCAGAATTCTGCCGCCGATTGTGTTGTGGTATTTCGGTGGTCTGTTGCTTGTTACTGTGCGGCTGTGGTTCAGGCGGGTCTGGATCTACGGATTCTGGTGGCAGTAGTAGCTCAAGTTCCAGCAGTGGCTCGGGTAGCAGCTCCGGGAGCGGCGGCACGGGTGAGGAAACCGAGGGAGTGTTCAACGGCGGTCAAATCAACGGCCTGTTTTACGAAACCCCCAGTTTCTCCGGCTTGATCGACGCAGGTGGCGTTTTCCGCTACCGCGACGGAGAAAGCGTACGTTTTGCCCTCGGTGGCATTGAGCTGGGTTCGGCCCGCGGCGAGCCGACCCTGGACCTGTTTGATTTGGTGGGTGCCCAGCCGGTGGTCGACGAAGCCGTGCTCAGGGCTGATCTGGGCAATCGCGCGCGTGTCACAGACCTGGATCGGGTGGGCAACAGAATACGCTTATTGGCGACTCTGGATCGTGATCGCGATCTGGATAATGGGATCAATCTTGACGGCTGGCACGCTGAACTGGCGGATTACCAGGTCAGTTTCGAGTCCGATCTTTACCTCTTCCCACAGCAGCGCAACCTGACTGCGCTGACCACCCTCCGCACCGCATTCGATATCGACTATGAGCCCTCCTTGGCGGCACCGCTGGTCTTTCTATACGACAGCCTCGGCCTGAAAGTGAAGGCGCAGCTGCCGGTAAAGGAGTCGGTGGATTCCGGGGAGGACGGTAGCGTGGAGCACGAAACCGAGACCAAGTACAACGATTTTGGCTTGCCGGAAACAGTGCAGCGTATGCAGATCCCCGGCAATGGCCAGACCTGGCGTCAGGTCGTATCCTACCGCTACGATGATGAGGCGCGCGTGCTGCAACAGCAGTCCGAACACGATACCGACAGCGATGGTCTGGCGGACTCCCGGTTTTCCTACCACTATCGTTACGACAGCAGCGGGTTGCTACTTGAGCAGTCACACGAAACCGGCGATCCCGAGGTGAATGCGCGCTCAGTTTCGCTGTATCAGTACGATAGTGGCGGCAATCAAATTCGTCTGGAGTACGAACGGAAGGATGCCGAAGGCACACTGCTACGCCGGGACCTTACGGTCAGCCGCTTTACCGGCAATGGCCTGGTGCGTGACATAGAGCGGAAAAATAATACCGATGGCAATACTGATCTCGAGTTGCACCAGCGCATTGAGTATCAGTATTCCTCCGCTGGGCTGAGATCCTCCTCGCTACATACCATCGATGGCGGCAGCACCGGTGCCGATGGCGTGATCGATACACGCACCGAGTCGGCGTATATGTACGACAGTAGCGACCGACTGATTCTGGAGGTGCAACGTGCTGATGGGCAGGCCGATGGGATAGTGGACAGCGAATTGACTACTCGCAGACGCTATGACAATCGCGGCTTTCTGGTTGAGGAAATCAAAGAGTCTGACCGTTACGCGGATGGCAGCATCGAGTCTCGCCATACCATGCTTTACCGCTACGACAATAGCGGCAACCTCACGGGGTTGGAGTCACGCTTTGATCGCGATCTGGATGGCAACCCCGAGACTACTTACACCACCGAATATAGTTACAACAGTCGCGGGCAGTTAGTGTTGCAAGAGAACTCCTCACATCACAGTGATGGTACAAGCGGTACGGATTACAGTGAGCGACGCACCTATGGTGTTCATGGGGAAATGCTGACCCGACGTACCGAAAGCCACGGAAGCACTTACACGGTAAACACGCCGGTGATCACCCGCTGGGATTACCAGCCAACCGACGATGGGCTGCGCCACCTTATTGATCACTACAAGTATTCGGGATCGCCTGTCGCGCTTGTAGCAAGCAGCTGTATGGCTGTGTCGTTCGGTGGTGGCGTTATTGCCTGTGCCGATTGATCGACGGGTAAAGTACGCTTAAGGCGTAATATGCAGAAAAAGAAAAGAGGCCCGATGGGCCTCTTTTTTCTAGCGCAATGTAACCGTGGCGCAGAGTGGATCAGTGCATTTTCAGGCGGGGCTTCACAAAGCGGTTGGCCTGCCCGATCAGGTACAGCAGCATCGCTTTTGGCCAGCCGTGCAGTGCCGCCAGATGCATACGGTATAGCGAGCGATAGGCGAGCCCTGCGAGCCGTCCCTCGATGGTGAGGCTGCCTTTGACGAGTCCGCCCATCAGGCTGCCCACCGCATCGAACTTGGACAGCGACACCAGTGATCCCCGGTCTTTGTAGGTAAAGCCTTGGAGTTCTGCAGCGGGGTTTTCCACCAGGGCGATCAGGTTGTCGCGAGCGGTCTTGGCCATCTGCTGCGCAGACTGGGCCCGCGGAGGCACTTTGTGATCTGCGGAGTCGATACAGCCGGCGCAGTCTCCCAAGGCAAAAATGCTGGGGTCCGTTTTCGAGCGCAAGGTGGCTTCCACCTCGATCTGGTTCTGGCGATTGAGTACAAGCCCATCCATTTGCTGCAGAAAATCCGGTGCCTTTACCCCCGCCGCCCACACGCGAATGGCCGCGGGAATTTCCTCACCGTCTTTGGTGACAAAACCGTTGCTGGTCGCTTCCGCGACCTGGGTGCCGGTGAGCACCCGAACGCCTAGATTGGTGAGTTCCTTTTCCGAGCTGTTGCCGAGGCGCGGTGGCAGCGCCGGTAGCAGGTGTGGGCCGGCTTCGATCAGGGTGACCTTGAGGTCGCCGTTTTTGATGCGCCCGTAGTGCCCCATTTCGTGTACGGCATCCACCAGCTCCGCGGCCAGTTCCACCCCGGTGGCACCGCCGCCGACGATAGCGATGTGCACTTCCTCGGTGACCCGGTTTTCCAGCTGCAGGAACTGATCAAGCAGCTTGGTGTGGAATTTCTGCGCCTGTTCCGCGCTGTCCAGGAACTGGCAGTTGGCGCGCACCCCGGGGGTATTGAAATCGTTACTCTGGCTGCCGAGGGCGAACACCAGGTAGTCGTATTCAAGTTCGCGCGCGGGTACCAGCGGTGTGCCATCTTCCCCGCGTACCTCGGCGAGCTGAATGGTTTTTTCTTCCCGGTTTAATCCCTGCAGGCTTCCCAGTTCGAAGTGAAAGCCGTTGGCACGGGCATGCACCTGATAGTTGAGCGCATCCAGGCTGGAATCCAGTGCACCTGTGGCGACCTGGTGCAGCAGGGGTTTCCAGATATGGGTGCGGTTTTTGTCGACCAGGGTGATCTCCGCAAGCGGGGACTTGTTGCGGCGATGGAAGCGGTTGAAGGAGAAATGACGGCCGAGGCTGGTAGCCAGCTGTAAACCACCGGCACCACCGCCGATTATGACGATTTTCTGCATGACAGAGTTTCCTGTAGAGCTAAAAAATATTGTGCTCTCCGCGCCTGCCGGTGGCGGCGCGCTCTGTGATGACCCTGTACTTTTGTTCTTGTACTTTCGTTATCGACTTTCTGCGGGATCGATTTTACCCGGCAGTATTGCTGCCAAAGCGTTGTTTGGCAATCGGAGAATGGTTTCAGTAGAAATTATCACGGCCTGAAGTGCGGCCTGGATCGCGGCTCGGAGCGCGGCTCGGATCGTGGGTGGCGATAGCGGCGGTGCCCGCTCAGGAAATCATCTCGGTATAGCGCAGGGCCATCCGTTTCCAGTCGCCGCTTTTCGCCAGGTAGACCGGCTGTGGCGCCAGCTGAAGAGCCGGTGAGGCAAACGACAACTGGTCGCGGTTCGCGGGCAATTCGTCCACAAAGCCGATAATGGCGGCGTGGCGGCAGCCAGCGGCGTGCAGTGCGGTGATGCAGTCCTCTGCAAAATCCGCGGGTACCGAGGCCAGCAAGCCGCCACAGGTCTGCGGGTCTACCAGCAGTGGCAGGTGCGGGTCGGCTTGCCAGGCAGCAGGGTTCTGCAGTGCCGCATAGGCCCGGGCATTGTGCTGGTGCAGGCTGGAAACAAGGCCGCGTTCCGCACAGTAAGTGGCGCCGGGTAACAATGGCAGTGCGTCGGCAAACAGGCTGGCACCCAGTTGCGTTTGGTACTGGCCGCCGGTACTGCTGGTGGCGGCAACCGGCGGTGTGGGATTGATGACACTGGGCTGCCACTGCAGCATTTCCAGCAAATGGCCGAGAAGGCCGAAACCGGTAACGTCAGTGAGCGCATTGGCGCCGTTGCGCGCAAAAATTTCCGCAGCGGTCGCATTACTCTGCAGCATGACTTCAAGCGCCTGTTGCAGCCAGCGCCCCTTGGCTTTGCCGAGCCCTTCGGCGGCAAACAGGGTGCCAATGCCCAGGGGTTTGGTCAGGATCAGGCAGTCGCCGGCGCGCAGGTCGGTTTTGTTGAGCAGCTGCTGGTGATCGGCGATGCCGTTAACGGTGAGCCCCAGCTGCAGCTCTGCGCCTTCGGAGGTGTGGCCGCCACTGAGAACGCAGTTGTGCTGGTTCAATTCGCGCACCGCGCCGTCCAGCAGTTGCTGCAGGTCGCGACCGGCAATTTCTGCTGCGGCCAGCGGCAGCGTGACGAGCGTCTGCGCGGAAACCGGCTGTGCGTGCATGGCAAACAAATCCGACAGCGAATGCAAAGTCGCCAGGCGTCCAAACAGCCAGGGGTCTGCCACCGGCGCGCGCAATTGGTCAGAGCTCTGTACCAGTAATTTCCCGGCCGGCAGTTTCAGCACCGCGGCGTCGTCGCCGGCACCGTGCAACAGGCCAGGCGACTGCTGGGGCGGCAGTTTCGCCAGTGCATTTCCGAGAATGTCGGCCGCCACTTTCGCGCCGCTGCCATTGGAGCGAATTTTCGCGAGCGAGATATTGTCGCGCTGCTCCAGAATTTGCGGATTGCGCCCGAGCAGTGATCCCAGGGGGCCGGGGTGATTGGGCGCGGTGCGATGCGCTTGCCCGGTTACCGGCAGTTCGGCAAAGCGACGCATAAAGCTGCGATCGATATGGTCTTTCCAGTGCCACAGGGATTGGCCGGCAGCGGCAAAGCCGTTGCGCGAAGCGATGGCTCTCTGGCTGCCACAGGTCAGCAGGCTGAGAAAATTTCGCTGCGGGCGGTAGGGCTTGAGGGGCTGCTGTAACAGTGTGGCGCGCAGGTTGCGATACAGGGCGGGGCCCTGTCGCAGGGCGAAGGTTCCGGCTTTTGGCTGCGGATTGTGGGTCAGGCTGGCGACGTCGCCTACGGCAAAAATATGCGGGTGATCCGGTGCCCGCAGATATTCGTCGATCAGCACAAATCCCGCATCATCCAGCGCCAGCCCGGACTGCGCCAGCCACGGGGGCGCCGCCGCTTCGGTGCACAGCATCACCTTGTCGACCGGCAGGAATTTCCCCTCATCACTGTGCACACCCTGAGGGGTGATTTCAGTGACACGCCAGTTGCGGTGCACCTGCACCTTCAGGCGGCTTAATTCCCGTGCTGCCAGCCTGCGGGCGAGCAGTGGGTACTCCTGGGGCAACTTGTTGCCCGCCTGGATCAGGTGCATTTCCACCCGGCCACTGTACAGCTGTTCCTCTAAAGCCCAGGCCATGGCCATGGCCAGTTCACAACCGCCGACGCCACCACCGACCACGCCGAGCCGCAGGGGCAGGTGTTCGCGGTGTACCTGTTGTTTCAGTTGTTGCCAGTAGCGATGAAAGTGGCCGATGGGTTTGACCGGAATGGCAAGTTCCGATCCGGGAATATGCCGGCAGGGCGTGGCTCCTACATCCAGTGAGAGCAGGTCAAAGTCCAGGTCCGGGCGCCCGAGCAGCGACACTTTCTTGCTCGCGAGATCAATATGGTGGGCGCAGGCTTGGATAAAACGGGCGCCGGCGGCGCGACACAGGCGCGGCAGGTCAATGTGAATATCACTGTAGCTGTAATGGCCCGCCACCATACCCGGCAGCATGCCGGAATAGGCACTCTGTACCTGGGGAGATACCAGTGTCAGGCGCGCGCCAGGCAGCGGATTCTTTGCCCACATCTGCAGCACCATGGCGTGGCTGTGGCCGCCGCCAATCAGCACTATGTCCTGATAGTGAGGATGCTCCTGCATGGTCGTCTACCTGATGCCTGATAAATGGTTCGCTATGTGTGTATGGATATGACGGTTTCGATCTGGGTTGCCGGGAAAGTCTTCTTTTGATCGAAATATATACAGTGTAACGGCGTGCGACCGATTAGCACGGATTCGGCGCACAGTTTGGAGGCATGTGGCGCCGGAATTAGTGCGCTCGGATGGGGACAGTAAGAAAAGACCCGTAAAAATATTCATAAGAGGTTGCTGGCGACATCTGGCCAACGCCCGCTGGTCTTTAATGTAGAAAGCGCGCAGTTCGGTCTTCTGCCATAGACCGCTGTCACTGCGCGAAATTCCCAGTGCGCCGAGCTTTGATGTCTACTTCGCCCGCTACAGATCCTGCCCAATCCAGAGGAATACGCCGCCTGCTGTGGCTGCTGATGTTCTTCCTGTTGTTTATTGGCGGATTGAACATCTTCGTGTCCCTGGTTCTGCCCGGCGCTGTTCAGCGCTGGCTGCAGGAGCGCGGTCTGGAAGCGCAGGTCGCCCATGTGAATGTTTCCTTGCCACGCCTGCGCGCACATTTGCGCGGGGTGCAGGTGCGCAATGCGTTCGAGCGGGGGTTCAGCGTCCGCGAGGCAACCCTGGGGCTAAGCTGGTGGAAACTGCTCCAGGGAAAAATCCACGTCAAGGAAACGGTACTCGAAGGTGTGTACCTGGACCTGGAATCGGAGCCCGGCGAACGCGGCCGGATCTGGGAAATCGGTGGCTGGCATTTGGGGGAAGGGCCGAAGAAGCCGAAGAACTGGCGTGTGGATCTCGCCGGCGCCAAGTTGCGCGACGCGGTGGTGTGTTACCAGCACAAACCACAATGGAAAAGTCCGAGTTGCGCACGCATTGGTGCACTGGCGATGGAGGATTTTTTCGTCGCCGGATTCCGGGAAAAGCAGGAGCCGCTGCAGTTTTCCATCGGAGCCGATGATTTTTTGCTGGAAAACATGCTGGCCTGGGATGAATTACCCGGCCAGTCCTATCCGTCGGGGCTGGCGAGAAAAACCCAGGAAACGGGCGAAGGCGATATGCGCAAGTCGCCGGAAGAAAACCCCACCATTGCACTGGTTCGATTGAAGACCGGGAAAATCCAGTTTGCGCGTCCGGGCAATGCGCTTACCACCGCAGAAGTGTTTACCCGCAAGTTTGCCGCTTGCCCGCCAGACCGCTGGGCGCAGGCCGTGCCGGGACTGAGGCGAATCACCGGCCATTGTGCAACTGCGCGCCGCCTGCAGGTGAAGGGCCCCGCGTTGTTTTCCTTTGGCAAAGGAGCCGAAATAGCCTGGCGCCGGGTCGAGGGGCAGGAAGTGCGCCTGCGTTATCGTAATCGCCGCCACCCCAACTGGCACGCCGAAACGATCGCACTCAACGGTTTTGACTACCTGCGGGAATCAAAGACCCTGCAGTGGCAGAGTGCCGGCAGCAGCGGATTTTCCTGGTGTCCCAACCGCCTGCGCACTGGCCCGGAAAAACCCGCCGCTCACCACTATTGCATCCGGGCCGGCAGCCTCCGACTGCCGCAAACGACCGCGATTGGCTGGGAACAGGGGCTGGCGGTGGACCTGACCGAAGCCAGTCTGGTGCAGGGCTCGGTTGTCGACCTCGATGCCAACACCCCGCTGGAAAAGCCGCTGACCAGCAATAACCTGCGCCTTGGTGCCTTGCAGTACCGCAACCAAAGTCGCCGTTTGCGCTTGCAGCAATTGAGTCTCGATGGTGCCTCTGGGTGTGTTCCGGGACAATTGTGGGGGCGGGAGGATCACTGCGTATTTCTCTCCCGGCTACAGGTGCCGGAAAACCTGACCCTGCAATTTGCGCGCAAAGTCGCACGCGGTGATGCACTGCCCCAGACCTGGGGTTTGCAAAGTGGGCCGGTGCAACTGGCGAAATTGCGCCTGAACACCGGCAAAGCGCGGGGCCTTGCGAGTACCGGCAAACCGGCGCCGCAAAATGGCATCGAGTTGACGCAGTTGAACTGGGCGAGGATGGAAATCTCCCCCACGGATCAGCGCTACCTGGTGGAAGACATTGCGTTGCAGCAATTGCGGGGCTGTGTCCCGGAGGGGTTAACGCCGCTGCGGCTTTCACCACTTTGTACCAGTGTCCAGGGGCTGGGTGCGAAGGGCGACTTCATCCTGGCACTGGAAGATTCACCTTACCTGATCCTCGGTGAATTGGGGCTGGAAAGCCTGCTGCTTTCCGATCATCTCAGTGCTGATCCGGCGCAGCAGACGGGACTGCTCGTTAATCAGCTACACACCGGCGTTGGCTTTTTCCGATTGCGCAGCCAGCAGCTGCGCGCCGGGGAATACTTCGCGACGGACGATGCATTCTGGTGGCCGGGGGGCGCTGGTCAGGCGGCGTCGGGCTCAGATCCGGCGGATGATGGCGCTGAAAAAGGTCAGTTGCCACAAGACGGGACACAATCGCTGGCCGAGCACGCCGGCGAAGATTTATTGGCGTCACCCGGTGGTGCGGAACAGGGTGGCTCCGCGGGGCGGGCAATCGGAGACATGATTGCGGCGCGCGAAATGGAGCTGGAACTGTCTTCACTTTCTCTCGATCGCCTCGATGGCTGCCTGCCGATCACCTGGCAGGCATTGCTCGCAAGCGGTGCGGGAAAACGTCGTCCAGAGTGTTTTGCGATCCGCGAACTGCAGCAGAAGCAGCCGCTGAATCTGGCGATCGACCGCAAGCGCAGTGTTGCAACCGTTGCGGAAGACAACACGGCTGGTGATAGAGATACGGCCGCTGATGTGGCGACTCATTCGGCCAACAGGGGCAGCGGCGGACATTTTCGGCTGGTGTTTACCGCGGCGGATCTGCAGCTGGCGCAGGCGGATATCCAGGGGGCAGATAAGCAGCCCCTGCTGGAGCTGTCGAAGTTGCAACTGCCGAAGGCGGCGCTTCGAATCCAGTCGGCGGCCTCGCCGTCATCCTCTGCTCGTATGCAACTGGATATTCCCGGCGCGTCGCTGGACAAGGCCGCGTTCTGTCTGTCCCCGGCGCGTTGTGTGGATCTCGATAAATTGCACACCGGTGAACAGTTTTCCCTGGATTACGACCACAACCGATTTCATGCAGACCTCAAGGACCTGGCGCTGCAGCACTTTTCCCTCACCGGTAAAAGTACCGACGTCACGGCGGAAATTTCACAGCTCGCCAGCGTGTCGTTGCGGGTGAATTTACCGCGCAATGCCGGCGCCCGGACGAACTGGCAGTTACAGGACCTGCAAGCCGCGCAGCTGGATTTTTGCTGGCCGAGCCCCGGAAGCCCGCAGCAACGGCTGCCGCGTTGCGTCCGCGGTAGCGATTTGCAATCCGTGGGTAATGGCCTGGTGCTTCAGTCCCTCGCCCTGCACCGGGAACTCGAAGCGGCACCACAACTGCAACTGGGCCCTTTGCAGATTGAAACGCTGGGCATGCTGCAGTCCCGCGGCACAGGGCAGCCACCGGTACAGTTTAATCTGCACAATATTCAGCTGAGCAGTATTCACGGTTGTGGCCTGCAGGAGTGGCTGGCGGCTGCCCGCCAGCGGGGGGACGCCAGCGGTCGCTGGGGTGGCTGTATTTCCTCCGGCAATGTGCACCTGAGTGGCGACAACCTGATTCCCCTGGGGCGTACCGCAGCCGCTTCCGAGAATAAAACCCTGAACCGTCTTGTACTGGGTCCGCTGAGCGCCAGTGATCTCAGATTGGTGCCTGCCGAAGGGCAGGCACCTGCGCTGCAGTTGGCGCAGCTGCAGTGGCAATCCCTGGAATGGCCCGGCGGCGCGCGCGTGCAGGTGGAGGAGTTGAATGCGGTGGACTTTGCCGGCTGCCTGCCAAGCGCTGCCGGTGTCGATGACCAACAAGCACGCTGTATTTCATTTTCACAGTTGCATATCACCGGTCGCCAGCGCCTGGCCGCAGGGGAGGAATTGCGGGCAAACGGTCAGATTGCGGTGGCGGACTTTCTCTTCCGCCAGGGAGAGCGCCAGCGTATTGGCTTCAGTCACCTGGCGGTCAACGGCCTGGTATTTTCAAGTGATGCAATGGCGTTACAGCAGGGAAGCTTAAGTGGCCTCAGCGGTTGCATGAGTTCCTTTACCCTGGCGGAAAAGGCTTTTTCACCCTGTTACCGGGTGGGGCGGGTCACGGTAGCGAGCGAGCATAAAATTCGCCTGGGCAGTTTTGGTAGCGGCGCATCCCAGCGGCTCTTCAACAACATTCGAGTTGAGGGCGTACAGGTTACCCAGCAGGATTACCCGGCGGGCCTGCCGGCGCAGCTGTTACATATCGAAAGCCTGCAGGCAGAGTTACTGGGTTTCGGCAGCCGCCAGTTGCTGAGTAAAAACCTGCAAATACACAATGTCAGTAGCTGTATTCCCAAGGGCTATATCAACGGCATCAATCACTGTATCAATCTCGCTGAAATCCTGACGACGGGTCAGTTCAGTTTCGAACAGCGGCAACTGGATCTGACGCAGGCAACACTGCGCCAGTTGATGGTGCTGGATGCGGGGGGAGATCAATTGCTCGAGAGCGAACTGATCGAAGCGCGGGAGCTGGCGGTCGCGCGGGACAAAGTCCGCCTGCTATGGCTGGACATCGCCAACAGCAAACTGTTTCGCCGCAGCGAACGCGCTCAGGACTTCGTCAATCACCAGTGGAACACGGAAGTGGAGTCCCTGCAGCTGAGCCAGTTTAATTATGACCCCGCCAGCAAAGCACTGGATATCGATACCATCGACCTGATCAAGCCCCGCAGTATTCTTGCGCGCGGCATAGAAGGTGATCTGGGGGCCTGGGAACGTTTTCGCAGTGAAACCCCGGAGTTGGCGCAGTATCAGTATCGGCGCGGTGATATTGCGCGCGAAGCCAACCGGTTTAAATATCGCATCCGTCAGGTCTATGTCGATCGCGGACGCTTCCTGTGGATGGACAATACCGGAGACTACGAAGCAAAAGTCCCGATCCGCCGTATCAATCTGCTGCTGCAAGGGGCGAGTAACTACCATGAAGACCCGCCCGCGCTGGTGGTCTTCAACGCCCGCCCCGGAGGGTTTAGCGAAATGCATCTCGCAGGACAGATCAATTTGCTCGAAAACAGCCATTGGGATGCGGGCATACTGGGCTATGTGGAAGGTGCCAACCTGATTCCCACAACCCCGTACTTCGCTGCACTATTGGGTTACAAGATTTTGCAGGGGCAGCTGGATGCCGAGGTCAATGTTCAGGTAAAAGACAACCAGGTAGATGCACTGGCCAAAATGAAACTGGAGAAAATCAAGGTGCGCCGGGTTCGGGACTCCGATCATCTCAAGGTCAAGAAAAGCATCATTCCCCTGAGCCTGGCACTGGCATTGATGAAAGACGGCAACGGCGATGTGCGTTTCAAAATGCCCGTCACCGGTGAACTCTACGATCCCAAGTTTTCCTTCAGCTTTATTTTCAGTGACCTTTTGCAGCGTGCCATTCTTGAAGCACTGTTCGCTTACTTCACCCCGGTCGGCCTCTATAGCCTGGCAAAACTGGCCTGGGCGCGCTTTCGTGCAGTCAGCTTTTCCGAGCTGGAATTTACCCCGGGCAGCGACGTGCTGAGCGCGAGGGCCGAGGCCGACCTGAGTGAGATGATCGAAAAACTGCGCGACAACCCCAAAGCCCGCCCGGGTATTTGCGGTGTGGCAACCGCGCAGGACCTGGAAATGATGTTCCCCCACGAAGTCGGCGCCATGCGCGCAGTGGCCAGGAATACTCGAGAGGATTTCTATCGCGATCCCCCGAGGGGATTGCGCGAGGAATTATTGCACCTGGCCAATCGTCGCAGCCGCCATGTGCAAAAATTTTTGATTGAAGCCGGTCTCGACCAGGAAGATTTCATCCAGTGTGCACCGGACTATATCGGAACCGATTCCGGCGCGCCGCGGGTGGAGTTTTCCAACTGATGTCACTTGGCGACAGGGCGTTGTCGGTTTGCACTGAATGATGATCCGGAGAATATCGTTATGGCCAAAAACCTCGCCCACCAGTTGATCGAGCAACACCTTGTCAGTGGCAACATGAAACCCGGTGAGGCAGTGCAGCTCAAGATTGACCAGACGCTGTGCCAGGACGCTACGGGTACCATGGTGATGCTGGAATTCGAAGCGTTGGGGTTGCCGCGCGTCAAGACCGAGGTCTCCGCCCAGTATGTGGATCACAACCTGATTCAGGCAGATTTCAAAAACGCCGACGATCACCTGTTTCTGCAAAGTGCCAGCCGAAAATGGGGCATCTGGTTTTCCCGCCCGGGCAATGGCATTAGCCACGCCGTGCACATGGCCTGTTTTGGCATTCCGGGCAAAACCCTGCTGGGCTCTGACAGCCACACCTGCGCTGCTGGCTCCATGGGGATGCTGGCAATGGGGGCTGGCGGCCTGCAGGTCGCGTTGGCCATGGCCGGGTTGCCCTTTTCGCTGACCATGCCGGAAGTGGTTGGGGTGGAAGTGACCGGCAAGCTGCCGCCGTGGGTCAGTGCCAAGGATGTGATTCTTGAAATGCTGCGCCGCTACGATGTCAAAGGCGGCGTGAACAAAATCTTTGAATATTATGGTTCCGGCCTCGCCAATCTCACGGCGATGGATCGCCACGTAATTGCGAATATGGGCCAGGAGATGGGGGCTACCGCCAGTGTCTTCCCCGCGGATGACAATCTGCGGGCTTTTCTCCGGCAGCAGGGCCGGGAAAAAGATTTTGTCCCGATGCAGGCGGAGACGGGCGCCAGTTACGATGCCCACGACAGTATCGATCTCTCTACCCTGGAGCCACTGATTGCCTGCCCATCCAGCCCGGGAAAAGTGGTGACCGTACGCGAGGTGGCGGGCAAGTCTATTTACCAGAGCTACATCGGTTCCTCCGCCAACCCGGGGCTGCGAGACTTTGCGGTGCCCGCAAAAATGGTGGCGGGAAGGCATTTGCCGCAAGAAATATCCCTGGATATCAACCCCAGCAGCCGCCAGCTACTGGAAGAACTGAGCCGCAGTGGCGACCTGAACACCCTGCTGCAGGCCGGGGCGCGGCTGCACCAGACCGGCTGTAACGGCTGTATTGGCATGGGGCAAGCCCCTGCCAGTGGACGCATCAGCCTGCGTACCGTGCCGCGTAACTTTCCCGGGCGTTCCGGCACCAAGGAAGACCAGGTCTACCTGTGCAGCCCGGAAACCGCTACCGCCAGTGCGCTGATGGGCAAAATTACCGATCCCCGCGATATGGATATGGATTACCCAATCTTTTCCGAGCCGGAAAAACTCAATGATATGCGCCCACTTATATTGGCTCCGCAGGACACCAGTAATGAAATTCCGGTAGAGCTTGAAAAAGGTCCCAATATTCAGCCATTGCCAGACTTCGAGCCTTTACCGGACAAAATCGACGGGCCGATTTTATTGAAGACTGGCAACAATGTGTCCACCGATGAAATTCTTCCTGCGGGAACCGATATTTTGCCGTTGCGTTCAAATATTCCTGCCATCAGCCACTATACCTTCTCGCGTATCGATGAAACTTTTTACTCGCGGGCAAAAGATCTGGATGGGAATAGCTTCGTGATCGGCGGTGAAAATTACGGCCAGGGTTCCAGTCGCGAACACGCCGCCATTTCTCCCCGTTATCTGGGAGTGCGAGCAGTAATTGCCGTCTCCATGGCCCGCATAGCCCGCCGCAACCTGATCAACTTCGGCGTGGTGCCTCTGCTGTTCAATAAGCCTTCGGATATCGCGCGCCTGAACCAGGGAGACATACTGGGCTTGGAGAACATCACCCAGCAGCTGCAAGCGGGACGGGAGATTGTTGTGCAGCTGGCTAATGGTAAGTCACTGAACGTTACGCATGATATGAGTGAAGAGGAAGTATCGACAGTCATTGCCGGGGGACTGATCAACAAGGTCAGGAATGAAAAACTATAGAAGGTAAAGTCGTTAAAGTATCCGCAGCAGGCGCCGTGATCGGTGCCCGCTGCTTGTTTCATTGTTCACTTTCCCGTAGCGGGTAAATCTCAATCCTTCAAAATCTCCCGCGCCGCATTGTGCCCTGGCACGCCGGTCACTCCACCGCCGGGGTGGGTGCCGGAGCCGCAGATATACAGCCCCTTGATGGGCGTGCGGTAATCACTGAACCCCATAAACGGACGGTTGCTCCAGAGCTGATCCAGCCCCAGTGCGCCGTGGAAAATATCCCCGCCTATGAGTCCGAACTTGCGCTCCAGGTCCAGCGGTGAATGAATTTGGCGGGCGATGATGGCATCGCGGAAATTGGGCGCGTATTCGGTGACGGTATCGATGATGGTATCCGCCGCCTGCTCGCGCTCTTCATCCCAGCTTCTGCCATCGGGCAACTGCGGCGCAAACTGCTGGCAGAACAGACTGGCGACATGCTGCCCTTCTGGTGCCAGCGAGTTATCCACAGTCGACGGGATCAGGATTTCCACAATCGGCTTTTTCGACCAGCCGAACTGCTTGGCATCCAGGTAGGCCTGTTCCAGATATTGCATGCTCGGACCGATGACGATGCCGGACTGATGGTGCGGTTGCAGTTCCTTGCCGGGGCGGCAGGTAAAGTCGGGTAGTTCTTTCAGGGCGACGTTCATGCGGAAGGTGCCGGAGCCGACCTTGAAGCCGCGCACGCGGCGCTGGAATTCCGGGTCCAGATGTTGTTCGTCGATCAACTTGCCGAACAGCAGTTTCGGGCCCACGTTGGCAATCACCTTGTGCGCGCGGTGGGTGTCACCATTGATAAGGCGCACGCCCTTGGCTTGGCCATCTTCGATCAATACCTCTTCCACCTCGGCGCCGGTAATCACCTCGACGCCCAGTTGTTCGGCTTCTTTTAGCATGGCCTGGGTAATCGCACCCATGCCGCCGATGGCGTGACCCCAGGCCCCTTTCTCACCGTTGACCTCGCCGAACACGTGGTGCAGAAGTACGTAGGCGGAACCCGGGGTACTCGGGGCGGCGTAGTTGCCGACGATGGAATCAAACGCGAACGCGGCCTTTACGTGGTCGTTTTCAAACCATGCATCCAGCACATCGGTGGCACTTTTGGTGAACAGGTCTAGGGTGTCGCGGCGCTGTGCCATGGTGAGCTTTCTGGCGCGCATACCGAAGCTGCCCGCGCGGATCAGGTCCGCGAAACCGCCGCCGACATTCGGTGGTGTGCGCAGTAGTTCTTCTCGCAATACATCGGCCACGGTTTCCAGCATTTCATAAAAGGCGGGCAGCGCAGCGGCGTCTTTTTCCGAGAAGCGCGCAATTTCCGCGAGGGTATCCTGCGGATTTTTATGGAACGACAGGCTGCCACTGTCGGAGAGTGGGAAAAAATTATTCTGCGGGCGCAGCTTCACTTGAAGGCCGTGCTTGTGCAGGTTCAGGTCCTGGATAATCTTGGGATTTAACAGGCTGACGGTATAGCTGGCGACAGAGTTGCGAAACCCGGGGTGGAACTCTTCGGTAACCGCGGCACCGCCGACGATATCCCTGCGCTCCAGAATGGTTACTTTTTTGCCGGCCTTTGCGAGGTAGCAGGCGCACACCAGGCCGTTGTGGCCGCCGCCGATGATCAAGCAATCGTTCATTATTATCTTCTCTACTTCTTGTAATTTTCTTGTTGCCGATTCAGGCGCTTCCCTCGCTGCGTAATCGGTCTAGTCGCAATCGTTCGCGTCCGTCAAATAATCTGCGTGCACAAATCGTCACTGCCACAAAGGTGCCAAAGCCGGTACCGGCGGCAATGGTGAACATAATCAGTATCTGGTACTTCACCGCCAGCGCCGGTGCGGTGCCGGCGAGGATCTGGCCGGTCATCATACCTGGCAGCGAGACAATCCCGGCCGCGGCCATGGCGTTGATGATCGGCGTCAGGCCCGCGCGCATGGCTTCGCGGCGGAATTCTCCCAAAGCCTGTTGCCAGGGCTCCCCGAGCATCAGGCGGTTTTCGATGATATCGCGAGAACGGCGCGCGCTTTCCGTCAGGCGGTCGAGTGCCAAGGCGATGCCGGTCATGGTATTGCCAAGCAACATGCCTAGAAGCGGAATTGCGTATTGTGGCGTGTACCAGGGCGTAGGGTTGATCACCACGGTCAAGGTGAGCACGGTAACCGCGAACGCAGAGATAAACATCGACAGGGTGCCGATGCCAAAACTCCAACCTCCGCGCAGGCGATATTTCTGCCGTGCAACTACTTCGCGCCCGGCGAGTAACAACATGGCGAGCCCCATCAATGCCACCCAGTGCAGGCTGCTGACGGAAAACAATACTTCCAGCACCAACCCCACCAGTGTGAGCTGTATCGCGGTGCGGGCCGCGGAAATCAGCAGGCTTTTGCCAATGCCCAGGCGCGCGGCAAATGTGCAGGCGGCCAGGGCTATTACCATTGCGGCCGCTAGTGCCAGTTGCCACCAGGTAAGGGCAATGACGTTCATGGCGTCACCTCTCGGCCTTCAATACGAGAGCCTGCGATATGGAAGTGCCGGTCCGCCACGCGCGCAATTTGGTCTTCGTGGTGGGCCACCCACAGGGTGGGGAGCTGGTGTTTGCTAATAGTATCGCGCAGCCAGGACTCTACTCGGCTGGTGTTTTCCTTGTCGAGGTTCGCGGTGGGTTCATCCAGTAAGAGGACGGACGGTTTGCGGGATAGCGCCCGTGCCAGTGCCAAGCGCTGCTTCTCCCCAGATGACAGGCGCTCGACCCGCCATGTCAGTGTGTCAGCATTCAGGCCGAGTTGCTGCAGGTATTGCTCGGGCTCCCCGGCGAAATGTTCGCCGACGGTGTCATGCCACCAGGCACTTTCCGCGGGCACCAGCATTACGGCGGCGCGCCAGCGATGACCTGGCATTTCACTTTGTCCGGTGTCTCCCAGTTGCACTTCACCGTCATGCATTTCCAGGTCGGCAATCGCGCGTAGTAGTCGGCTCTTACCGGAACCGGATGCGCCCGACAGGCAGACGATTTCCCCCGGCGCGATTTCCAGATCGATACTTTGCAATGCGCCGATACTGACGCGCTGAAGGGAAAGTGCTGGCAATTTATCGGTCCGCTGGTTTATCCGAAGTAACCGATACCTCTGGCCATGAGCGCAGCGCAAAGCGCCATCGCAACAATAGCAGTCAGTTCAGTATGCACGATGATTCGCATCCAGCGCCGTTGGCGATCGCTGATCGCTGGAAGTTGCCCCTGGGCAAGCGTTCTGCCCCAGCGAAGAAACTGGATGGTTGGGTAGATAGAGAGCAGGGCGGCGATGGCAAAGAGGGTGAGCTTTGCGTGGAAGGCGCTGTTGTGAAGATAATAACTAGCGCCTTTTTCATAGACGAATACCCTCAGAAATCCCACCACCAGCAGCAGCGTGGCAGAAGCACCCAGTACCCGATCTGCGATACGAATCTTGCGTGCATTTTGCAATGTGAATTGCTGCCCCAGCAGCACCAGTTGCATGGTAAGAACCGCGGTCATTGCGAGGAAGGCCAGATGGTGCAGGAAGGCAAACAGTGCGGGCATAACCGCTCCCATGGATTTTTATCGATTCAGGAGACGTTATCACAGCTGCGTATTAGATGGAGCCGGCGGTAACCTGCCGGGGCCCATAAACCCACTGACTTCTGTACAAAAAACCACCTATTTGCGGTGCGCTGTGCGGTGGGTTCGCGTCGCCCTTTGAACCGGCTGCGCCTCTCCGCCATAATCCGGCTCTTTCGAGCAAAATAACGAGACTCTCGCAGTATGACCGAGCCCTCAGTCTACGAAGCATCCGAACGCCAGCATTTGGCGGAATATACCGAGAAGGCGTACCTGGACTACTCCATGTACGTGATCCTCGACCGCGCCCTGCCCAATATCGGCGACGGCCTGAAGCCGGTTCAGCGCCGCATTGTTTACGCCATGAGCGAGCTGGGGCTGAAGAACACCGCCAAATACAAGAAGTCCGCACGTACCGTGGGCGACGTGATTGGTAAGTACCACCCGCACGGCGACAGCGCCGTGTACGAGGCGATGGTGCTGATGGCGCAGCCGTTCAGCTACCGCTACCCGCTGGTGGACGGCCAGGGCAACTGGGGCTCCCCGGACGATCCCAAGTCCTTCGCGGCCATGCGTTATACCGAATCCCGCATGGGCAAATACTCCGAGGTACTGCTGTCCGAGCTGGGGCAGGGCACCGTCGACTGGCAGCCGAACTTCGACGGCACTATGGACGAACCGGCGGTACTGCCGGCGCGGGTACCCAATATCCTGCTGAACGGCACCACCGGTATTGCCGTGGGTATGGCCACGGATATTCCGCCGCACAACCTGCGCGAGGTGGTGGATGCCACCGTACATCTCTTGGAGAACCCCAAGGCTACGGTCAGCGAGCTGTGCGAGTACATCCAGGGCCCGGATATGCCCACCGAGGCAGAAATCATTACCCCGCGTGGCGACCTGCATAAGCTGTACGAGACAGGTAAGGGTTCGGTCAAAATGCGTGCGGTGTGGACCAAGGAAGATGGCGACATCGTCATCACCGCGCTGCCCTATCAGGCCAGTGGCTCCAAGGTGCTGGAGCAGATTGCCGCACAGATGCAGGCGAAGAAACTGCCTATGGTCAGCGACCTGCGGGATGAGTCGGACCATGAAAACCCCACGCGCCTGGTGATCGTGCCCAAGACCAATCGGGTGGACCTGGAGCAGGTAATGAATCACCTGTTTGCCACTACCGACCTGGAGAAGAGCTACCGGGTCAACATGAACATGATCGGCATCGACGGTCGCCCGCAGGTGAAGTCCCTCGACAAGATCCTGTCCGAATGGCTGAGCTTCCGCACCGTCACCACTCGCCGTCGTCTGCAGTTCCGCCTCGACAAAGTAGAAAGGCGACTGCACCTGTTGGATGGTTTGCTGATCGCCTTCCTCAACATCGACGAAGTGATCGAGATCATCCGCACCCACGACGAGCCCAAGGCGGCGTTGATGGAGCGCTTCGGGCTTTCCGATGTGCAGGCGGAATATGTGCTCGACACCAAGTTGCGTCAGCTGGCGCGCCTTGAGGAAGTGAAGATCCGCGGTGAGCAGGCAGAGCTGGAAAAAGAGCGCGATACCCTGACCAAAACCCTGGAAAGTGAGCGTCGTCTCAAGACCCTGATCAAGAAAGAACTGCTGGCGGCTGCGGATGAGTTCGGTGATGAGCGTCGCTCGCCCATCGTCGCACGGGAAGAGGCCAGAGCCTTCAGCGAAACCGAGCTGCTCACCTCAGATCCGATCACCGTGGTGCTGTCTGACAAGGGCTGGATTCGCCAGGCCAAGGGCCACGATATCGATCCCACGTCGCTCAGTTACAAAGCCGGCGACGGCTTCAAGTACGCCGCTCGCGGCAAGAGCAATCAGCCGGCGCTGCTGCTTGACAGCACCGGGCGCAGTTACGCCATTGCCTCGCACACACTACCTTCCGCGCGGGGCCAGGGCGAGCCGCTATCCGGCCGTATCAACCCGCCATCCGGCGCCACTTTCGAGGGGCTGCTGATGGGCGGCGACGACCAGAAAGTGTTGCTGGCCAGCGATGCCGGCTATGGCTTTATCGCCACCTTCGCCGACCTGCAGTCCCGCAACAAGGCCGGTAAGGCGATGCTGAGCCTGCCGAAAAACGCGCGGGTACTGCCGCCGCAGGAAATCGAAAATCCCGAGTCTGCACTGCTCGCCGCCGTTACCAGCGAGGGCCGCATGCTGGTGTTCCCGGTAACGGAACTGCCGCAGCTGTCCAAAGGCAAGGGCAACAAGATCATCAATATCCCGTCCGCCCGCGCCGCCAGCCGGGAAGAAGTTGTGGTGGGTATTGCGGTGCTGGAAGGCAACGATGTGTTGCTGGTCCACGCCGGCAAGCGCCACACCAAGATCAAGGTGTCCGAGCTGGAGCACTATCAGGGAGAGCGGGGCCGCCGCGGCAACAAACTGCCGCGCGGTTTCCAGAAGGTGGATAAAGTGGAAGTGCAGGAAAAATAAACTCCCGGCAGTGACACCGAGTAAGCTTCACCGCAAATAAAAAGGGCAGCCAATTGGCTGCCCTTTTTATTTACCGTTTATTTTTCACTTGTTTATCGCATTTGGATTCAGGCCGGCTCTACTTTCCGTTTCGCTTTCTCGGAGGCCACTTGAGCTTTTGGCTCAGGTGTCGCCGCCGGTGCCGGTACTGGTTTCGCAGCCATATTGTCGATCCGCAGCAGCCAGGCAATGGCCGGTACCAGGATCAGCGCGCCGAGCATATTCCACAGGAACATGAAGGTCAGCAGCAGGCCCATATCGGCCTGGAACTTGATCGGTGAGAAGACCCAGGTGGCGACACCAATGCCGAGGGTGACACCGGTAAAGGCCACCGCCTTGCCGGTCTGGTGCAGGGTATAGGTGTAGGACTCCACCAGGTTTTTGCCTTGTGCCAGGGCTTCGCGCACCTTGCTGAAAATGTAGATGCCGTAGTCCACGCCGATGCCCACACCGAGGGCGATCACCGGCAGGGTGGCGACCTTCACGCCGATACCCATCAGCGTCATCAGCGCTTGCCCCAGCAGCGAAGTCAGCATCAGCGGCAGCACCACTGCCAGCACAATGCGCGGCGAGCGGAAGGTGAGCAGGCAGAGGGCGATGACCACGCCGTAGACCCAGATCAGCATTTCCGTTTGTGCCTTTTCGATCACGTCATTGGTCGCGGCTTCAATACCGGCGTTGCCAGCGGCCAGCAGGAATTCCACCGAGTCCGGCGTGCGCTCGGCGTTAAAAGCGCGCATCGCGGCGACCACGCGATCCAGGGTTTCCGCCTTGTGATCGTTGAGGAACACCAGCACCGGCGCCATGGTGCACTCGGAATTGATCAGGCCTTCCGGTGCTTTGGCCACCGAGGCATTGGTGATGAACTGGTTGCGGTTGAGTCCGTACCATTTCAGCGAGCCCTCGTTCATACCGAAGTTGCCGAACTTGGAGACATCCGCCACCGAGGTGACCTTCTGTACACCCGGCACATTGCTGAGGTGGGCCGACAACTGATCCATCCACACCAGATTACCGTAGGCGACGCACTGCTCGGCTTCGGTTTTCGCCATTACCACGAACACGTCGGTGCTGGTGCTGTAGTTTTCCACCAAGTAGGCGTTGTCGCGGTTGTAGCGAGAGTCCGGGCGCAGTTCCGGGGCACCGGCGTCGAGGTCGCCGATTTTCATGAATTGCGCGTAGTAGGCGCCGGCGCCGCACAGGATCAGGGCAATGGCCAGCATCGCTTTGGCCTGGCGCGGGTGCGCGAAGCGGGCGAACAGGCGCTCCACCAGCGAGGCCTTGTCCTGCTGCGCGCGCGCATAGGCGATACCGCCTTTGGAGACACCCACGAAGCTGGCGATGATCGGCAGCGCTACCAGGTTGGTGACTATGATCACGGCCACCCCGATACTGGCGGCGATGGCCAGCTCGCGGATGACGCCGATGTCGATCACCATCAGGGTGGTGAAACCGATGGCGTCGCTCACCAGTGCGGTGATGCCGGCCAGGTACAGGGAGCGGAACGCGAGTTTGGCCGCGGTCAGTTTGTCTGCACCCTGTACGGTGTTATGGACCACCGCGCTGATGATCTGCACCCCGTGGCTGACGCCGATAGCGAACACCAGGAAGGGCACCAGCATGGAGTAGGGGTTGATGCCGTAGCCCAGCAGGTTGAGTACGCCCAGCTGGCAGAACACCGCAAAGATGGAGCAGGCGAGTACCGCAAAGGTGCTGCGCAGGCAGCGGGAGTAGAGCCACAGCAGGGCGAAGGTGATGAACACCGCGAGCACGAAGAACAGCACTACCTGCACCGCGCCGTCGATCAGGTCGCCGATGACCTTGGCGAAGCCGACGATGCGAATCTGTGCCTGGTCGCTGCTGTATTTGTCGCGCACATTCTGCTCGAGGAAATCCGACAGCTCGCGGTAATCCAGCGGCAGTCCGGTTTCCGGGTTCACGTCCTGTAGCGGCGCCAGCACGATCGCGGAGCGGAAGTCGTTGCCTACCAGCACGCCAACCTGGCCGGATTTGAACACGTTTGCCTTCAGGCGCGCGAGCATGGCCTCGCTGCCGTCGTAACCATTGGGAATCACCGCGCCGCCGACAAATCCCTCTTCGGTGACTTCCTGCCAACGTACGTTGGGTGTCCACAGGGACTTCATCCCGTCGCGGTTCACTCCGGGGACATAGAACACCTCGTCGGTGACCTGCTTCAGCACTTCCTGGAATTCAGGGGTGAAGATGTCGCCTTGCTTGCTCTCCACCACGATGCGCACCACGTTGCCGAGGTCCGCCAGCTCCTGGCGGTAATCCATGTAGTTGTTAATGAACTCATGGTTGCCGGGAATCATTTTGGTAAAGCTGGCTTCGGGGCGCACCTGCAGGCCCTGCCAGCTAAGGAATACCAGTAACAGGGACAGTACAGACAACGCCAGCGCGCGCTGCCCGAACACCAGAGATTCGAAAAATGCCTGTACCCCGGAGGCCGGTGCAGCAGCTTGTTGGTTCGGAATTGTATTGCTCATGCTTGCCGCTACCTCAGTTCATGTTCCAGGCGGTGACGCCGAACTGGCCCGCCAGAATCAATTGCTCGCCCTCTACTGCCACTGCGGAGAATGCCGCACCGGAGGGGTGTTTGCGCACGGTGATGTCGTCGGGCTGCGCGATGGAGAAGCTGGCGACCAGGCCGCCGTGGCCCACCAGTACGACGCGACCGCGGTCATCGATGGTGCCGCCGAGGAGGCTGGCACCGGCATCCAGCTGGTGGTGCTGCCAGCTGTTGCCATCGTCGCGGGAAACCAGCACATGCCCCTGCAGGCCGAAGGCCACCAGGTTGCGGGAGCCAGCTTGGCTGACGATGCCAAACAGGCTGCCGTCGTAGGGCAGTTCCATGGCTGCCCAGCTGTCGCCGTTGTCGCGGGAGACAAAGCCCGTACCGCTCTCACCGACGATATACAGGCTTCCATCGGCACCGCGGGTGATGGCGTTGAGGTGAAAGCGGTTGGGGTTGTCGAGACCGGCGCTGGCGAGCTGCCAGCTTTCGCCGCCGTTATCGCTGCGCAACAGGGTGCCGTAGGCACCGGTGGCGAAGAGCCGCTGGTCGCTGGCGGCAACGACATCGAGCAGCGGCTTGTTGGGGCCGCTTTCCAGTTCGGCCTGGGTGTCTTCGAGGGCGAATTCGAGCTCTTCCAGCTGGTAACCCAGTTCGTCGATATCGGCGTCTTCCTCCGGGTTGTCGATCTGTTGCTGCAGCTGGTCGCGGCGCGACTCCAGTGCGGCGATCTGCAAGCGGGTGAGGTCGTAGCCGTCAAACACCTTCTGCCAGGCACCGTCGCGGACCCGGTGCAGGATGGCTGCGTCGTGGCCCACCGCCACGGCACTGCCGCCGGCGAGTGTTGCGACCGAGGTGAGGCCTACGCTCACGGGAGAATCCAGCTGTTGCCACTGGCCATCGGACTGCCACTGCAGCAACAGGCCGCGCTCACCGGTCAGCAGGTAGCCGGCGTCCAGCGGGTACAGGTTGGTGATGACGCCTTGGGCGGCGCGGCTGCTCTGCAGCGCCGGTGTTTGCAGCAGCTCGACCTTGGCACTGGCGGCCAGGGGCTGGGCAGCGATCATTGCCGACAGCAGAAGCTGGGGGATAGAAAGTCTTGAAAGTCTCATAAGTCGCTTTGCGTGTTTATTATTCGTTCGCCCGATTATCTGGTAGCGGATTCGCGACTCGATATGTCATTCGCGCCAAATCATTATCCGAGCCCGCAGGGTCGTTCTCGCCCGCGACCAAGTCATCTCTCGAAATGGCTGTGAATTTTCGGTGGTCAGGAGTCACAGATTCCTGCGCAACAGGCCAGATTGTTACGGCATCCTGAATTGAGTGTTGATAGACTACCGTCCAATTATGTTCACTGTCATAAAAGTCAGGATAAAAAAGTGAATATTGAACACGCGGTGATGAGTGGCTGGCTGATCCTGATGGTCAGGGCCATGCAGGCTTGTGATATCGATGTGCCGGAGGCGCTGGCGGCCTGTGAAATTGACTGGGAGGAGCTCGGGGATCTGGAATCCAGGGTGACTCTCACCAAACTGGTGGAGCTGCTGAACTATGCCAGCACCCGCGCCCCTGGGCGGGATATGCGAGTGCTGATGGCAGAAAACTTCCACCCCAGTATGTTGCATGTACTGGGCTACGCCATGATGTCAGCGCCCAGCCTGTGCGAGAGCCTCGATTACATCGTGCGTTACCGGCGTATCGTTTCCAGCCTGTGCAATGTGCGTCTGCAAGAAGTGACCGGCGGTTTTGAATTCGGTATTCGCCCGGTGCGCCTTGAACAGCGTGTAGTGCCGGGGCTGGGCATGCGCGAGGCGGAGGTCTTTATTGCCTCGCTGGTCAAGTTCGCGCGGGACCTGGTTAGCAGCGATCTTACACCGCTGTGTGTTTATCTGGAGGCCGAGCAGCCCAGGCAAGCGGTGGATCCTCTGCAGGAATTCTTCGGTTGCGAAATCCACTATGGCTACAGCTATAACGCGGTGGTTTTCCGGCAGCAGCACGCCAAGCGCAAGCTGCTGACTCACAACAGTTTTCTCGCCCGCAGCCACGAGGCCATGCTGGATGAGTACCTGGCCCGGGTGGACAAAAGTGACCTGGTGAATCTGATTCGTTGCAAGATCTACGACTATCTGCCGGGTAGTGCGCCAGCACAGACCGAGGTGGCTGAGGATCTGGGCATGAGTCTGCGCAACTTGCAGCGTCGGCTGAGTGAGCAAGGCACCAGCTACAAGGAAATCCTTGAGCAAACGCGCAGGAAGCTGGCCGTCAAATACATGGGGCAGGCCAACCTGTCCCTGGGCGAAATCGGTTACCTGGTGGGCTTTTCATCGGTCACCAATTTCAATCGGGCATTCAAGCGCTGGACCGGGCTGACACCCGGTGACTACCGGGAAAACCAAGTGGTGCATCACCTTAATTAAGCCGGTGCTTTTTTGCTGTCACTGGCACCCCGATCCCTGTGCGGCATGTACGGATAAACAACTGGCACGTAACGCACATTGAACGGGATCGACCCTTGGCGGCTCTCGTTTTAAGTTTTCCCATGCATGAATGGGAGAACACCAATGCCTATAAGAATAAATTTTTCTGGTTTCAATCGAGTTTTGCTCGCTGCCGCCATCAGCGCTGCCGTAGTACCCGCACAGGCCGCCGAGTTTTATTTCGGTGCAGACGATGACATTTCTCTGCGGGTGAACTCGCAGCTGGACGTCGGTGCAAGCTGGCGTCTTGGCGACGCAGATCCTTACTTTATCGGTTACCTCAACGGCGGAACCGGTTTTACCAGCACCACTGATGACGGCAATCTGAACTTCGAAAAAGGCGAGACCTTTTCAAAAATTATCAAGGGCGTGCACGACATCGAGCTGTCGAAAGACAACTTCGGAATGTTCCTGCGGGTTAAATACTGGTACGACAAAGAGCTGGAAGACGAGAATCGCGCGCACGGTACCAACTCGAATAATTACGCAGCCAATAGGCCTCTTTCCGACGAAGGCTTTTCCGAATTTGCCAAATTCTCCGGTCTTTCGGTACTGGATGCCTACACCTACCTGGATACGGAAATTGCCGAGATGCCCGTCAGCCTGCGCCTCGGGCGCCAGGTGTTGAGCTGGGGTGAAAGTACCTTTATCCAGGGCGGCATCAATGCCATCAACCCGGTAGATGTGAGCGCATTCCGACGCCCGGGTGCGGAACTGAAAGAAGGCCTGCTGCCAGTGGGAATGGGGTACTTCAACGCCGGTGTTACCGAAAACCTGAGCATCGAAGGTTTTTACCAATACGAGTGGGAGAAAACCCAGATCGACGGTTGCGGCACCTACTTTTCTTCCGCGGACTATGCGGCGGACGGCTGTGATCGCGTAACCATTCAGCTTGCAGATCAGGCCGCGGTGGAGCAGGGCTTTTATGCGCAGCGTCTGACAGATATCGAACCGGAAGATGGCGGTCAGTACGGTCTTGCCGCGCGCTACTATGCAGCTGCGCTGAACGATACCGAGTTCGGTGTTTACTTCATGAATATTCACTCGCGCATGCCTTACGTCAGCGCGATTCGCTCTTCTGTGCCGGCAACGGGCGCGACCGACCAGCTTGGAAACCCGCTGATTTTTGTCCCTGAATCTCTGGACCCAACCGGTGGCCAACTGTCGGCGTTGAACCCCGGCTATCAGGTGAGCTTTCCCGAAGACTTGAAAGTATACGGTCTGAGTTTTGCCACCAATGTGTCCGGCATCGCCCTGTCCGGTGAGTTGTCCTACAAGCCCGACACCCCGGTGCAGATCAACGGCACCGATGTTCTTTACGGCGCACTGACGGAAAGCCCGATATTCACCTTTTCCAACCGAGTGAACGCGGTCGGCTATGGAGAGGCAGTCGCCGGATTTGACACCTTCGACCAGACCCAATTGCAGGTTACCGCAATCAAGTTCTTCGAGCGCGTACTCGGCGCTTCACGCCTGGCACTGATTGGTGAAGTGGGTGTGTCCATGCTGGACGGGGTGGAAGATTCCGACCAGCGCTACGGCCGCAACACCGTGTTTGGTATTGGCGATTTCGATCTGGGTAACGGTGTGAATTGCTCCAACCTGGTGGCGATGGGGCAGATCGACAGTGACTGTCGCGCCGACGGTTATGTTACCGACTCCGCCTGGGGTTATCGCGCGCGCGCGGCACTGGAATACCCCAATGTGTTTGCCGGTATTTCCCTGAACCCGACACTGGCCTGGTCCCACGACGTGGATGGTTACTCCGCGGAGCCCGGTCAGCAGTTTAACGAGGGCGCCAAGTCCCTCGGCCTGGCAGTGGAAGCCGTGTACAAGCTGAAGTACAGCGCGACCCTCGGTTACACCGCGTTCGACGGTGGCAACCACAACATTCTGGAAGACAAGGATTTCGTATCCCTGAGCTTCAAACTCTCCTACTAAGTAAGAGGTAGCAGACATGAAAAAGACCATGCATAAAAAAATGACTGTGGCAGCGATGCTGCTGATGTCGCTGGTAGCGGGAAGCGCAGTTGCCAAGGTTTCCGAACAGGATGCAGCCAAGCTGGGTGATTCCCTGACGCCACTGGGTGCGGTAAAAGCGGGCAATGCGGAAGGCAGTATTCCCGCCTGGAACGGCGGCCTGATCAGCGGTGGTGAAGTGGCCAAAGCCAACGGCGACCCCGGTCGTCCGGTAAATCCATTTCCGGAAGACAAGCCGCTGTTCGAGATCACCAACGCCAACCTGGATCAGTACAAAGACAAACTGAGCCCGGGCCAGCTGGCCATGTTCAAGAAGTACCCGGAATACCGCATGCCGGTATACCAGACCCGTCGCACCGCGGCCTACCCTGAGTCCCTCTACGACGTGGTGAAGAAAAACGCCGTCAATGCAGAGCTGGTCTCCGGCGGCAACGGCGTGACCAACTTCGACACCGTGATTCCCTTCCCGATGCCGCAGAGCGCACTGGAAGTGGTGTGGAACCACATTACTCGTTACCGCGGCGGTTCCGCTATTCGCAACACCACCGCAATTCCGGTGCAGGCGGACGGTTCCTTTGTACCGGTGAAGTTCACCGACCAGCTGGTGTGGCCTGAATTCCTCGACGGTGGCCGCGACGACAAGGGCGACGACAATGTGTTGTTCTACTACCTGCAGCAGATCACCGCACCGGCGCGTCTTACAGGTACCGCGCTGCTGGTACACGAAACCGTGGACCAGGTGAAAGAAGCCCGTCGCGCCTGGGTCTACAACGCCGGCCAGCGCCGTGTGCGCCGCGCGCCGAACGTGGCTTATGACGGTCCTGCCGAAGGCACCGACGGCCTGCGCACTGCCGACAACCTGGACATGTACAACGGTGCCCCGGACAAGTACGAGTGGAAACTGATCGGCAAGCGTGAAATGTACATCCCGTACAACGACTACAAGCTGATGGATACGGCACTGAAGTATGACGACATCGTGCAGGCCGGCCACCTAAACCCGGAGCACCTGCGCTATGAGCTGCACCGGGTGTGGGAAGTGGAGGCAACCCTGAAAGACGGCGAGCGCCATATCTACGCCAAGCGCACCATGTTCCTGGACGAAGATACCTGGGGCGTGTCGGTCGTGGACCACTACGATGGCCGCGGCAATTTGTGGCGCCTGGGTGAGGGCCACAACGTGATGTTCTACGACGTGGGTACCCCCTGGATGTCCGCCGAGGTATTTCACGACCTGGATTCCGGCCGCTACCTGGTGACCGGTCTGGCGAACGAGGAACCGAAGTTCATGGAGTGGGGCAACAAGGTTAACCGCCGGGACTTCTCTTCCGCCGCACTGCGCAGAATCGGCCGCTAAACAATCTCTCTATTGCGGTGTCCTCGCAATTTCTCTTGGGCCGGCTTTGCCGGCCTTTTTTTATCCTGTGTTATCCACACCTTCGCCTGTTTCATCCCCGTCGGCGCCGGCCGAATCCCCGCAGCCTGGCGGAACTTTTGCCTCTTCGCGCCTACCACGTCTCTCCCCGATATTTTTGCGGTTGACATCCGCACCCAAGTGGGGCAATTTTGAATACATTAATGTATACAAAAAAATAAACAACTGCATACCGGGGTTCCGGTGTGCGCCTGCGATGCGAGAAAGGCGAGGAAGGAGAGACCTGTGAAGCGAGAAACTGCCACTTTGTGGATTCGCAATCCATTGGCCTGTAGTGATGATGACGCCGGCGGCGGCGTCGTTATCGACGGCAACCGGATTGTGGAAAAGGTGCCTGCCGGTGGCCGGCCCAGTGTGCCGCCAGACGAGGTGTTCGATGCCTCGCAACACGTACTACTACCGGGCCTGATCAATACCCACCACCATTTCTACCAGACTCTCACCCGCGCCTATTCCCCGGCGCTCAACAAAGAACTTTTCCCCTGGCTGGTGACGCTTTATGACGTCTGGGCCAATCTCGATGAAGAGCAACTCAGTGTCGCCAGCGAGCTGGCAATGGCAGAGCTGCTGATGTCGGGCTGTACCACCGCGGCAGATCACCACTACATATTTTCCGGAGCCCTGGCGAACGCCATTGATTGCCAGGTGGAGGCGGCGCGCAAACTCGGGGTGCGCGCGGCGCTGACTCGCGGCTCCATGAGCCTTGGCAAAGAGGACGGCGGCCTGCCACCCCAGGCCGTGGTCCAGGACGAACAGACGATTCTCGATGACAGCCAGCGCCTGATCGATCGTTACCACCAGCGCGGCGAAGGCGCGGAGATTACGGTGGCACTGGCTCCCTGCTCGCCGTTTTCCGTAAGTCGTGAATTGATGCGGGAAAGTGCGCGCCTGGCTGAGAGCAGCGATGTGCGGTTGCACACCCACCTTGCCGAGACCGGTGATGAAACCGAATTCTGCCAGCGCCTGTTTGGCATGCGTCCACTGGATTACCTGGAGGACTGTGGCTGGCTGTCGGGCCGTACCTGGCTGGCGCACGGCATCCACTTTGACGACGCTGAAATCCAGCGCCTGGGCAGCGCCGGCACCGGTATCGCCCACTGTCCTTCTTCCAACATGGTACTGGGCTCCGGACTGTGCCGGACTCTGGAACTGGAGGCGGCGGGTGCGCCGGTGGGTCTGGCGGTGGATGGCTCCGCGTCGGCGGATCACTCGAACCTGTTACAGGAAATGCGCCAGGCCCTGTTGCTTGGTCGCCTGCGTTACAGCCCCGCGGAGGTAACCCATCAGGCGGTGATCCGCTGGGCTACCGAAGGTTCTGCACGCTGCCTCGGGCGCTCGGATATCGGCACCCTGGAGCCGGGCAGCCAGGCAGACCTGGCGCTGTTCCGTCTCGATGAGCTGCGTTTTTCCGGTGCGGAAAATCCGCTGGCCGCGCTGCTGCTCTGCGGCGCCAGCCGCGCAGACCGGGTGATGGTTGCGGGGCGCTGGCGGATCCTCGAAGGCCTACCGGTCGACCTGGACCTGGAGGCGCTGATGGCGCGACACGGCCAGGCCGCGCAGCGCTTGCGTCGTGCACTCTGAATCCGAAAAAACTGAACAACGACCTGAACAACTACCTGAATAACGATAAAAATCAGGAGAAATTCCAATGTCTAGCATCTCTACAGGCCCGCAAGTGGCCAACGGGACAGTTGCGCCCGAAAATCGTGATGTGAACTACATGCCGCCGCTGACGCGAGCGGTGCCCCTCGGTATCCAGCATGTTCTGGCCATGTTCGTGGCCAATGTCACGGTACCGATTGTGATTGCCGGTGCTGCCGGCTTATCCGCGGAAGACACCGCCTTTATGGTACAGGCGGCGATGTTTGTCGCCGGCGTCGCAACCCTGATCCAGTCGCTGGGAATTGGCCGCATCGGTGCGCGCTTGCCCATTGTTATGGGCACCAGTTTTGGCTTTGTACCGGTGCTGATTCCCATCGCCGTGGGGATGGGGGTGCCCGCGGCACTGGGTGCCGGTCTCTGTGGCGGTATCGCCATGGCCCTGGTGGGGTTCTTCTTGCCCTGGCTGCGGACCCTGTTTCCGCCCATCGTGACCGGCACCTTTGTCATCATGCTGGGTATTCTGCTGATGCCGGTAGGCTTTGCGTATATCGGTGGCGGTTACGGCGCCGAGGATTTTGGATCGCTGCAGCATATTTCCCTGGCGGCGCTGGTGTTTTTCGTAACCGTGGGGCTGCACCAGTTTGGCCGCGGCATCTGGTCAGAAGCCGCGCCACTACTGGGACTGCTGGTGGGATTTGTGACGGCCATTGGATTTGGCATTGTCAATTTTGACAAGGTTGCCGAGGCGAGCTGGATTTCACTGCCGCGGCCGTTTGCCATCGGGATTGAATTTCATATGGCGGCGATCGTGCCGGTGGTGCTGCTGTCGCTGGTTACATGTGCGGAATCTATAGGCGATATCGTCGGTACCACCGCCGGCGGCCTGAACCGGGCTCCGACCCAGCGCGAGCTGTCTGGCGGCGTCATGGCCGACGGGCTCACCACGGTGTTTGCCGGGATCTTCAACAGTTATCCACAGATCAGTTTCAGCCAGAACGTGGGCATGGTGGCGCTCACCGGTGTCGTCAGCCGCTATGTGGTTGCCATTGGTGGTGGCTTTCTCGCGATTGCCGGACTGGTGCCGAAACTGGGCGCGCTGATCACCAGCATCCCCAGCGGTGTGCTGGGCGGGGCCGTGATCATCATGTTCGCGATGATTGGCAGTGCCGGTATCCAGATGCTGAGCCAGGTTGAATTCAACAAGCGCAATATGATGGTGATCGGGTTGTCACTGGCGGTGGCCATCGGCCTGCCGGCGAACGAGGGGCTGTACATCAATCTGTCGGAAAACCTGCAGGCGATTATTGAATCGGGGCTGATTCCCGCGGCGATTACGGCGATAGTGCTGAACCTGGTGTTGCCGGGGCGCGAGCGTGAGCTGGGCGAAACGGCTGAACCTGAAATGACGGTCGGGGAAATCAGCGCACAATCACTTTAGGGTCTCTGCTCGATCAGCGGTCCGGCGCCGTATGTCTGCGCCGGGTCGCTGTTGTCATCTCCACTCCTGAACAGTTGCCGGTTGTGGCTTTTACCTCCTTTGCTCCGATTCCATTCATTCGCTTGTCATTCTCTCTTCAGCTTTCCTTCATTCGTCCATTCCTATCTCTGACACTGGCTCTGACATTGGCATTGCCTCGGAGCTGAATTCCCGGTCACCGGATGTTTACGGATGCTTGTCACTCGGGGCTAACTTGCCAAATTCGTAAGCATGCTTACAATAAGCACCCTCAAAAATGCCCGGAATGTAAAAAATCCGTGAATAAAACCGATACCGCAGCCCAATTGGGCTTCGAGTTACATACTGCCGCGCGCCTGTTAAAACGCAATTTTGACCGCCGCGCCAAAAGTCATGGGCTGACCCGTTCCCGCTGGCAGGTCCTTTGGATCCTGAATAAAGACCAGGGGCTGAAGCAGGCGGCGTTGGCCGAGCGCATGGACGTAGCCCCGATTACCCTGACCCGCCAGATAGACCTGCTGGAATCTGAGGGGCTGGTGGAACGCCGGCCCGATCCCCAGGACCGGCGTTGCTTCCGTATTTTTCTTACCGATGCCGCGGCCCCAGTGCTGGAAACTCTCCAGGGCCTCGCTGGACATACCCGTGCCCAGGCACTGGCAGGTATCAGCGCGGATGAGCAGCGGCAATTGATGCATTTACTGAGCCGGGTGCGTGAAAACCTGAGCCGAGAGGAGACGGTCGAGTGACTGAGGTCGTGAATAAAATGAAATCCCGCCCACTGGCGTTTGGCTTTGGTATCGCTATCGCCGGCGCTATCGCCGCCTGGTGCATCTGGGGTGGTGGCAACAGCGTACACACCGACAATGCCTACGTGAAAGCCGACAAGCTGTCCCTCGCGCTGGAAGTCAGCGGCATCGTCGCCGAGGTGCCCATCAAGGCCAACCAGCACGTGAACAAGGGCGATCTGCTGGTGCAGTTGGACGACACCACCTTCCGTCTGGCCGTGGCGGAAGCCGAGGCCCATCTCGCGCAGATGAAAAACCAGGTACACGCCCGCCAGGCGGATTACGCCGAGGCAGAGGCGGAGTTGCAGCAGGCCCAGACCGATGCGGAATTCTACCGCCGCCAGCTGGACCGCAATGAAAAGCTCGGCAAGGTCGCGCTGTCGGAATCTCAGTTGGACGAGTCTCGCCAGAAGCTGGATCAGGCCCGCGCGAAAATTGCCATCAGTTCGGAAAAGCTTGCGAGCCTGCGTGCAGAGCTGGGGGGGAATTCCCAGGTGCCGCTGGAGCAGCAGGCCGATGTGATGGTGGCCCAGGCACAGCTGGAAAAAGCCCGTTATCAGCTCTCCCGCACCCGCATCGTGGCGCCGGTGTCTGGCGTCATCGCCAACCAGACGCCACAGGTGGGTGAACTGGCCGTGACCGGTATGTCTGTGGTGACACTGCTCAGCACCGATGACATGTGGATAGAAGCCAACCTGAAGGAAACCCAGCTGGAACATGTACACGCGGGGCAACAGGCGGAAATCACCGTGGATGCCTACCCCGGCGTCAAATTCCAGGCGCTGGTGGAAAGCCTGAGTGGCGCTGCCGGCAGTGAGTTCGCGCTGATCCCAGCGCAGAATGCCAGTGGCAACTGGGTGAAAGTGGTACAGCGGGTACCGGTGCGCCTGCGCCTGCTGCCGGTGGACCATGTTTCTGACAGCCCGGTCCCGGTGCTGCGTGCGGGCATGAGTGCGGAAGTGGTGATCGATACTGCGGAAGACAAAAAGCTGGTTTCTGCCCGCGCCGCCAATGGCGATGACAGCCGTGTCGTACTTTAAGCGGTCGCGCCTGACCGCGAGTCGATTGGTGTAAGTCAGTGGGTATGAGACAACGGGTATGAAACGGGTATGAGTCAAACGGCACAAGCCAGCGCCCAGACTGCGCCGGGGCCCCAGGCCAAAGCGCGCGGTGGTGAACTGATGGTGGCCCTCAGCGTCATGCTGGCCACCATCATTCAGGTACTCGACACCACCATCGCCAACGTCGCCCTGCCACATATGCAGGGCAGTCTCGGCGCCAGCAGCGACCAGATTACCTGGGTGCTCACCTCCTACATCGTCGCCGCCGCCATCATGACTGCGCCGGTGGGCTTTCTCGCCCAGCGCTTCGGTCGCCGCCAGCTGTTCCTGTGGTCGGTAGGTGGTTTCACCATTACCTCCATGCTTTGCGGCCAGGCCAGCAGCCTGAATGAAATGATCCTGTGGCGCGTACTTCAAGGTGTATTCGGTGCATCGCTGGTGCCGCTGTCCCAGGCCACCTTGCTCGACACCTATCCCAAGGAAAAGCATGCCTCCGCCATGGGAATCTGGGGCGTCGGTGTGATGATCGGCCCGATCCTCGGCCCCACACTCGGCGGCTGGCTCACCGAGTACTACTCCTGGCGCTGGGTGTTCTACATCAACCTGCCGTTCGGCATCCTGTCCATGCTCGGGATCTATTTCTTCGTACCCGAGACCGAAACCCGCAAGCTGCGCTTCGACGCCTTTGGCTTCGCCATGCTCGCGCTGGCGGTAGGCGCACTGCAAATGCTGCTGGACCGGGGCGAACAGGTGGAGTGGTTCGAGGCACTGGAAATCCAGCTTTACGCCATCGCCGCGGCGCTCGGCCTGTATCTGTTTATCGTGCACTCGCGCACCACCAGCAACCCTTTCCTGTCACCGGGACTGTTCCGCGACAAGAACTATGCCTCCGGCGTCGTGTTCATTTTCATCGTCGGCATTACCCTGCTCGCCACCATGGCCCTGCTGCCGTCCTTCCTGCAACAGTGGAAAGGCTACCCGGTCGTCACCACCGGCCTGATCCTCATGCCGCGGGGCATCGGCACCATGATCTCGATGATGCTGGTGAGTAAACTGATGCAGCGTTTTGACGCGCGCGGGTTAATTTTGCTGGGAATGGGGTTGATCTCCTTCTCCCTGTGGCAAATGACCGGCTTCAACCTGCAGGTAAGCCAGCACGACCTGATCGTTACCGGTGTTGTACAGGGCCTGGGACTGGGCTTGGTATTCGTCCCCATATCCACCCTGGCCTACGCCACCCTGGAGCCGCGCTTGCGCGGCGAAGCCACCGCCTTGTTCAGCCTGTCGCGTAACCTCGGCAGCAGTATCGGCGTGTCCATCGTGATGGCCGCGCTGACACGTAACCTGTGGATCAACCAGCAGCAGCTGGGCGAGCGGGTTCAGATCCCACCGGGAATGAACCTGCCATCCGCTGACCAGCTCAGCGCACTACCGGCGGAAGTAATGAGCACCATTACCCAACAGGCGGCGGAGATTGCGTACGTGAACGATTTCCAGATGCTGATGTGGATCAATATCGCGGCGATGCCGCTGGTGTTTTTGTTATCGAATCCCGACAGGAAGGGGTGACGCAAATTTTGTAGCTTCCAGGACTCTGTTCGAAGCTACAGGAGTCAGAATGGAAGGGTAGGGGACAGCGGAAGGGTTTTCGGAAGCGTCGGCGACAGGGATGTCGCCGACGCAGCGTACAGGGATGTATTTAAGGGGGGCGCCTAGCCCGGTTCCGAAAACCCTTCCGCTGGCACCTGCCCGCCACAGACTGTATTCGAGATGAGGTTTACTTCACCGGATACCAGGTCTGGGTGCGATAAAAGAAGCCGAGATAGCCCCGTACCATCAGGTTACCGCCTTCTTCCCACATCCGGCAGTCGTATACCTTGCCCTTCACCGGGTCGAGGATCTGTCCGCCCTCGTAGATATCTCCTTTCTTCACCATCCCGGTGATGATATCCATGCCCACAATCTTCTGGCCTTTCTTCGCCCCCGGGCAGGCATCACACACCGTATCGTCCGGCTTCATCAACAGATCCACCACCCGACCGTAATATTTACCGCCTTTCTCATAAACCTCCACGATCGACTTCGCCTGCCCGGTTTCATCATCGATCGTCTTCCAGCGGCCGACAACATCGGCGAAGGCAAGCTGGGTGCTCAACAGCAAAGTGGTAATTGCAAGGAATAGAGTTTTCATAAGGCATCCATCGCTAAGGGAAACAGGGTGTGACCATAACACCATATCTGGTCTATTTCCGCCTCGGGGCATCCACCACAGTGTAGTCCGATAGTTTTGCCCAGGTGTTTTGACCAAGTGTTTTAACCAGATGTTTTGGCTCGCAATATTGTTATGTTTTCGTTGTGTCTCAGGAAGAGCAGCTGATCGGCAAATGCTTTCCTGACTCCGGCGGCGCGGCCGCCCAGCTCTCAAACCCCGGGTGCTCCGCAAACGGCGACTGCAACAAGGTAAACAGTGTCTCCAGCGGCTGGTAATCCCCGGCTTCCGCCGCATCAATGACCCGCTGGGCCAGGTAATTGCGCAGTACAAACTTGGGGTTGGTTGCCAGCATGGCGCGACTGCGCTCCTGTGCTGAGCGCGTCTCCTTCTGCAGGCGCTGGTCGTAGTGTCCCAGCCAGCCGTGCAGTGCCTCATGCTGGGAAGGGGCAACCAGTGCTTCCAGCGCCGCCGCCGGACGCTCGCCGCAATAGCGACTCAGGGCACGGAAAAACAGTGAATAGTCCACCCGCCCGTCCGCCAGCAATTGCAGCAGGTCGGCACACAGCTGCTGGTCGCCATCGTCCTCCAGGGCTAGGCCCAGCTTCGCCCGCATCAAACCGGAATAGGCCTCGATCAACAATGGCTGGAACTGACCCAGGCAGTCTTTCAGGACTTCTGTATCCAGCAGTGATGAAAAGGCATGGGCCAGGGCATTCAGGTTCCACAGCACCACGCCCGGTTGTGCATCAAAGGCGTAGCGCCCGGTGTGATCCGAATGGTTGCAGATAAATCCGGGTTCGTAATCGTCGAGAAAACCGTAGGGGCCGAAGTCAAAGGTGTCGCCGATGATCGACATATTGTCGGTGTTCAGCACCCCGTGGGCGAAACCCACCGACTGCCAGCCGGCCGCCAGTTCCGCACTGCGCCGTACGGTAAACCGCAGCAATGCCTCGGCCTGTTCCTGAACCGGCGCATTGGCCACCTGCGGCAGAAATTGCGCGCACACAAATTCCACCAGCTGGTGCTGGGCCTCGAGTTGGCGGGTGTAAAACAGGTATTCAAAGTGCCCGAAGCGCACATGGCTCTGGGCAACCCGGATGAGGGCCGCGCCGGTTTCCATTTTCTCCCGCGCCACCGGTTCCTCGCTGCCCGCGATACACAGGGCACGGGTGCTGCGAATTCCCAGCGCGGTCAGGGCCTCACCGGCGAGGTACTCGCGGATGGTGGAGCGCAAAACCGCGCGGCCGTCGCCAAAACGGGAGTAGGGGGTTTTGCCGACGCCTTTCAGGTGCAGGTCCCAGCGCTTGCCGCCGTGCTCGACTTCACCCAGTAACAGTGCGCGACCGTCACCGAGGTCGGGGTTGTAGCCGCCGAACTGGTGACCGGTATATTTCATCGCGAAGGGTTTGCTGCCGGCAAATAATTTTTCGCCGGTTGTGAGCTGGGCCCAGTCCGGGTGCTCTGCTTCAGCGGGGTCCAAACCCAGCAGTGCCATTGCCGATGTATTGACGTGAATCAGGTGCGGCTTCTGCAGTGGTGTCGGCGCGGTGGGGGTGCCGAATACCGCGCCCAGGTCGGCGTACCGGTGGTGCAGGCAGAGGTCTTTGAGGGGGGTAAATGATTCGTTGGAATTTGGCACTAATCACTCAATGTCAGTTTGATATGTTTGTCGTCCCAGCACTCTACCTCCAGCGCCAGCAGATCCTCGATGGCCGGGTTCTGGTAGAGCCAGTCGCTGGGAATCGCCAGTTTGTAGCCGGGGCCGTCAGCGGACAGTTGCAGGCCATCGATACTGCGGTCGACGTGATCCCGGTGCACGATACAGGCAAGGCGCAGGCAGAGTAGCAGGTCGTTGTTGGGGTGGAAGCCGTAGTGCTCCTGCACGGCTTTGATGTCGCCGCGCTGGTTGCGCACCAGGTAGGCCAGGTTTTCCTGCTCACTTTTGCCGAAGCCCGCCATATCGGCGTGCTCGATCATATACGAACCCAGCTTGCGGAAACTGCTGTGGGAAAGCGCCAGCCCGATTTCGTGCAGGTCCGCGGCCCAGCGCAACATGCGCCTCTGTGACATCAGCGAATGCGGGTTCAGGTGGCCGAAAAATTGCAGCGCCGTATTGGCGACCCGCCTGGCCTGGTCCGGATCGATATTCCAGTTTTCCATCAGTGTGCTGACGGTATCCGCACGGCGGTCGCCACCGTGGGCGCGCCCGGCGAGGTCGTGCACTATGCCCTCGCGGATCGCGTAGGGAGAGACATGCATTTCCCGGATATCCAGCTCGCGGAATATACCGTGCAGAATGGCGAGACCGGCGGCAAACACCGGGCGACGCTCGGGGTCCAGGTGGGGAAGGTCAATGGCATTGACGGTTTTGCAGGCCGCTACCCGCTCGGCGAGCTTATCCAGATCTTCCCGCAGTATCGGCAGCAGTTCGCCATCGTTCAGCACGCGCGCCACCGATTTGACGGTACCGGAGGCGCCCATCACCAGTGCATCGTCTGCCAGGTGCCTGAGCTCCTGTAATTCCGCCTGGGCCGCGCGACGGGCGCGGATGAAATTGTTGTGTTTGCCGGATTCAATTTTGCCATTGTCGAAAAAGCGGCGATTGAAAGCGACACAGCCCATGCTGACGCTCTGTAACTGCCGCGGTGTTTCAACACCGCGCACCAGCTCCGTGGAGCCGCCGCCAATATCCACTACACAGCGCAGGCAGGGCGGGCCTTCTGCCGCCGCCATGACCCCGGAGTAAATCAAGCGTGCTTCTTCAATACCGGAAATGATTTCAATGGGGGCGCCGAGAATGGCTTCTGCCGCTTCCAGGAAGCCGTCGGCTCGGGTGCTGGCGGCACGCAGGGTATTGGTGCCGACGATGCGTACATTGTCGTCGGGCAAACCCTGGATCACCGGGGCAAAACGTCGCAGGGCTTCCAGTGCGCGCTCTGCCACCGCGGTATCCAGATTGCACTCGGCATCCAGTCCCTCCGCCAGGCGCACCATGGCGCGGTCGGTGTGCAGGCGCACCATGCGCTGGTCGCGGAATTCCGCCAGTAGCAAGTGAAAACTGTTGGAGCCGAGGTCCAGTGCGGCGTAACGTTCGTGCCCGTTGTCGGTGTCGTTTGTCATCTTATTGGTTGTCAAATCTCTGTAACAAAAATGTAGCAAACTGCGTGATTATCACCTATGGCTTTGATGTGCCGGAAAAAATCTGCCAATGACTAACGATACGCTGGTGTTAGACCCTGTTGCGCCGGAAACTATGTGCGCACCGAAACGTCTGGGCCACCCGGAAAACTCTGTCGCTCACGGACGCAATTTGCTGGAAAACGCAGTAGAGAGTATGGCAAAAGAGATTCCCCTATACCCCAAAGAGCTCAGCTGGCTCTCATTCAACGCCCGTGTTCTGCAGGAAGTGGAAGACGAGAGCGTACCTATTATTGAACGGGTACGCTTTCTTGGCATCTTTTCCAACAACCTCGATGAATTCTACCGGGTTAGGGTGGCGGATGTACGCCGCCTTGCCACTTTTGCCAAGGGCAGCAAGAAAAAAGAGCATTTTTCCGAACTGCTGGGGGACATCAATGAAAAAGTGCTGCGGCTGCAGGCGCGCTTTGGCAATGCCTATACCAAGGCATTGAAAGACCTGGGGCGACACAATATTCATGTCATCAACGAGCGCCAGTTGACCGACAGCCAGCGGGTCTATGTGGAGGAGTTCTTTCACCGGGAGGTGCTTCCGGAGCTTGAGCCCTTTTTTATTGATGACCGGGACACCATGCCGTTACTGAACGAAGCGAGCATTTACTTCGGGATTTATCTGGAGCTGGAAGATGGCAGCCTGCGCTTCGCCGCGCTGGAAATTCCCACGGATATACTGCCGCGGTTTATCGCCATCCCCCACCGGGACGGCCGCCATGAAAAGGTATATATCGTTCTCGATAACGTGATCCGCGCCTGTCTGCTGGATGTATTCCGCTACGTGCTGCCGATCGAAAAGGCGGCGGCCTTCACCTTCAAAATCAGTCGCGACGCCGAGCTGGAAATGGGCGAGCATGTCACCCAGCATATCGTTGACCGTCTCGCCAAGTCCCTGAAAAAACGCAAACAGGCCGAGCCGGTGCGTCTGGTGTACGACTCCACCATGCCCGAGGCACTGCTGCAGGCGATCAAGAAAAAGCTGAAGATGGGGCGCTATGACAGCTATACCCCCGGCGGCCGCTACCACAATTCCAAAGACTTCATGAGTTTTCCGGCGGATATCAAACGGCATACTTACGCCAGCATCAAGCCGCTGCCCACGCTGCCGGACAGTGCCAATATTTTTGACTGGCTGAGAGAAAGCGACCGCCTCTGCTATTACCCGTATCACGACTTCCGGGTGATCACCAAGCTGCTGGCCTCCGCGGCGATTGACCCCAAGGTGCGGGAAATTCGCATCAACCTCTACCGGGTGGCAAAAAATTCCCGGGTGGTGGCAGCCCTGGTTAACGCGGTGCGCAACCAGAAACAGGTCACCGCGGTGGTGGAGTTACAGGCGCGCTTTGATGAACAGGCCAACCTGCACTGGTCCAGTGAGTTGAGCGACGCCGGCGTCGATGTAATTTACGGCGTGCCCGGTCTGAAAGTGCACTGCAAACTGATTTCCATCGTGCGCGAGGAGGCGGGGCGCGAGCGCTATTACAGCCACTTTGGCACCGGCAATTTCAACGAAAGTACCGCGCGCTTTTACTGTGACTTCAGCCTGCTCACCAGTGATGACAAGCTGGGTCTGGATGCCTACCGGGTATTTGATTTCATCAAGCAGACCCATTTACAGCCGGACTACGAGCACATCTGGGTGTCGCCACACTCCAATCGCCCCAATTTGCTGGCGGCGATTGAGCGGGAAATTTCCGCGGCGGTGGCCGGCGAGCGCGCGGAGATTTTCATCAAGTGCAACAACCTGGTGGATTCCGAGGTGGTTGAACACCTCTACCGGGCCAGTGACGCGGGCGTTAAGGTACGCATCATCGTGCGCAGCATGTGCTCGCTGCTGTGCCAGAGCAAAGGCCTGTCTGACAATATCAAGGTCATCAGCTTGGTGGATAAGTTTCTGGAGCACGCGCGGGTATACGCCTTCCACAATGGTGGCGAGGAAAAGGTCTATCTCTCGTCTGCCGATCTGATGACCCGCAACCTGGATTTCCGGGTAGAGGTGACCTTTCCGCTGCTCTCTGCCGAGCACCGCCGGACAGTGCTGGATATTCTCGAACTGCAATGGCAGGACAACCAGAAGGCCCGGTTACTGGATGCGGATCAGAGCAATGGTCGCATTGCCAACCGCAAGAGCAAGCGCAATGTGCGCTCGCAGGATGCGATTTACCGGTATTTGAAAAAGCGAGATGTGTAACCGGACATTCAGTTTTTGCTGAACCCCACCAGCTTGCCGTTATCAAACGAGAAGCGGTAGCGCTCGCCCACTTTCAGTTGGCCTTTGCAGCGGGACTCAATGGTAATGCGGGGGAACTGCGGGGTGACGACCCAGGTGGAAAAATCATCCTCTGGACCGCGCTTGATCAACCAGTAGTAGTCACCGTGCTGGCAGGTGCCTTTCTCCCCGCAATTGTCGTAACCCCACACATAAGCGCGCACATCGTACTTGGCCGGAATGTTCGCGGCGGGGCTGAAGGGATGGCGGGGGTCGCCGGTGACATCGTAGAGGTCGTCGAAGGCGACCGTCTGGTAGCCCTTGGCGCGGCTGTCGCAGCTGGCGGCATGCAGGCTGACGCCGGCGGCAGACTCCGGCGCCTTTGATTTCTCAGCCTTGGGCTTGGGTTCCATTTCGCTGGGCAGATAGCCGCAACCCGTTTGCGCCAGGCTCAACAACGCCAAACCGACGCACACCGCGCCACAGCCTAAATACCGCACTGCCAAACCTCCATCGGTACTCGATCGCTTCTCTAAAACTATAGCCGTTGATTGTGTGCATAACCGTTGGGCGCAATTTGCCACCTGGTGATGCGAAATGGCGTCGCCGCTCAGGTCAGGGGAGCCGCATGCGGAGTGCGTAAATGACTGGCCGTTTTCCCGCTCCAGTTCTTGACCGCCCGGCGCAGGCTTGAGGCGCAGGAAAAGCCTGTGTACTCGGCAATCTCCTCCACTGCCAGGCAGGAGTGTTGCAAATGGTGCAGGGCGATCTCCATGCGGATTTCATGCAGCAGGCCGCGGAAGGTTTCGCCGTCTGCGGAGAGGCGCCGGGACAGGCTGCGCGGCGACAGTTGCAGTTGTTCCGCGACCTGGTTCAGTTCCAGGTTCGGAGTGAAGTGGGAGCGCATATGCCAGCGCACCCGGTTGCCGAAACTGAAACGCTCGGAAAAACGATCGAGCTCCAGTTCGCACTCCCGTTGCAGGCGTTCATAAGTGCGTATCCGCATGGGCCGGAAGCGCTTGAACACCAGCTCGATACTTCCGGAAATCGTCGACTGGTCGCAGCCGAACTGCAGGGACTGACAGGGCAGTTGCGCGTAATACCCGTAGCTGCTGGGCACGGGCAGGTCCAGCCGCACATGGATGTCCGGGTCCGCCACGGTTTTGTTGCCGCACTCATCCCAGATTCGCAGGGTCGTGGCGAGACGAAACTGTCGCAGGAAATCTTTAAGAACCGGATCCGTGTCCTGGGAGGTGGCGTAGTTAATGGGTTCGACCACCCGGTTTCCCTTGTCCAGGTAGGAGTTGGAACGGCCCGCGTGCAGGGCGTAGAAGGGCTGCACCGTAACCATATAGCGCCGAAAGGCCTCGGCGATGTCCTTGAGGCTGGGGCTGCAATGCACCATAAACCCCATGGGCCCCCAGAAACTCCAGTCGAACTTCAGTCCTGCGATCAGCCCCAGCTGTGCGTGGGCGCACTGGTGCACGCCATTGTGCAGCAGCGCGCGCCACTGGTTGTAGCTGATACGCGCTTCCTGAAGTTCAAACATGGCGGGGGAAATACCGGTGCCTTTCAGCAGCGCCTCTAAACTGGCGCCGAGCCCGCAAAAGACCTCGATAAACCCCAGGGGGTGTCGGTGCAGGGGGATCAGTCGTGCGTCGAAATCCATATCCGCTCCCAAAACTTCTTATTATTCTTCGGGATAATGTTTCGCTGTTCCGGCAATCACTGGCGGTGATTGTTGCTGGCGAAAATGCTTGCGGTTAGTTTTACTGGTTCACCGGAGGCAGGGCAAGCCTGCCCGGTGAGTTGCCCGGTTCTTTAGCGTCAGCTTGTGACGGCGGTAGTTGATCGCCAGTGAGTCCAGCCTGGACCCGGTTACTGGCTGCGCTTGATCGGTAGGCGCCGGAAGCGCACTTTGCGCCGGTAGGGGAAGGTGCTCTCCACCCGGCCCGCACGAATCCGTTCCTGCAGGCGTTGCCAGTAGCGGTAGTCGTAGAGATCGCTGTGCTGTTCTTCAAAGGCCTGGCGGGCCACCGGGTTGCCGGAGAAAAACAGCCGGAATTCCTCCGGAAATACATCCGCTTCCGCCACCGTATACCAGGGCCTGTCTGCCAGTTCCTGTTCCGCGGTATGCGGTTCCGGGATCTTGCGGAAGTTGCACTCGGTCAGGGGGCAGAGTTCGTCGTAATCGTAAAACACCACGCGCCCGTGGCGGGTGACGCCGAAGTTTTTCAGCAGCATGTCCCCGGGGAAAATATTCGCCGCGGCCAGCTGTTTGATGGCGTTGCCGTATTCTTCCATGGCGGCGATGGTCTGGGGTTCGTCGGCGGCATCCAGGTAGAGGTTGAGCGGCTCCATGCGTCGCTCTACGTACAGGTGTTTGATGATGACCCACTTGTCGTCCATCAGCAGCTTCGATGGCGCCAGGGTTTGCAGCTCCTGCAATAGCTCTTCACTGAAGCGATTGCGATAAAAAATAAAGTTGGTGTATTCCTGGGTGTCCGCCATGCGGCCCACCCGGTCGGCGCGGGATACGAACTTGTATTTTTCCTTGACGATTTCTTCGGTCACCGTTTTCGGGTTGTCGAATTTGTCCTTGATGACTTTGAATACCACCGGGTAAGAAGGCAGGGTAAACACGCTCATTACCATCCCCTTGATACCGGGGGCGATAATGAATTTGTCGTTGCTCACTTTCATATGCGCCAGTACGTGGCGGTAGAACTCGGTCTTCCCGTGTTTGTGGAAACCGATGGAGTTGTACAGTTCCGACTTTTCCTTCAGCGGCATGATGGTGGAAAGGAAACGCACGAACCGCGATGGGATGGGCGCATCCACCATGAAATAGGAGCGGGTAAAGCTGAAAATGATACTGGCAGAATCGTTGTCGTAGATAACGGTGTCCACAAAGATACTGCCGCGGCCATTGTTGAGGCAGGGCAGAATCAGCGGAATCACCTCGCCACCAAACATCAGCCGGCCTACCAGGTAGGCCGCCTTGTTGCGGTAAAATACCGACTCCAGCATATCCACCCGCAGGCGCTGTTCGTCGTCTTCATCTTCCAGCTTGCCCGCCAGCGGCCCTTCGCGCAGCGCGTCGCAGATGTTTCCGAGATCGCGTTCCAGATCCTCCCAGGGAATGGAAAATTCATAGTCGGCGAGAATATCCTCGATCATTGCCCGGAGACCGTGGCGGCCGTTGTAGCTGATATAGATGCTGTAATCCCGCAGCGGCTTCTCGTCCGGGGCGCGGGAGGATTTCACAAAAATGTGGCTGTCGTGGATGTGGGCGTGCTGAAACTGGCTGCAGAACACCGAGTTGAAAAAAGTCTCGGCAATTTCGTAATTGTTGTTGTTGGCAATGAGCTGGCTATAGGTCGCCTTGGCCTGCCCCCAGAGCTCCAGCTGGGTGGTATCTTTACTGGTGACCGAGTGCACCAGCTTCAACACCTGGTTGACCTTGACTTTGTACAGGTCAATGCGCTCTTTATTGGTTTCGTGCACGGCTGGCCAGGCGGCGGTTTCGAAGCGCGCCTTGGCGCCCAGGGTAATATTCTGGAAGTCCGCGAAGTAGGCATCAAAGCCATTGAGAATCGTTTTGGCGATACGGCGCGCCGTCGGGGAATGGTTTGTCATGCACTAGACTCTTGTGGAATCATCTCCGTTATTTTTCCGATACTAGCACGGGCTTACGGGAGACCACTTGAACGATTGGATCAGTAGCTTTGTCTTTTTCTTTGCGGTGATCGACCCGGTGGGCACACTGCCGGTCTTTATTGCCGTTACCAGCCGCCACAGTGAGTGGCAGCGGCGCAAGATTGCGATTCTGGCGGTAGCGGTGGCCACCGGTATTCTGATGTTTTTCCTGCTGTTCGGGCAGTATCTGCTCGAAGCCATTGGCGTTCCGCTGTCGGCGTTTCAGGTGGCCGGCGGCATAGTGTTGTTCCTGTTTGCCCTGACCATGATCTTTGGCGAGGGCAAGCCGGAAAGGGAGGTGGAAATCATCCGTGAGGGACACGAGACCGCGATCTTTCCCCTGGCAGTCCCTTCCATTGCCTCGCCCGGTGCCATGCTGGCCGCAGTGGTACTCACGGACAACCACCGGTTCGACCCCATTCACCAGATGAATACCGCCAGTGCGATGCTTGCGGTACTGGGCATCGTTTTACTGTTGTTGCTGACTGCCAACTGGATTTACCGCTGGATTGGTAATGCCGGCGCCAGCATCGTCAGTCGGATCATGGGGCTGATCCTGGCCTCGGTGGCGACCACCAATGTGCTGGTTGGACTGCAGCAATTTTTTATGACGTGATCCAGCTCGCGGTTGCGCACGTATTTAATTGTCACAAAAAACGCCGGAAAGCCGGCGTTTTTTGTGACTGGCGCTTACTGGCCTGTCTACTGGAATCTCTGCTATGGCCCGCGACCGCGCACCAGGCGCAGGATCAACAGGATGACGGCAATCACCAGTAATATGTGCAGGAAACCGCCCATGGTATAGGAGCTCACCAGCCCCAATAGCCAGAGCACAACCAGAATAACGATAATCGTCTCGAGCATTTGTGCTACCTCGCAGTGATTACGGGGTTTCCAGCCATTCCCACCATGAGAGCGGGGAGACAGCTGTCGTGGTAAAACAATAGTTTGCCCGGATAGCAGGCACCAAGAAATTTGTTCTACATCGCGAATGGATATAAATAGGAACAAACCCATTTGGAAGTGTTCTTAAAGTCGGAAGGTGTTGTGGTTCGACATTAAAGTACCTCCTAGAAAGTACCCTCCAGGCATAGGTACCCAATAGACATAAGTACCCAATAGGCAATTGGCGGGACCAGGTGGATGTGTAAACCGGCCGGAGCAGTGTAAGAACTTCAGTCCGCTGGCGACCAACAGTCTGTAGGCAAAAACTATTCGCGGCCACGGCAGCCGACAAGTAACAAAGAGGATAGCCCAGTGTTGATCAAATCACGTACGCGCAGCGCTTTGACCGAAGCAGAGGCTACTCCCGAGTCGTCCTATGTCTCCCGGCGCACGTTGATAAAAGGTCTGGGGGCCGGCCTCGCCAGTCTGGCGGTTTCCAGTAGTACCTGGGGCCTGGATCTATTCGGTGGCGATAATGGCAAGGAGGCTCCGCGCAAACCGTTGGAATTTTCGCCGCAAAAGCGGGTCCCTGATCTGATGCTGACGCCGGAAACCAAGGTGATCAACCACAACAATTTCTACGAATTCGGCACGGGTAAAACCGACCCGGCGAAAAACAGCCAGGGGCTCAAAATCGAACCCTGGACCCTGACCGTAGAAGGGGAGGTTGCCAAGCCGGCCACGGTCGATGTGTGGAAACTGATGGCAGACATCGGTCTGGAAGAGCGTATTTACCGCATGCGCTGTGTCGAGGCCTGGTCCATGGTCATCCCCTGGGTGGGGTTTGAACTCGGCAAATTCCTCAAACGCTTCGAGCCTACCAGTCGCGCTAAGTATGTCGCGTTTGAAACCCTTTACGATCCGGAGCAGATGCCGGGCCAGCGCAACCGCTATGTGGGCGGCGGTGTGGATTACCCCTATGTGGAAGGCCTGCGCATGGATGAGGCCATGCACCCGCTCACCATTCTCTCGGTCGGCCTTTATGGTAAAACCCTGCCGCCACAAAATGGCGCCCCCATTCGATTGGTGGTGCCATGGAAATATGGCTTCAAGGGCATCAAGTCCATCGTCAAAATCAAGTTGGTGGAACAAATGCCGCCCACCAGCTGGAACAGGCTCGCTGCCAACGAATACGGTTTCTATGCCAATGTGAATCCCGCGGTTGACCACCCGCGCTGGTCCCAGGCCAGTGAGCGTTTTATCGGCCCCGGTGGTCTGTTCGCGGTCAAGCGCCAGCCCACGCTGCCGTTTAATGGCTACGGCGAGGAAGTGGCCTCTCTTTACCGCAACATGGATTTAAGGAAGTTTTACTAGTGGCCGGCGGTTGGAAAAAACCTACGGCCATTGTGTTGCAGCTGGCGGTGCACATCGGTGCCCTGCTGCCATTACTGTGGTTGGTTGTGGCCATTAACCAGGGTCGTCTCGGTGGCGATCCGGTCAAGGAGCTGATTCACTACCTGGGGATGGGCAGTATTCGTTTGTTACTACTGACGCTCTTGGTATCCCCGCTGGCGAAATCACTCCAATTTGGGCAATTGAACCGCCTGCGCAGACCCCTCGGGCTCTGGTGTTTTACCTGGGCGAGCCTGCATTTCTGCACCTGGCTGGCGCTGGACCTTGGCCTCGACTGGTCGTTGATTGGTGGTGAGCTGGTCAAACGCACCTATATTCTTCTGGGCTTTTCTGCCTGGCTTATTCTGTTGGCACAGGCGATTACCTCGATTCCCGCACTGCTCAGAAAAATGGGAAAAAGCTGGAAGAAGCTCCACGGACTTCTGTACGTCGTGGTCTTGCTCGCATGCTGGCATTTCTGGTGGTCGGTGAAGAGCGGTTGGATAGAGCCGGCGATTTATTTTGCGATAGCGGTTTGCTTACTGGTTTGGCGGCGAGCGGCCGTCGCGCGTTGGGCCAGATCGTTCAAGGGTTAATGAGCCAAAGCCGCTAGCGACTTTGGCTCCGGCACATTTAGCTGCCCACCAGTCCGCCGTCTTTGCGGCGAATGGCCAGCACGGAAGGTCGTGGTGGTAAGTCGGGGTCATTGTCCGGCCAGCGGTGCATCGGTTTGTCGAAGGTGGAAAAATCACCGTCTGCCGGGTGCTGGACCGAGACAAACAGGGTCTTGCCGTCGGGGGTAAATTCGGGCCCGCAAATCTCCGCGCCCTCAGGGCAGCCAAAGAAATGCTTCGGTGCCGCGCGCAACTCGCCTTCGGTTGCCATTGCCCAGAGCCCATCGTGGAAACCGAAACTCTCGCAGCCGTCGGTGGCAATCCACATATTGCCGCGCTGATCAAACGCCACATTGTCCGGGTTTGCAAACCACCCGTTGACAGAGATGTTCCCCGGGTGCTGCTGGCCGTAAGCGCCGCGCTCCGCCGGGTTCTCTGCGTTCGGGTTGCCGCCCAGCAAAAAGGTATTCCAGTGGAAGCTGTCGCTGGCGTGGTCCCGCTCGCCGGTTCTTCCCGGCGGCACTATTTCAAGCACATGACCTGCGGTATTGCGCGCGCGTGGATTGGCCGCATGCTCGTCGCCTTCCTTGCGTTTTTTATTCTTGGTCAACATCACATAAGTGCAATCGTTCACCGGATTGGTTTCCACATCCTCCGGCCTGTCCATTGGCGTTGCGCCCAGCAGTTTGGCAGAGCGCCGGCAATCGATCAGTACGTCCGCCTGATTGCGAAAACCCTGTTCTTCCGTCAAGGGGCCGTGACCGAATCGCAGTGGCAGCCATTCACCCTGGCCGTCTTCGTTGAATTTTGCTGCGTACAAAGTGCCTTCGGTGAGCAATTGCCGGTTGTGTGCACTGTCGCCGGGGCGATAGATGCCGGATGACACAAAGCGGTACACAAACTGGTGTTCGTCGTCGTCACCGCCATAGGCCACCACTGGCTGACCGGGCTTGGTGACCAGGGTAAAGCCCTCATGCTCGAAGCGTCCCAGGGTGGTGAGTTTGCGGGGCACCGAATCCGGGTCGTAAGGATCGTACTCCACCATCCAGCCGAAGCGGTTGGGCTCGTTGGGCTCCACGGAAATATCGAAGCGGCGATCGTAATCTCCCCAGTTGCGGTTGTCGGTGGATATGCCAAAGGCGTGGTGGTTACGGGCTTCCACCTCGTCCGCCACATTGTCCGGATCTCCCTGGAAAGCGCCGCCAAACCCTTCCTCCGCAATCAGCACAGTTCCCCAGGGTGTCTTGCCGCCAGCGCAATTGCCAACGGTGCCGAAAACCCGGGTGCCACTGTGATCGGCGCCGGTTTGCAGGCGCTGGTCACCGGCGGCGGGGCCGACGATATCCATTGCGGTGGTCAGGGAGAGACGGCGGTTGTAAGGGCTGCCGGTGACCGGGAGCCAGCCATTCGGGGTTTTTTCAATTTCCACAATGCTGTGCCCGCAGGCCTGCTGCTCCACCGCGATGTGCTGGTGGCTGGTACCGCGATTGGCACTGTCTTCGGTGTAGCCGGAAAACATCAGGTGAGGCTGGGTGTATTCGTGATTTACACACAGTAGGCCGCGTTCGCTGTTGCGGCTCAGGCTGTGCCTGTCGCCCTCTCCGGGACCCGCATCCGGGGCCAGTGGCATAAACGCGATGAAATCGTTGTTGTAACCGAAACGACGGGCCTGCTCGGTGGCGTCGAGTCTGTCCGGCACAAACTTGCCGGCGAACGCATCCAGGGGGTCGCCCCAGCGCAACAGTAAATCGGCGTGGTAACCGTCGGGCAGATGATGCTCGAAGTCGAGCCTGTGGGGAATCTCCGTGAAGCCGAGGTCGTCACCCGCTTGCCGCGATTTGGGCTCGCTGCAGCCGGGCAGCAGCGCTGAACCACTGACCACTGCGGCGGCGCCGCCCACCGCTTTGAACAGGGCTCGGCGCTGCAGGTTAATGCTTTGCTCCTGTTGCTTTGAGGGTTGATCCGGGGATTGTTCCTGGGTGTTTTTGCAATCTGTCATAAATTGTTCACCATTTTTTTGTTCGTCACCTGCGTGTGCCGAAATGGCACCAGAGGCCGCGTTTTTGTTTGCGGTCGCAGCGACTGCTTCATTTTTTCTGAGCCCAGATTAGCGGCGCTTTATGACAAATTTAAAAAAAGCGTAACGCAAAGTTCACATCGCAAGTCTAGCCTGCGCCCACAAATCAACAGGCCGGACTTGGATTTCAACGCCAAAGTACCGGTCACCCAACGGCTTCTTCCGACTAAATCAAATCCAACGGGGACGGGGACTATGACCAAGGTTGTATTCAATCTGAAAATGCTGGCGCCTATTGCGGCGGCGGTAATTAGCGTCAATGCTGGCGCACAGCAAGCCACTGAACAGGCAGCGGGAAAGCAGGGCGAGCTGATGGAGACTATCGTGGTCACCGCACAGGCCGCCAATGCCCGCAGTGATATCGAGCGTCAGCGCGACTCCAATAAAGTCGTTGCGGTACAAACCTCCGAGGCCATTGGCGAACTGCCGGATGCCAATGTGACCGAAGCCCTGCAGCGTATGGCTGGCGTTTTTATTGCCCGAGACCAGGGTGAAGGCCGCTTTGTCGGTGTGCGTGGTATTGATCCCAACTTGAACGCTTCTACCATCAACGGCATGAGCCTGCCGGCACCGGAAACCGACAGCCGTGCGGTGGCCCTGGACGTGATTCCGTCTGACCTGCTGGCGAGCCTGGAAGTCTTCAAGACCCTGACCCCGGACATCAGCGCCGACTCCATCGGTGGTGCCATTGAGATCAAGAGCATTAACGCACTGGATCACGACGGCCAGACATACAAGGTGACCGTAGAGCATGGCTACGGCGAGTTGCAGGGTGAAAATAGCCCCAAGCTGGCCGGTACCTACACCAATAAATTCGACCTTAACGGACGCACTCTGGGCGTTGCCATTGCCGCCTCTCATCAGGAGCGCAACTTCGGTTCCGAGAACGTGGAAACCGATGGTGTGTGGGAAGAGTTTACTGCGCTGGACGGGAGCGAAGGTATCACTGCTGCAGAAATCGAGCAGCGCGATTACACCGTTACCCGTGAGCGCACCGGTCTCGCCGCCAACTTCGACCTGGAAGTTTCCGAAGGCCATCAGCTTTATCTGCACAGCCTCTACTCAGATTTTTCCGACAGTGAGGAGCGCCAGCGCAATTCTTACAAGTTGGATGAAGAGAACGACGACCCGGATACCATTTCCGGTAGCGCGGTAATCTGGTCCGATGCGGCTTTGGAAAAGGAACTGAAAGACCGCTATGAAGAGCAGGAGATCCTGTCTCTGGTGGTCGGCGGTTCCCACGACTTGAACAACTGGGGTGTTGAGTACGCGCTGGGCTTCTCCCACGCAGAAGAGTCCGAGCCGCACCGCCGCGACACTACCTTCGTTCAGGAAGGTCTGGAACTGGGTTACACCCGCGCCGGTAAAATTCCGCAGATGGTTGCCAGCGGCAGTGCTCTGGATGCCGCCAGCTATGAGCTGGATGAGCTGGTGATCGAAGACAACTACACCGACGATGAAGAAGTCAGCTTCCGCATCGACATCCGTCGCGATATTGACGTTGCTGGCAAGCCGTCCGAGCTGAAGTTTGGTCTGCAGGAGCGTCGCCGCGAAAAAACCGGTGACCTGAATGCCACCGTATACGATGGCTTCGGCGGTGACTTCACCCTCGCAGACTTTGCCAACAACGGTATCGAATACGGCCTCGGTACCTTCGGTCCGGGCGTAAACAAAGCCGCATTGAACGCCTTTATCAATGCCAACCTCGCCGACTTCGACGTCGACGAAACCGATACTGCTCTGGATAGTGCGCGCGACTATGTGATGAACGAAGACATCACTGCGTTTTACGTAATGAACGACATTGATTTCGGCCGCGCCAACCTGGTTTACGGTGTGCGCTACGAAGCCACCGATTTTTCCGGCCAGGGCTACCGTGTAGCGGAATCCGGCGAAGCCATCCCCGGCTCTGAGGAAATCGCCGAAGACGTTTACGCTTCAGCCGTGGAATACCAGAGCGATTACAGCAAGCTGTTCCCGAGCGTGAACTTCAAGTTCGACTACAGCGAAAATATCGTACTGCGTGCGGCCTACACCGAGTCTCTGTCCCGTCCGTCCTTTGGTGACCTGAACCCGTCTCCGGCTGCCATCGAATACGATGAGGGCGAGCTGGAAGTGGAAGCCGGCAACCCGCTGCTGGACCCCTATGAAGCGCGCAACTTCGACGCTTCTTTCGAGTACTACGCTGACGCACTGGGCATGTTCTCCGTCGGTGCTTTCTACAAGCAGATCGACAACTTCGTGGTCACTGCCGACGTGGCCAGCACTGCAGACTACAGCATGTATGTGGGAAGCCTGGCAGTGGAAGAAGCGGAAATCTTCCAGCCAATCAACGGTGACAAAGCGACCCTGACCGGTGCCGAACTGTCCTGGACCCGTGGATTCGACAACGGTTTCCTGCTGCGTGCCAACGCCACCATGACCGACTCCGAAGCGAGCCTGGGCCTGGGTGCAGACACTGAACGCAGTGACAAGATCGCACTGCCTTCCCAGGCGGATCTGGTGGCTAACTTCATCGTTGGCTACGAGCGCGACGCCCTGAGTCTGCGTCTGTCCACCGCCTACAAAGGCGAGCGCTTGCTGGAAGTGGATCTGGAAGACGAAGCCTTCGACCTGTATGAAGACAACCACATGCAGGTAGATTTGTCCGCCAAGTACCGCTTCGAAAACGGCATGCAGGTGTTCTTCAATGCGGTCAACCTCACCGACGAACCTTTCTACGCCAACCGTCGCGGCTATAACGGCCAGTACGAAGAGTACGGCCCTGCCTACGTGCTGGGTGTCACCTACAGCACTTTCTAAACCTGGGGCTAGACACGGTCTCATCTGATTGAGGCCTGGGCAGCAAGCCCGGAGCGCTTCTGGATCACCCAGAGCGCCCGGGCTTTCTGCTATTTTTTTATATAGGATTCATTGGTCATCTGTTTGCCATATTCCGGTCACACCTGTGGCGTATTTTGACGCGGCATGTGGTCCCAGATTGCAGGTCTCGACAGCAGACAAGCTGGGCCCCGGAAGCAAGCGGAACAATTGCGAAACGAAACTGTTATGGCGTTCAAAACCTTTTATAAAGTTGCAGCCGCTCTGGCCACCGCCGGTGTGTTAAGCGCCTGCGGCCCCCAGATTGAGAAAACCGCCGCGGAACCAAAGCGGATTACCTCGCAGCAGCAACTTGCTCTAACGGATGTGGTCTCCAGTCAGCTGGCACCACTGGCGCTTGGCGGCAAGGATTACCTGCTGCTGGCCAGTGAAAAGCGCGGCCTGGTGCTGGTCACTGGCGAGGGCGAAGAAAAACTGGCACTGGATGGCGGTACCGTCGAGCGCTTTGCGTTGCAACAGCTGGCCGATGACAGCTGGTTGATCGCGGTCTACGACGAAGACGGCGCTGAATTGCAGTTGCGCCTGCTGGACGTGGAAGACGGCAGCCCGCGCATTCGCTACCTGGCGTCCATGGCCACCACAGCGCCGCAAGTCGCCATGTGCTTTTCCCGCCAGGCGGGGCGGACCCACCTGTTTGCCATCGATGAAAATGGCCTGGGCCACGAATATGTGGTGCATCCCCGGGAGCAGGCGTGGGAGTTTACCGGCCTGCGTCCGCTGTACTTCGGTGAACAGGTGTCCTCCTGTGTGGTCGATGACCGCAGTGGCAAGCTGCTGGTAGCTCAGCCGCCCCTGGGAATCTGGAGCCTGAATGCGGACGCGGAAATGGACGAGGCGCGCGAAGTCTTCGTCGCCGCCAGCGAATTGCCGGCGGGCGAGTTCGGCGGCCTGTGGCTGGACAGCAGCAGTGGCAACCTGTGGCTTACCGGTGGTGAGAAGGTACTGGCGTTCAATATCAATGCACCCGGCCAGGGCCCGCTGTTTGTCGAAGCGCTGGCGGACATTGAGCCGGTTTCCGCGGCGGTGCAGCAGGGCGCATTACTGGCGCTGGAAGAAGAAAGTGACCAGGTGCACCGCTTTGCAGTGACCCTACCGGAGCCCGCGGCGGAAATGCAGGCATTCCGTAGCCCAGTGGAAATACCGCGGGTACGTGCCAGCGGCCAGACGGCACCGGTGCAATCCGGGGGCGATGCCGCCGACGACCCGGCAATCTGGGTCAACCCGGTCAACCCGTCGGCCAGCCTGATTCTGGGGACCGACAAGAAAAGTGGTCTCAGCGTCTACGATCTGAACGGCAAGCTACTGGAGCACTTTGCGGTGGGCCGCGTTAATAACGTGGATCTACGGCCGATGCAGCACGGCAAATTTGTTGCCATCGCCGCTGCCACCAATCGCACCGATCCCGGTGTCAGCCTGTTCGGTATCAGCGCTGCCGGTGAAGTGGAATACCTGGGCCTGCGCAATCTGGAAATGGACGACCCCTACGGGCTCTGTGTTTACCGCAAGGGCGCGGACCTGATGACCTGGGTGTCGGATAAAGACGGCGCCGTGCAGTTACTGCAGATAGTGCCTGGCACGGGCAATGTGGACTGGAGTCTGGAAAAAGTTGCCACACTCCAGGTTGAGAGCCAGGTGGAAGGTTGTGTCGTCGATGATGAGAAACAGATGTTGTTCTTCGGCGAAGAAGACGGCGGCATCTGGCGCCTGGACATTGCCGCTTTCCTCAGTGGTGAAGCCAAGCCGCAGCTGATCGCACCGGTGGATGGCGAGCGCCTGGCGGCGGACGTGGAAGGCATGGGCCTCTATCACGCGGGCGACAAGAGCTACCTGGTGGTGTCCAGTCAGGGTAATAACAGCTATGCGCTGTTCAGCCGCGACGGCAGCCAGTTTGTGGGCCACTTCAAGGTGGACATCAACCTGGATAAAAACCTCGATGGCAGCTCGGAAACCGACGGCCTGGAAGTTTCAAGTGCGTCGTTCGGCAGCCAGTACCCGCAGGGCTTGCTGGTGGTACAGGACGGCCGCAACCGCATGCCGAGCCAGACGCAGAACTTCAAGCTGGTATCCTGGGCGGACATCGCCGAGACCCTGCAGCTGAAGTAAGCCGACCCCGGGGAGGGTTTTCTCTCCCGGGCAATATGCGAAAATCCGCCGGAATCATTTCCCGATCCGGCGGATTTTTTTATGCAGCGCGTACCATCCTCTCTCCTCTCCGATTTTTCCCTTTCCCGTATCGCCTTTGGCCTGTGGCGGCTGACGGACTGGAACTACTCTCCATGCGAGCGTCTGAGCCTGTTTGAGCAGATGCTCGACCTGGGTGTTACCACTTTTGACCTGGCGGATATTTACGGGGATTACCGCTGCGAGCAGTCTTTTGGCGAGGCACTGAAGCTGAAGCCGGAACTGCGTGCGCGCATGGAAATTGTCAGTAAGTGCAGTATTCGCCTCGCCGGCGCCGCCTCGGGTGCGCGTATCAATCACTACGACACCAGTGCGGAACACGTGCGCGGTGCGGTGGAAACCAGCCTGCGGGATATGGGTGTCGAGCAGATGGACCTGTTGCTGTTGCACCGCCCGGACCCGCTGATGGATGCGGATGCGCTGGCAGGCGTACTGGAGCAACTGGTGGCCGAAGGCAAGGTAAAACACCTCGGCGTGTCCAATTTCCTGCCGCATCAGGTAGACCTTTTGCAGTCGCGCTTGTCGCTGCCACTGGTGGCAAACCAGATTGAAGTTTCCCTGCTGCATTCCCAACCCCTGTTCGACGGCCAGCTGGATCATTGCCAGCAGCACCGGATCATTCCCATGGCCTGGTCGCCATTTGCTGGTGGACGTTTATTTACCGGCGAAGATACGGATTCCGCGCGCGTACGAAGCGCTTTGCAGGCATTGTGCAAAACCCGCGGATTGAGCGAGGAGAATGGCACCATGCAACTGGCACTGAGTTGGCTGCTGAAGCACCCTTCTCAGATGGTGCCGGTATTGGGAAGTGGTAACCCGCAACGACTGGTTGCGGCTCTCGCTGCTCTGGAAATGGAATTGGATCGGGAAGAGTGGTTTGAATTGCTGCGCGCTGGGCGTGGGCGGGATGTGGACTGATTTGAGCGGCGGTGGTAGTTCTTCTAAAACAGCCCGGTGGCGCAATGGCACCGGGTGTTTGTTTTTGAAACCGCTGTAAATACATCCCTGTACGCTGAGTCGGCGACGTCTCTGTCGCCGACGCTTTCAAAAACAAACACCCGCCACCCTTGCTTCAATTTGAAGCTATTTACTTCGTAAGCGTTGGTTGGTCGAAGTAGCTGAGGTGGAACTGAAGACGTTGTCGCCGGGGAAAGTTTGCGGGACCGTCTGCGGCCTGGATGGCCGCAGCCGAGCCCCCAGGGATGGGTTAACGGGGGGGCGCCTAGCTCGTGTCCCGCAAACTTTCCCCGGTGACAGCGTCGCCACCGAAAGGAGATTCGAAGTAAATAACCTCGCGTGCCGGGAGGCTATCCCGCGTAGGCGTTCTCTGGCACCAGATCGTAATTCACATCTCCGAGATCAAACTGTTCCAGAGGTGCGAGTTGCATGGGCACGCGGTAGCAGCGCAGCAGTTCGCCATTGCGACGATCCATTACGGCCAGGTCATGGCCGGCTATGCTGTGCAGCAAGCGGTCAAATTCAGTTACCGCTGAGGCAATCAGGGTTTTGTATTCCAGCTCGTCACCCAGCTTGATGTAGCGGGCATCGCCACCGGCTTGCTCGATGCGCAGCCAGCCCGGGCCACGCTCGGCGCCGGAAACGCCCAGCACCAGGGGGCCCAACTGATCCTGGCACAGGGGCGCCAGATCGTGCACCGAAGGTTCGGCTTCAGATTCCAGTCCAACCCACACCCAGCCCGGAAGACCAATGCGGGTCAGGTGCCACTCCGAAAGCCATACGGTCTGGTCGTCGTCCACCCGGAACTCACTGTATTCCTTCTGGCCGCTACCGCTGGTGAGACTCACATTCGCATCGGGGTTTTCTTTGCGGAAACTATTTAGCTGCTGGGTCATCTCGTAATTGACCTCCCAGTGCTTTTGCAGTCGCCACTGCATCGGGTACTCGCCCCATTCCACCAGGTATTCCTCACGCTCGCGCAGGGTTTCTGCCACGCGCCAGAAAGCGCCATCGATCAGGATGCAGGTATCACCCGGCTTGCTGCCGGGGGCGATGATGCTGTGTTCTGGGGAAGCTTCAGAGGCGTTGACCACATGCTCGCTGCGGCCCTCGATCACCTCGTACCAGGGAAAGCCGTGGCGCAGGGGGGGCGGGAAGGCGAGGGGAGGGCGGCCCGCCAGCAGGCGGCGAAAGAGCACCGACTTCTCTATTTCCAGATCAGACAGGGTATAGCCTTCTTTTTGAGTGATCTGCCCCCAGGCAAAGGCTGCCCTTACTAGTTGTTTTTCTCTATCTGAAAAGCTCATTGGTCGGTGTCTAGAAATTATTCGATTACCAAGCGACCGCAAACCTTACCACTGTGCGCCGCAGGGCGCCACGGATATTCCCCGCAGGGCCCGCAAGACGTGGGCGGGCGCGGAAAAAGTCCGGTAGACTGGGCGAGTTTCGTATCCCGTCAGGTGAGTACAAGGTGAAAAATAAGGAAGCTGTGTTGGATTCAAGGACGTTATCCCCCAAAAGCTCGCATGCGAGCGGTAGGCGGCCCGGCAGGGCAGTGGCAGTGGTTGCTAAATCTCTTCAGGTAAGGCCTGTATGGTCTCTAAGGTCACTTACAGGGCTGGCCCTACTGGTCGCCGCCTTGTGCGGTTCCGCGGCAAGCGCGGATGACCGCTCCCAGGCCGCGCAAGCCTGGCAGGCTCCCGCGAGTGAAGCCTGTTACGCCGACGGCTGGGCAGAGTCCCTGCGCTGTTACCAGATCCCGGTGGACGATGCCGGTGAGGTAGCGCTGTCGGTGCTGGTGGCGCCGGCGCTGAACAGTGGCCAGCAAGAGCCGCTGTATCTGCTGGCCGGGGGGCCGGGGCAGGCGGCCAGTGATCTGGCGCGGTTGCTGAACCCCCTGCGCAAACTGAACCGGGGGCGGGATATTGTGATGGTAGATCGCCGCGGCGGTGGCCGTTCCGATGCGTTCGACTGCGGCCTGAAGGAAGATGTGCCGTCAGACCTGGATCAGTTTTCCCGCCGTTTGGCCGAGTGCTATGCCGGTGCTGGTGAGCGCCCGCTGACCATCAACAGCCGCCAGACAGTTGAGGATCTGGAAAGCGTGCGCCAGGCGCTTGGGCACCCACGGATTTCTCTCTGGGGAGGCTCCTGGGGCACGCGCACCGCGCTGCTGTATCAGCAGTGGTATCCGGATTCCCTTCAGAGTCTGGTGCTCGATGGCGTGGCGCCAATAGACACCAAGGTATTTCTCGCGGCCGGTGCTGCGGAGGCGGCGCTGCAGGAATTGCAACTTGCCTGTAGCCAAGACCCGGCATGCGCAGGCTTCGGAGACTGGCGCCGCCAGCTCGACGTGCTGCTGGCGAACTGGAGTGAAGAGCAGGCGCGCGCTTTTCCCGATCCCATGACCGGCCGACCTTCTGAGGAACCCGTGGAAGCCTGGGTACTGGCCAGTGCCTTGCGCACGGCGCTGTACGATCCGGCCTCTGCGGCGCAACTGCCTTTTGCCATCACCGAAGCGAGCCGCGGCAACTATGCGCCGCTGTCCGGCATTTTTGGCCTGTTTGCAAAAATGGAAGGCGCCATGTCCATGGGGCTTACCTTCTCGGTTGCCTGTGCCGAGGAAATGAATCGGATTAGCGCTGCGGATATTGCCGAAGACACCGCTGGCTCTTTTGTTGGTGATGCCTTCATTCGCACTTTTGTGAAAGGCTGCGATGTGTGGCCGGTACCGGCGCGCCCCTACGACAAGCCCGAAGAGCGCGGTCATCCGGTGCTGCTGATTTCCGGTAGCGCCGACCCCATTACCCCACCGCTGTATGCCGAGCAACAGCTCGATTATCTGCCGAATCGGCAGCATCTTGTGGTACAGGGGGGGGCCATATCAATTCCGCGCGGGGCTGTATGCCCGACCTGATTTTGACGTTTCTCGATCACCCGGGCGAAAAACTGGATGGCAGCTGCCTGGAGGACATTCATCGTCCGCCGTTTATGGTTGGTGCCTATGGCCCGGCGCTGATGCCCGAGCCGGTGGTGCCGGAAGCGGAATCCATTCTTGCGGCGGATGACTCGGCTGACCGTCACCCGACGAATACTGGCGAAGAGCAAGGACCTACCGGGGATATGCCGGTGCAGGGCGACCAGGAGGTAGCGGACAAATGATCCGGATTGAAAACATCAGCAAGTCGTTCGGTGCGACCCCGGTACTGAAAAACCTCAACTTTGATGTGCCCGATGGCCGTATTACCGCATTGCTTGGTGCCAATGGCGCCGGCAAAACCAGTTGCCTGCGGATTATCTGTGGTCTGCTCAAGGCGGATTCCGGACGGGTACTGGTCGGGGATGCGGATCCTGCGCAGGACCCCATGGCGGCGCGCCGGCAGCTGGGTGTGGTAGGGGATCGCGAGGGGCTCTATGAGCGCCTGACGGTGCGCGAGTACCTGGCGTCTTTTGCTCAGATGCAGGGGCTGGGTGGCGCAGAATTGGTGGATGCGCTGAGTGCTGTGCGCGAAGAGCTGGAACTGGAAGCGCTGTGGGACAGGCGTATGAAGGGCTTCTCCCAGGGGGAGCGAATGAAGGTGTCCCTGGCACGGGCACTGGTGCATCGTCCTCCGCACCTGATTCTGGATGAGCCCACACGCGGCCTCGATGTACTGGCGGTGCGGCTGCTGCGCAAGACGCTGCTGCGGCTGCGGGCGGCGGGCACCACCATTCTTTTTTCCAGCCATGTAATGCCGGAAGTGGCCGAGTTATCCGACCGGGTACTGGTTATGGCGGCGGGGCAGATCGTCGGCAGTGGCACCCCGCAAGAGCTGGCCACAGAGACCGGCTGCGATAACCTGGAAGACAGTTTTGTCGCGCTGGCCTATGGGCAGCGCCCGGCAGCGGAACAGGGAGAGCCCGCATGAGTACCAACAATTTGGCGCAACAATGGATGCAGGGCTGGAAGCGGATGGCACCGCTGTTGCGCAAGGAACTGCTGGAAGCCTGGCGTGACCGACGCGCCTTGCTGATGGCCGTGTGCTTTTCGTTGTTGTTTCCCGCGGCACTGACCGGGGGCATGGTGTTTATCGCTAAAAAGCAGACCCAGGAAGTCACGCGGGTGGCACTGCTGGGAGCGGAGCGCGCACCCTTGATCCAGCAGCAGCTGCAGTCGCCCGACCTGGAAATTGAGGTGCTGGATAGCGGCGAGCCCCGTGACCTGCTGGCCGGCGATTACGATCTGGTGCTGGTGGTCGCGGAGGATTTCGCCCGCCGTTACCAGGAGTTTCGTGCGCCGCGGCTGTACCTGTACCTCAACAGCTCGGATACCAGCAGCGGGCGCGCCCAGCGCGACTTGCAGGAGCGCCTCGGGGAGCTGCAGCAGATGGTGGTCATCCAGCGGTTGTCTGCACGGGGCGTAGCACCGCAGCTGCTGGCGCCCTGGCAGCTGGAAACCCGCGACGTCAGCACGCCTTCGAGCCGGGGCGCGTTGATACTCGCCACGGTGCCCGGACTGTTGATCATGACGCTGTTTATCGCCTGCCTGGCAACCTCGGTGGACAGTTCTGCCGGTGAGCGCGAGCGCCTGAGTCTCGAAACCCTGTTGCTGCAGCCGATTCCTGGCTGGCAGATCATAACTGCAAAAATGCTCGCCGCGGCAAGCCTCGGTTGGCTGGGGGCGCTCTTGGCCATTGGTGCCCTGGTCGCATTGATGCCGGTGATGCCGCTGGCGGAATTCGGTATTCAGCAGGCCACAACGCCGGGCAGTGTTGTGGCCATGGGGCTGCTACTGTTGCCGTTGGCACTGCTGGTGGCGGTGCTGCAGATACTGCTGGCACTGCGTTCGCAGTCTTTCAAGGACGCCCAGACCCAGCTGAGCATTTTCCAGATCGCGCCGGTCATGTTGTTGACGATACTGGATATCGCGCAGGTCAAACTGGCGGATAGCTGGCAGTTGTTGCCCATGATTGGCCAGCAACAGTGGTTGAAAGGTTTGCTGGTAGGCGATTCGGTTTCGCCGCTTTGGATGCTGGCGGGCTCCGCCGTTACCCTTTTACTGGTAGCGGCGGCTGTTGCTTTTGGCGCGCGTGCTTTGCAGCGTGAAAGCCTGTTGTCTGCGGCGTGAGCCGCATTAGCATTGAATTCTGGGGATGACTGCGGCCATGACTGAAGACGAGTGCGAAGGGGTCTTGAGTATTGATCTGAGTGCCATCGCTGGGAATTACGCCCGGATGCGTGGCCGGCTCAGCGCCCGCAGCCGCTGCGGTGCTGTGGTCAAGGCCGATGCGTACGGACTGGGTATGGCGCGCGTCGCCCCTGTTTTGTACCAGGAGGGTTGTCGGGACTTTTTCGTTGCCACCCTCCGTGAAGGGGAGGCGCTGCGGGTACTGGTTGCGGATGATGCGCGCATTTTCATTCTGACCGGTGTCCGTCCGGGCTTTGAGCAGCGCTGTGTTGCCGCACGCCTGATTCCGGTGCTGGTGAGCGTGGCTCAGCTGCGCGCCTGGAGCGATGTCGCCGGAACCGGAATGGCGGCGGCGCCCTGTGCACTCAAGCTGGACTCCGGCATGACCCGTCTGGGAATGGGAGCGGCAGAGTTTAACCAACTGCTTCAGACGCCGGCGCTGTTGCAACAAGTCAACCTGCAACTGGTTCTCAGCCACCTCGCCTGCGCCGATGAACCCGGGCACCCGCAGAATGCGGCGCAACTGGCGTTTTTCGACGACGCAGTTTCCCGGTTGCGCAAGCTGTGCCCGCAAGTGGAGGCCAGTCTGGCCAACTCCGCGGGTATTTGTCTCGGAGACGCCTACCATTTCGATCTGGTGCGCCCCGGCTGCTCGCTCTACGGCGTGAACCCGGAGCCGGGAACAAAAAATTCCATGTCTGCTGTGGTTAACCTGCGTCTGCCGGTGCTGCAGCTGCGCCAGGTCGATGGCGATAGCTGGGTCGGCTACGGTGCAACCCAGTCGGTGACAGCCGGCAGCTGGCTGGCTGTGGTGAGGGGCGGCTATGCAGATGGCATGCTGCGCTCCCTGAGCGGTTGTGGACACGGCATGGCGGTGGTCGGCGGAGAGAAAATCCGGGTGCCCATTTTGGGGCGCGTTTCCATGGATACCACAGTGTTTGATATTTCCGCGCTCAGCCCTTCTCAGCGTGGTCAGCTGGGGGCCATTGAGGTTCTCGGGCCTGAGCTGGGTGTCGATGATATGGGCGCGGCCGCGGGTACCATTGGTTACGAAATTCTCACCGCCCTGGGGCGCCGCTACTGTCGCCGCTATCTCTGAGTTCCGGCCCCTGATCGCTGACTTTTAGCGCAGTCACACACGTATTTCGATTTGATGCCAACTTCCGGAGAAATGAATTTGGTCCCGCGTAATCCCGTCAACCCTGTCACTGGCACCGTCGAACCTTTACGCCCGCTGCTGAATCTGCTGGCGGATGGCGAAGTCCATTCCGGTGAATCCCTCGGTGAAGCACTGGGGGTGAGTCGGGCGGCCGTCTGGAAACAGCTGCAAAAACTGGAGCCGCTGGGGCTGCAGGTCGAGTCCGTAAAAGGGCGCGGCTACCGCTTGCCCGGTGGACTGGACTTGCTGGCGGAGAGCGATATTCGACGCCACCTTGCCGGGGATACTGGCGGATTGTTGTCGCAGATACAGATTTTCGATCAGGTAGATTCCACCAATGCCCGTCTGCTAAGTGCGCTGGATGCCGGTAGTGGGCACGGCCTGGTGATGCTGGCGGAGCAGCAGACTGCCGGGCGCGGTCGGCGTGGCCGCAGCTGGGAAAGCCCTTTTGCTTCGGGTATCAGTATTTCCATCGGGTGGCAGTTCAGCGGCGGCGTTCAGTTGCTGGAGGGATTGAGTCTTGCGGTGGGGGTGGCGCTGGTGCGAGCGCTGGCGAAATTCGATGTGCCGGACCTGCGCCTGAAATGGCCGAATGATGTCTGGTGTCGTGGGCGTAAGCTTGCCGGGGTATTGCTGGAGTTGAGTGGCGACCTCACTGACCGCTGCGCGGTAGTGGTGGGGATAGGGCTGAACATGCATTTGCCGGCAGCGGCTGCCGAGGCCATCGGCCAGCCCTGGATTGATCTGGCGGAGGTGCGTCCTGGCATTTCCCGCAACGCTCTGGTCGCTGCCTTGCTCGATGAGCTACTGCCAATGCTGTCCGACTATGCCGGTGCCGGTTTTGCACACTGGCGTGAGGAGTGGTTGGCGCTGGACCAGTTTGCCGGCGCTGATGTTTGCGTACAGTCTGCCCAGCAGCGCTGGTGTGGAATCGCCCGTGGGGTCGACGCAAGTGGCGCGCTGTTACTGGAAATGGATGGCGAGCAAAAAGTATTCCATGGTGGTGAGGTATCGTTGCGGGCTGCCGGGCAGAATCCAGGGCCGGGGGCGGGGCAAGAGCCGATAGGGTCGGGTGACAAAACTTGAGTATCAGTACCATTCTTGAGCTGGATCAGGGGAATACCCGTTGCAAGTGGCGATTGATTTCAGCGCCTGCGGAACGCGAGCAGCCCGGAATTATCGCCCGCGGCGCTTTCGCTCCGGGAGACTGGTGGGATGCAGAAGAGCTGCCCGCAATCTGGTTTGAGCGCCCGCCGGCCAGGGTGCGTATTGGCAATGTGGCAGGGCCGCGTGTCGAGAGCGGGATTGCCAGTCGCCTGCACGCCGCACTGGGTGTGGAGGTAGAGTTTGCGCGGGTCGCGGCCGAGTGTGGCGGCGTTCGCTGTGCTTATTCGGAGTATTCACGGCTCGGCGTGGATCGCTGGCTTGCTGTCCTGGCCGCTTTTCGGAGGCATCCATCACCGGCACTGGTGGTCGACTGCGGCAGTGCGGTGACGCTGGATCTGCTGGGCGGGGATGGGGAGCACCTGGGGGGCTATATAGTCCCGGGTATTAACCTGATGCGCCGTGCCCTGTACAGCGATACGGATGCGGTGAAAGTGGCGGCAGTCCATGAAGAGGGTATGTCACTGGCGCCCGGCTGCGATACCGAGAGCGCGGTCAACCGGGGGCTGCTGCTGATGGTGCTCGGTGCCATTGAGCGCACCTACGATGGCCTTGCGCACCAGTGTGCAGTCACAGGGTTGCCAGTGCCGCGGCTGTTGTTCACCGGAGGGGATGGGGCTCTCGTGGCGTCTCTGTGTGACCGTTCGGGGGAGTGGGTTGAGGATCTGGTGATGGAGGGATTGGCGCTGACCAATCCCTGGCCCCGCTGAAATCCCTGAGCTTGTACCTGAGTTTGTATAACCATCGGGCGCATCCTGTGCGCCAGTAGATGCCGGAATCTTGGGTAAGCCGCTAAAATGCGCGCCTTGTTTATCTATGATCGTAACAACCTGTTGATCGAAAAATATGCGCTGGATTTTCCTCTTGTTAGTGGTTGCCAATCTTGGGCTTCTGGGATGGTTTCTTACCGCGGAGCGGTCTCCCTCAGCGGTTACCGTATCTGCTGCGGGCTCCGATGACGCTGCGGGTATCACCCTGGTGGACGAAGCTGACCCCGACAGCCTGGTGCAGCCGGAAGCGCCTACAGCCAATGCTGCCAGGCCGCCGGTAGTCTCCGGCGGTGTAGATTCGCCACGTACGACGCCAGCGAGCCCTTCTGAGCCGCTGTGCACACTGGTGGGACCCTTCGGTGAGGCTTATCAGGGAGAGGATGTAGCCAGGCGTTTGCAGGCGCTCCAGGTGACGGCGGCCTTGCGCGAGATCGAGATGCAGGGGCAGATGCGATACTGGGTATACCTCGCTCCGCTAAATTCCTCCCAGGAAGCATTTCGCAAGTTGCGTGAATTGCAGGCGGCGGGAATCGACAGCTATGTTATACCCAAGGGGTCGCTGGAAAACGGTATCTCATTCGGGATATTTTCCGAGGTTGAGCGCGCCCAGGCATTGGCTGAAGAATTGAAAGAGCGCGGGTTCCGCGCGCAATACCGGGAGGAGCCACAGACCTATCTCGAGCGATGGGTGGTGGTGGATGGTGACGCAGAAGGACAGATCGCAGAGGCTTTCTGGGAGCAGTTGCAGTTGGACTATCCAGAAATCGACCGGCGCCAGAACCTTTGCAGCGAGATTCGCGAGGCCGGTGACGAGTAGTTTGGCGAACAATTTGGCGTGCTTGGGCGCGGTTCCCGGGCCACGGCTTGGAGGGATTTTTGCCGGGACAGCGGCGAGGTGAAGAAAAGCGACAATAGCCTGTTGCTTGTCAGGATCACTTCCCCTAGAATCCCGCCTCCACTTCAGGGGGTGTCAACAAACCCGAAGTGGTGAGAGCCCTGAGAGGGGTTCAAACAGAGATGCTGGCGTAGCTCAGTTGGTAGAGCAGCTGACTTGTAATCAGCCGGTCGGGGGTTCGACTCCTCTCGCCAGCTCCATCTCTTTCCTGTTTTGCAGGCTGCTGAAGAAAATCAGTTAAGTGTGTGAAATTAAAGGAAAAAATTGTTGACATCGAAATGGTTGCTGTAGAAAATACGCACCGCTTTCGAGCAGGGGTTCCCGAGTGGCCAAAGGGATCAGACTGTAAATCTGACGCGCAAGCTTCGGTGGTTCGAATCCACCCCCTGCACCATTATTCAGATGCCTATGTGCTGGCATCGAAGGCAGAAGAGGTTGTTTGGTCTTCTGTTGTTGAAGGTTTCGCACGCGGTATGCGGGCATAGTTCAATGGTAGAACCTCAGCCTTCCAAGCTGATGATGCGGGTTCGATTCCCGCTGCCCGCTCCATTCGATTGTGTGGAGCCTTAGTTGGCAAAAGTTTGGATTGCAAGGTTTTGTCAAAAGGTCATTCGGTTTGTTCCGGATGCATTGCAAGCGGCCCCGCTTGCGGCTCGGCAGGTTTGTCGAGTCAGGAGTAAGCTCATGTAGCTCAGGGGTAGAGCACACCCTTGGTAAGGGTGAGGTCGGCGGTTCAAATCCGCCCATGAGCTCCATTATTCGTAACCGCGGTGACTTGTGTCTCCGCGGTTATTTGTATCCGGGTTTTGTGTCTTTCGCTGTCCCCGGGTGCATTGGTTCCCGAGCAGGCCCCATGGGGTGCGCGGGGGCTGTTCTTACGTAAAGTCGCTAGTTCGGCTCACGCTTATATTGGGAGGCCCGCAATGGGAAAAGAAAAGTTTGAACGTTCCAAGCCCCACGTAAACGTGGGCACCATCGGTCACGTTGACCACGGTAAAACCACCCTGACTGCTGCGCTGACCCGCGTATGTTCCGAAGTATGGGGCGGCGCTGCCGTTGCCTTCGACGGTATCGACAATGCACCGGAAGAGCGTGAGCGCGGTATCACCATCGCCACCTCTCACGTTGAATACGAGTCCCCGACCCGCCACTACGCACACGTAGACTGCCCGGGCCACGCCGACTACGTTAAAAACATGATCACCGGTGCTGCTCAGATGGACGGCGCTATCCTGGTATGTGGCGCGACTGACGGCCCTATGCCGCAGACCCGTGAGCACATCCTGCTGTCCCGTCAGGTAGGTGTACCTTACATCGTAGTATTCCTGAATAAAGCTGACCTGCTGGCAGAAGACTGTGGCGGCGCTGGTTCTGAAGAATACGCCGAGATGATGGAACTGGTAGAGATGGAGCTGCGCGAGCTGCTGGATCAATACGAATTCCCGGGTGACGACACTCCGATCATCGCTGGTTCTGCCCTGATGGCACTGAACGGTGAAGATGCAGACGAAATGGGCACCAGCGCTGTTAAGAAGCTGGTAGAAACCCTGGACGCCTACATCCCTGAGCCTGAGCGTGCTATCGATCAGCCGTTCCTGATGCCGATCGAAGACGTGTTCTCCATCTCTGGTCGCGGTACCGTAGTAACCGGCCGTGTAGAGCGTGGTATCGTTCGCACTGGTGACGAAATCCAGATCGTTGGTATCAAAGAAACCACTTCTACTACCTGTACTGGTGTGGAAATGTTCCGCAAGCTGCTCGACGAAGGTCGTGCTGGTGAGAACATCGGCGCCCTGCTGCGCGGCACCAAGCGTGACGAAGTAGAGCGTGGTCAGGTACTGGCGAAGCCGGGTTCCATCACTCCGCACACCAAGTTCGAAGCGGAAGTGTACGTACTGTCCAAGGATGAAGGTGGTCGTCACACCCCGTTCTTCAAGGGCTACCGTCCGCAGTTCTACTTCCGTACCACCGACGTAACTGGTGCGTGTGAGCTGCCGGAAGGTACCGAGATGGTAATGCCGGGCGATAACGTTCAAATGACCGTTACCCTGATCGCTCCGATCGCCATGGAAGATGGTCTGCGCTTCGCGATTCGCGAAGGTGGCCGTACCGTTGGTGCTGGCGTTGTAGCCAAAATCATCGAGTAATCGATGCATTGAGTGCGGTCGTCAATATGAATTGGCGGTCGCGCTTGCAAATGTGGGGTTGGATGGTATGATCCGCCCCTCATTTTTTCCGGTAGTGACGCAGTTTGCTTCCGGAAGTGTTCCAGGCCAGTAGTTCAATTGGTAGAGCACCGGTCTCCAAAACCGGCTGTTGGGGGTTCGAGTCCCTCCTGGCCTGCCAAATTTCAGATGTCCGCAAGGAGCCTGAGTTTAGGCTATCCTGTACTGCTGTCGCTCTTTGCGGTCGTTGGCAATAAAGGCGCCTTGCAGTATCTGGCGCACTAAAGGCTTCTCTGTATGAACGCTAAAGTAGAGGCGAAAACCTTTCGTCTTGACGGCCTGAAGTGGCTGCTGGTGGTGCTGCTGATTGGCGCCGCTGTAGCGGGCAACTCCTACTACGCCGAAATCCCCCTGTTGTATCGTGTGCTGGCAATCGTTGTGCTTTGCCTTGGTGCTGTTGCCGTGGCGGTGCAGACCGAGAAAGGCAATGCCTTCTGGAATCTGCTGCGCGAAGCTCAGAATGAAGTGCGTCGGGTAGTCTGGCCGAGTCGCCAGGAGGCCACTCAGACCACCCTGATCGTGGTGGTGTTTGTGCTGCTGATGGCGGTCATTCTGTGGGCGTTGGACTCCGGTCTCGGTTGGGCCGCCTCCAAGATTATTGGCTAAAGGTTAATCCATGGCAAAGCATTGGTATGTAGTTCAGGCCTACTCCGGCTATGAGAAGCGTGTGAAGACTTCTCTGAAGGAGCGCATTGAGCTACACGAAATGGATCACCTCTTTGGCGAGGTTCTGGTGCCCACCGAGGAAGTGGTGGAAATGCGTGCCGGCCAGAAGCGTAAAAGCGAGCGCAAATTTTTCCCTGGCTATGTGCTGGTGGAAATGGAATTGAATGATGATACCTGGCATCTGGTGAAAGAAACGCCGCGCGTGCTGGGCTTTATTGGTGGTAAGGCGGACAAGCCTGCGCCGATTACCGATCGCGAAGCTCAGGCAATCCTGAATCGCATCGATGACTCTGTTGACAAGCCCAAGCCCAAGACGCTGTTCGAGCCGGGTGAGATGGTGCGTGTCATCGACGGTCCGTTTAATGATTTCAACGGTGTGGTCGAAGAGGTCAACTACGAGAAGAGTCGCCTGCGGGTGGCGGTGTTGATCTTCGGTCGCTCCACTCCGGTAGAGCTGGAATTCGGTCAGGTAGAAAAGAACTGATTTCGAGCTGGAAGGATTCGGCCCTCTTTCGTTTCGGCGGAAGAGGGCTTTCGCGTCCCTGAAAACCCTGTTGGGCTTTTGCCTGGCGAGGCGGGACAAAGCAGGGGAGCTGAGCGTTGCACGTTTGTATGAGTGTACAGCGCAGGCGCTAATACCCAGTTAAAGAGGAAGCTGTAATGGCTAAGAAAATAGAAGCTTACATCAAGCTGCAAGTGAAGGCCGGCCAGGCCAACCCGAGCCCCCCCGTTGGTCCCGCACTGGGTCAGCACGGTGTGAACATCATGGAGTTCTGTAAAGCGTTCAACGCACAGACTCAGAACCTGGAGCCGGGCCTGCCGGTACCAGTAGTGATCTCTGTATACAGCGATCGCTCCTTCACCTTCATCATGAAGTCGCCGCCCGCCGCTGTACTGCTGCGCAAGGCTGCCAAGATCAAGAGCGGTTCCGGCCGTCCGAATACCGACAAAGTTGGTAAAGTGACCCGCGCTCAGATCGAAGAGATCGTGGAAATGAAAAAAGCTGACCTGACTGCTTCCGATATGGACGCAGCGGTGCGCACCATCGCGGGTTCTGCGCGCAGTGCCGGTATCGAAGTGGAGGGTCTGTAAGTGGCTAAATTGACCAAACGTCAGCGCGCAATCGCTGAAAAACTGGAAGCGGGTAAAGCATACGGTTTCGACGAAGCTGTAGCGCTGCTGAAAGAATTCTCCAACGTGAAGTTCGCAGAGACTGTTGATGCCTCCATCAACCTCGGCATCGATCCGCGTAAGTCCGACCAGGCTGTTCGCGGTGCCACCACTCTGCCGCACGGTACTGGTAAAACCGTTCGTGTTGCCGTGTTCACCCAGGGTGCCAACGCCGACGCCGCTAAAGAAGCTGGTGCCGACCTGGTAGGTATGGATGAGCTGGCCGCTGAAGTTAAAGCGGGCAAGATGGATTTCGACGTGGTTGTAGCTTCTCCGGATGCTATGCGCGTTGTTGGTCAGCTGGGTCAGATCCTCGGCCCGCGCGGCCTGATGCCGAACCCGAAGACCGGAACCGTAACCCCGGACGTTGCGACTGCGGTTAAGAATGCCAAGGCTGGTCAGGTGCGTTTCCGCGCTGACAAAGGCGGCATCATTCACGGCGGTATCGGTAAAGTTGGCTTTGACGCCAATGCACTGAAAGAAAACCTGGAAGCACTGGTAGCTGACCTGAAAAAGGCCAAGCCGGCTTCCGCGAAGGGCGTGTATCTGAAAAAGATCACCCTGAGCACTACCATGGGCCCGGGTCTGACCATCGACCAGGCTACTCTGGACGTTAAATAATCTTCCGAGAATTGAATTCTCTGAAGGTTAACAACGTTCAGTAAAAAGAACTTTGGGGTTCGCCACTTTACCCGGGTTTTATTCCAGGCAGGGTGGCGGGTCGTCAAAGACCGTAGGTGTGGCGAGTATTTGAGGTTTAAATGCGCGCTGCTTAATCCATTCTCCGACCAGGTTGGTCATTCGGTGTCAAACCGAGGAGAGCGAGCCTACGCAGACGGTGTGCCCAAACCAGTATTTTTACTGGATTTGAGCTTTAAGCACCGGAACGGATCGGGGTCATGATGTCCCGATCTTTTTTCAAATCCAGGAGTGACACTATGGCTATTGGACTCGTAGACAAGAAAGCGATTGTCGCGGAAGTCCAGCAGGCTGCTGAGGGTGCTCTGTCTGCGGTCGTTGCGGATTCCCGTGGCGTAACCGTGAATGACATGACTGCCCTGCGCAAAGAGGCTCGCGAGAACGGCGTTTGGTTGAAAGTCGTCCGCAATACTCTGGCGCGTCGCGCTCTGGCCGGTACCGAATTCGAATGTCTCATCGAGAAATTCGTCGGTCCCAGCATCATTGCCTTTTCCAACGAACATCCGGGTGCCGGCGCGCGCATCCTGAAAGAGTTCGCCAAGGGCAACGACAAGCTGGAACTGAAAGGTGCCGCCTTCGAAGGCGTAGCGACTGACATCGCTTTGTTGGCAAGCCTGCCGACTTACGATGAAGCAATCGCGAAGCTGATGAGCTGCATGAAAGAAGCCTCTGCTGGCAAACTGGTTCGCACTATTGCGGCCGTTCGCGACCAAAAAGAGCAGGAAGCTGCATAAGGGTTTCGCAAACGCGAAGCGGCAGTTTTCACTTTTTAATGAATATACGAGCAGTTTCCTGCTCACACGAAATCAGGTACTAACTCATGTCTCTGACTAAAGAAGATATCATCAATGCGATCGCTGAAATGTCTGTTAAGGACGTTGTTGAGCTGATCGAAGCTATGGAAGAGAAGTTCGGCGTAACCGCAGCTGCTGCAGTTATGGCTGGCCCGGCTGGCGGCGAAGCTGCAGCTGAAGAGAAAGACTCTTTCGACCTCGTTCTGGCTTCCGCTGGCGACAAGAAAGTGAACGTGATCAAAGCGGTTCGCAGCATCACTGGTCTGGGTCTGAAAGAAGCGAAAGCTCTGGTTGACGGCGCTCCGAGCACCGTTAAAGAAGCTCTGTCCAAAGACGACGCTGAAGCAGCCAAAAAAGAGCTGGAAGAAGCTGGCGCTACCGTAGAACTGAAGTAATTCGGTTTTACACATCACCGCCAGCAACCGCAATTCGTGGGGCTGGCGGAAAGGCTGGTGGACTTTTGTCCGCCGGCCTTTTTGCCGTTTGCAGCATCGGGCTTTTGAATGCTGAAAAACGGTCCAAATCGTGAAGTTTGCGCACAGGGCAGTATGGTTTTTAACCGCCTGTTAAAAGCGTAGTGCATTGTGCAGAGACTTCCCGCCCGGACGGGTTGCGTACTGTCAGAAATCTGACCGCATCTCTACTGAAGTCTTGTCATTGATCAAGCTGGGGAATATGAATGGCTTACTCATACACTGAGAAAAAACGTATCCGCAAGGATTTTGGCAAATTGCCTAAGGTCATGGACGTACCTTTCCTGCTTGCGATACAGCTGGACTCGTATCGCAAATTTACTCAGGCCGACACGCGCCCAGACGAGCGCCTGGATATCGGTCTGCAGGCGGCGTTCAAGTCTGTATTTCCAATTGTTAGCTATTCCGGTAACGCCGCGCTCGAATATGTGAGCTATACCCTCGGCAAGCCGGCATTTGATGTGAAGGAATGTACCCTGCGTGGCGTGACTTACGCTTGCCCGCTGCGTGTGCGTGTACGCCTGATCATTTACGATAAAGAATCTGCCAATAAGTCCATCAAGGACATTAAAGAGCAGGAAGTGTACATGGGCGAAATTCCGCTCATGACCGAAAACGGTACCTTCGTTATTAACGGTACCGAGCGTGTAATCGTATCCCAGCTGCACCGCTCCCCGGGTGTATTCTTCGATCACGACAAGGGCAAGACCCACTCTTCCGGTAAGCTGCTGTACGCCGCGCGGGTAATTCCTTACCGCGGTTCCTGGCTCGATTTCGAATTCGACCCGAAAGATCTGGTCTACGTGCGTATCGACCGTCGTCGTAAATTGCCGGCGACTATTCTGCTGCGCGCCCTGGGATACAGCTCCCAGGAAATGCTGGAAATGTTCTTCGACACCAGCAAGTTCACCCTGAATGACGACACTGTCAGCCTGGAGCTGATCCCGTCGCGCCTGCGCGGTGATGTTGCCTCCTTCGACATCAAGGACGGCAAGGGCAAAGTGATCGTGGAAGAGGGGCGTCGTATTACCCCGCGCCACATCCGTCAGCTGGAAAAGGCTGGTGTGGAAACCCTGGAAGCACCGCTGACCTACCTGAACGGCCGTGTTCTGGCCCAGGACATCATCGATGAGTCCACCGGTGAAGTGGCGGTAGAGGCGAATAGCGAAATCACTGATGAAGTGGTTGCCAAGCTCAAGGTCATGAATGTCAAAGACATCGAGACCCTGTACACCAACGACCTCGACTGCGGTCCGTTCGTTTCCGACACCCTGCGCGCTGATCCTTCCCGCACCCAGCTGGAAGCACTGGTAGAAATCTACCGCATGATGCGCCCGGGCGAGCCGCCCACCAAGGAATCTGCGGAATCCCTGTTCGAGAATCTGTTCTTCTCCGACGAGCGTTACGACCTGTCTGCAGTTGGTCGTATGAAGTTCAACCGCCGTTTGAGTCGCGAAGACGAAACCGGTGAAGGCACCCTGAGCAAAGACGACATCGTCGATGTTCTGAAAACCCTGATCGAGATCCGCAACGGTCGCGGTATGGTCGACGATATCGACCACCTGGGTAATCGTCGCGTACGTTCCGTGGGCGAAATGGCCGAAAACCAGTTCCGTGTGGGTCTGGTACGTGTCGAGCGCGCGGTGAAAGAGCGTCTGTCCATGGCGGAATCCGAAGGCCTGATGCCGCAGGATCTGATCAACGCCAAGCCGGTTGCCGCTGCGGTAAAAGAGTTCTTTGGCTCTTCCCAGCTGTCCCAGTTTATGGACCAGAACAACCCGCTGTCAGAAGTTACCCACAAGCGCCGTGTATCGGCTCTTGGCCCGGGTGGTCTGACCCGCGAGCGCGCGGGCTTCGAGGTGCGCGACGTGCACCCGACCCACTACGGCCGCGTATGTCCGATTGAAACGCCGGAAGGGCCGAACATCGGTCTGATCAACTCCCTGGCGACCTATGCCCGCGCCAACCACTACGGCTTCCTGGAAAGCCCGTACCGCAAGGTTGTCGACGGCCAGGTGACCGACCAGATCGAATACCTGTCTGCGATCAACGAAGCCAACTACGTGGTTGCACAGGCTTCCGCTGCGGTGGACGAGAACGGTCGCTTTACCGATGACCTGGTCAGCGTGCGTTACCAGTACGAATTTACCCTGAAGACCCCGGACGAAATCCAGTACATGGACGTGTCCGCCCGTCAGGTGGTATCCGTTGCTGCGGCCATGATCCCGTTCCTGGAACACGATGACGCCAACCGCGCATTGATGGGATCGAACATGCAGCGTCAGGCGGTCCCCACCCTGCGTGCTGAAAAGCCGCTGGTAGGTACCGGCATGGAGCGCACCGTAGCGCGCGACTCCGGCGTGTGTGTGGTAGCGAAGCGCGGCGGTGTGATCGAGCGTGTTGACGCCAGCCGTGTTGTTGTTCGCGTGGCGGACGATGAAGTAGAAGCCGGTGATGCGGGTGTGGATCTGTACGGTCTGACCAAGTACACCCGTTCCAACCAGAACACCTGTATCAACCAGCGCCCGATCGTGAAGACCGGTGACGTGGTTGAGCGTGGCGATATCCTGGCCGACGGCCCGTCCGTTGACCTGGGTGAGCTGGCACTGGGCCAGAACATGCGCATCGCGTTCATGCCCTGGAACGGCTACAACTTCGAGGACTCCATCCTCGTATCCGAGCGCGTGGTACAGGAAGACCGCTTCACCACCATCCACATCCAGGAACTGACCTGTATTGCCCGTGACACCAAGCTGGGCAGTGAGGAAATCACCGCGGATATCCCCAACGTGGGCGAGTCTGCGCTGAACAAGCTGGACGAGTCCGGCATCGTGTACATCGGTGCGGAAGTGGGCGCTGGCGACATTCTGGTCGGTAAGGTCACCCCGAAAGGTGAAGCCCAGCTGACTCCGGAAGAAAAACTGCTGCGTGCGATCTTCGGTGAGAAGGCCTCCGACGTTAAAGACACCTCACTGCGCGCGCCTTCCGGCACCCGCGGTACCGTGATCGACGTCCAGGTCTTCACCCGCGACGGTCTGCAGAAAGACCAGCGTTCCCTGGCGATCGAAAAAGCCCAGCTGGACGAAGTGCGCAAGGACCTGAACGAAGAGTACCGTATCGTTGAGGGCGCGACTTTCGAGCGTTTGGCAGCGGCACTGGAAGGTCAGGCAGTGGCCGGTGGCAAGGGCGTCAAGAAAGGTGACGTGCTGAATGCTGAAACCCTGTCCGCGCTGCCGCGCGAAGACTGGTTCAAGCTGCGCATGGCCGAAGAGAGCCTGAACGAGCAGTTGGAAAAAGCCGAAGCCCAGCTGAAAGAGCGCCGCAAGCTACTGGACGAGCAGTTCGAAGACAAGAAGAAAAAGCTGGAATCCGGCGACGACCTGGCACCGGGCGTACTGAAAATCGTCAAGGTGTACCTGGCGATCAAACGTCGCATCCAGCCCGGTGACAAGATGGCCGGCCGTCACGGTAACAAAGGTGTTATCTCCGTGATCAAGCCGGTTGAAGACATGCCGTACGACGAAAACGGTGAGCCGGTGGACGTGGTTCTGAACCCGCTGGGTGTACCGTCTCGTATGAACGTCGGTCAGGTACTGGAAATGCACCTGGGCATGGCGGCGAAAGGTCTCGGCGTGAAGATCGATCGCATGGTCAAAGAAAAGCAGGAAGCGGAGAAAGTACGCGGCTTCCTGGAAGAGGTGTACAACTCCACCGGTGGCCGTGTTGAAGACCTGAACGAGCTGACGGACCAGGAAGTTCTGGCCATGGCCGAAAACCTGCGTCGCGGTGTGCCGATGGCGACTCCGGTATTCGACGGTGCGGCAGAGCCTGAAATCAAGAAACTGCTGCGTCTGGCGGACATTCCGGATTCCGGTCAGATCACCCTGTTCGACGGCCGTACTGGTGACTCTTTCGAGCGTCCGGTCACCGTGGGCTACATGTACATGCTGAAGCTGAACCACCTGGTAGACGACAAGATGCACGCGCGTTCTACCGGTTCCTACAGCCTGGTTACCCAGCAGCCGCTGGGTGGTAAGGCGCAGTTCGGTGGTCAGCGATTCGGTGAGATGGAGGTGTGGGCACTGGAAGCATACGGTGCCGCCTACACCCTGCAGGAAATGCTCACGGTCAAATCCGATGACGTTGAAGGTCGTACCAAGATGTATAAAAACATCGTGGATGGCGACCACCGCATGGAGCCGGGCATGCCCGAATCCTTCAACGTACTGGTTAAGGAAATCCGCTCGCTGGGTATGAACTTCGAGCTGGAAAACGAGTAACACTGGTATCAATCGGATTTAGTAGACAGAGGCCGGTGGCGGCGATTGCGAATCACCACCACCGGCACTTCCGGCCCCAAAGGCAGTTGGCCGGAATGACTACCCCCTAGTGGAGGAAAGGCCTTGAAAGATTTGTTAAACCTGGTGAAAGCCCAGGATCAGCTCGAAGAATTTGACGCTATCCGTATCGGTCTGGCTTCGCCGGACATGATCCGTTCCTGGTCCTACGGCGAAGTGAAAAAGCCGGAGACCATCAACTACCGTACCTTCAAGCCGGAACGCGAAGGCCTGTTCTGCGCCAAGATCTTTGGCCCGGTCAAGGACTACGAGTGCCTGTGCGGTAAGTACAAGCGCATGAAGCACCGCGGCATCATCTGTGAGAAGTGCGGTGTCGAAGTGACCAAGGCCAAGGTGCGTCGTGAGCGCATGGGCCACATCGAACTGGCGAGCCCGGTTGCCCACATCTGGTTCCTGAAATCCCTGCCGTCCCGTATCGGCCTGCTGCTGGATATGACCCTGCGTGATATCGAGCGCGTGCTTTACTTCGAATCCTACGTGGTGACCGATCCGGGTATGACTACCCTGGAGCGCGGCCAGCTGCTGAACGACGAGCAGTACTTCGAAGCAATGGAAGAGTTCGCCGATGAGTTCGAAGCAAAAATGGGTGCCGAAGCCATCCAGGAGCTGATGAACGATATCGAGCTGCCGTCTGAAATTCAGCGCCTGCGCGAAGAGATTCCGGCAACCAACTCCGAGACCAAGATCAAGAAGCTGTCCAAGCGCCTGAAGCTGCTGGAAGCCTTCTACAAGTCCGGTAACAAGCCGGAGTGGATGGTAATGCAGGCACTGCCGGTTCTGCCGCCGGATCTGCGCCCGCTGGTACCGCTGGACGGTGGCCGTTTTGCGACCTCCGACCTGAACGACCTGTACCGTCGCGTGATCAACCGTAACAACCGTCTGAAGCGCCTGCTCGAGCTGAACGCGCCGGACATCATCGTGCGCAACGAAAAGCGCATGCTGCAGGAATCTGTTGATGCCCTGCTGGACAACGGCCGTCGCGGCCGTGCCATCACCGGTTCCAACAAGCGCCCGCTGAAATCCCTGGCCGACATGATCAAGGGTAAACAGGGTCGTTTCCGTCAGAACCTGCTGGGTAAGCGCGTCGACTACTCCGGTCGTTCCGTGATCGTGGTTGGTCCGACCCTGCGTCTGCACCAGTGTGGTCTGCCCAAGAAAATGGCCTTGGAGCTGTTCAAACCGTTCATTTTCGGCAAGCTGGAAGCCCGCGGCCTGGCCACCACCATCAAGGCGGCCAAGAAGATGGTCGAGCGCGAAGAAGCGGTGGTGTGGGACATCCTCGACGAGGTGATCCGCGAGCACCCGGTACTGCTGAACCGTGCACCGACCCTGCACCGTCTGGGTATCCAGGCGTTTGAGCCGGTACTGATTGAAGGTAAGGCGATCCAGCTGCACCCGCTGGTGTGTGCGGCGTACAACGCCGACTTCGACGGTGACCAGATGGCGGTACACGTACCGCTGACGATCGAAGCGCAGATGGAATCCCGCGCGCTGATGATGTCGACCAACAACATCCTGTCGCCCGCCAACGGGGAGCCGATCATCGTACCGTCTCAGGACGTGGTACTGGGCCTGTACTGGATGACCCGTGAGCGCGTGAACGATAAAGGCGAAGGCATGTTCTTCTCCGATATCAAGGAAGTGAGCCGTGCCTTCTACGCCAAGCAGGTTGGCCTGCAGGCGCGCGTGAAAGTGCGCATCAACGAAGCGGTCATCGGTGAAGACGGTGAAAAACACCCGTCGCGCAAGGTCTACGACACTACCGTAGGCCGTGCACTGCTGTGGAACATCGTACCGGAAGGCCTGCCCTTCGAGTACGTGAACCAGCCGATGAAGAAGAAGGCGATTTCCCGCGTTCTGAACGAGTGCTACCGCAAGGTGGGTCTGAAGGCGACCGTTATCTTCGCTGACCAGCTGATGTACACCGGTTTTGACTTCTCCACCAAGTCCGGTTCCTCCATCGGTGTGAACGACTTCGAGATTCCGGCGGCCAAGGCTGACCTGATCGCTTCCGCGGAAGAGGAAGTGAAGGAGATCGAAACCCAGTTCGCATCCGGTCTGGTAACTGCGGGTGAGAAATACAACAAGGTCATCGACGTTTGGTCCCGTACCAACGACAAAGTGACCCAGGCGATGATGGCCGGTATCAAGAAAGAGCCGGTAATCGATCGCGACGGTAAAGAGACCGAGCAGGACTCCTTTAACTCCGTCTACATGTACGCGGACTCCGGCGCTCGTGGTTCTGAAGCGCAGATTCGTCAGTTGGCCGGTATGCGTGGCCTGATGGCGCGTCCGGACGGCTCCATTATTGAGAACGCCATTACCGCGAACTTCCGTGAAGGTCTGAGCGTACTGCAGTACTTCATCTCGACCCACGGTGCTCGTAAAGGTCTGGCGGATACCGCACTGAAAACCGCGAACTCCGGTTACCTGACCCGCCGTCTGGTAGACGTGGCTCAGGACGTGGTGATCACCGAAATCGACTGTGGTACCGACGACGGCCTGACCATGGCGCCGGTGATCGAGGGCGGTGACGTCATCGAATCTCTCGGTGACCGTATCCTCGGCCGTGTGGTTGCGCGCGACGTAACCAAGCCGGGCAGCGACGAGATCGCGGTACCTGCGGGCACCATGATCGACGAGAAGTGGGTAGAGCGTATCGAAACCCTGGGTATCGACGAGGTAATGGTGCGTTCCGCAATTACCTGTGAGACCGCCCACGGTATCTGTGCCCAGTGTTACGGCCGTGACCTGGCCCGTGGTCACCGCGCCAACCCCGGTGAGTCCGTGGGTGTTGTGGCGGCCCAGTCCATCGGTGAGCCGGGTACCCAGCTGACCATGCGTACCTTCCACATCGGTGGTGCGGCAAGCCGTGCTTCTGCGGCGGACAGCATTCAGGTGAAACAGCCTGGTACCGTGCGTCTGCATAACGTGAAGACTGTAAAAACCGAAGGCGGCAACCTGGTAGCGGTTTCCCGCTCCGGTGAGCTGGCAGTGGCGGACAGTGCCGGTCGCGAGCGCGAGCGCTACAAGCTGCCCTACGGTGCTGTGATCAGCGTTGACGAAGGTTCTACCATCGACGGTGGCCAGATCGTGGCCAAGTGGGACCCGCACACTCACCCGATCATCACTGAGGTGGCCGGTTGGGTGAAACTGTCCGGTATGGAAGACGGTCTGTCCATTCGCAAGCAGACCGACGAAATTACCGGTCTGTCCTCCATCGAGGTCATCGATCCGGCAGAGCGCCCGGCGGCGGGTAAAGACCTGCGTCCGGCCGTAACCCTGGTTGACGAGAATGGCGAAGAACTGACTCTGGCGAGCAGCAATGCGCCGGCGCACTACGCGCTGCCGCCGCGGGCCATCCTCAGCCTGAAAGACAGCGACAAGGTGAACGTCGGTGACGTAATCGCGCGTATTCCGCAGGAATCCGGCAAGACCAAGGATATTACCGGTGGTCTGCCGCGAGTTGCTGACCTGTTCGAAGCCCGTAAGCCGAAAGAGCCGTCCATCTTGGCGGAGATCTCCGGTACCGTGTCTTTCGGTAAAGAAACCAAGGGCAAGGTTCGCCTGCAGATCACCCCGCGTGATGGCAAGCCGCTGGCCAATGGCAAGGATCACTACGAAGTACTGATTCCAAAGCACCGCCAGCTGACCGTGTTCGAAGGTGAAACCGTAGAGAAGGGTGAGGTTATCTCCGATGGCCCGTCCAACCCGCACGACATTCTGCGTCTTAAGGGCGTGGAAGAGCTGGCGCGCTACATCACTAACGAGATCCAGGAGGTTTACCGCCTCCAGGGTGTAGGCATCAACGATAAGCACATCGAGACCATCGTGCGTCAGATGCTGCGTAAAGTTGAGATCCTCGAGATGGGCGACTCTGAGTTCATCAAGGGCGACCAGGTGGAATACCAGCGCGTGGTGGAAGAGAACGAGCGCCTGCGTGCCGAAGGCAAGCAACCGGCTCAGTTCGAGCGTCTGCTGCTGGGTATCACCAAAGCGTCTCTGGCGACCGAGTCCTTCCTGTCTGCGGCCTCCTTCCAGGAGACCACCCGGGTACTGACCGAAGCGGCGGTAACCGGCAAGGAAGACAGCCTGCGCGGCCTGAAGGAAAACGTGGTAGTGGGACGTCTGATCCCGGCCGGTACCGGCCTGGCGTACCACACCGAGCGCAAGCGCAAGCGCAGCCTGCAAATGAGCCAGGGCGGTTACGCCGACGGCCCGTCTGCAGAGGAAGTGGAAGCAGCGCTGACCGAAGCCCTGAAATCTTCCGGGGACTGAGGTCGATAGAACGGAGTGGTCTGATCAGGAGGTTGACTGAAAAGTCGTTCCTCCTGGTTAGTTCCGGATAGCAATCATAAGCCGGAGTTAGTGTTTACTTCGGCAGGTGATTGACTAGGGGTGCCGTCGCTTATAGAATGCGGCCCCCGCTAATGGGGTAAGGCTGTTTTTTGTCCTCGGGCGAAAGGCGGTCATGCACTGACGATAGGCCCTCACTGCTGTAGATGGTGGGGGCGTTTTATTTTGGAGTGATTTTTAATGGCAACGATCAACCAGTTGGTTCGTAAGCCGAGAAAACGCAAAGTTGAAAAAAGCGACGTACCTGCACTGCAAGCCAGCCCGCAGCGTCGTGGAGTTTGCACTCGTGTGTACACCACTACACCGAAGAAACCAAACTCTGCGCTGCGTAAAGTTTGTCGTGTGCGCCTGACCAACGGTTACGAAGTAACTTCGTACATCGGCGGTGAAGGCCACAACCTGCAGGAGCACAGCGTGGTGCTGATTCGCGGCGGTCGTGTAAAAGACCTGCCGGGTGTGCGCTACCACACTGTACGCGGTGCACTTGACTGTGCCGGCGTAAACGATCGCAAGCAGGGCCGTTCTAAGTACGGTGCCAAGCGTCCTAAGGGTTAATCCCTAAGGTCAATTTGCGTTTCGGTTTAACGAATAACCGGAGTAAGGCTGAGCTCGCCGAGTTGTAATTACTATTTGTTAGTTAATACGGCGGCGTCTCGGAGTAACCCTGAAGAGAGGCAATCCCATGCCAAGAAGACGTGTAGTCGCCAAGCGCGAAGTACTGCCCGATCCCAAGTTTGGGAACGTGACCCTGGCCAAGTTCATGAACCATGTCATGATCTCTGGTAAGAAGTCCGTGGCAGAGAGCATCGTTTACGGTGCACTGGATCTGGTTTCAGAAAAGCTGAACAAAGATCCGATTGAAATTTTTGAAGAGTCCCTGGAAAACATCGCCCCGATGGTGGAAGTAAAATCCCGTCGCGTTGGTGGTGCTACTTACCAGGTGCCGGTAGAAGTGCGTCCCGCACGTCGTACCGCGCTGGCAATGCGCTGGCTGGTAGATTTCTCCCGTAAGCGCGGCGAGAAGTCCATGGCCCAGCGTCTGGCCAATGAAATGATCGATGCTTCCCAGAACAAGGGCGGCGCGGTCAAGAAGCGTGAAGACGTGCACCGTATGGCGGAAGCCAACAAAGCGTTCTCTCACTATCGTTTCTAAGATAGTGACGCTTCTAAGTCTGATGATTATTTCCATCGGAAATTAAAACCGAAAGGCAGCAAGGAAGGTAAAACTCCGCGCTGCCTTTTGCCGTTATATCGAGGATACAACTGTGGCACGTAAAACGCCTATCGAACGCTATCGCAATATCGGTATCTGCGCCCACGTAGACGCCGGTAAAACCACTACCACCGAGCGCGTACTCTTCTACACTGGTCTGTCCCACAAAATCGGTGAGGTGCACGAAGGCGCCGCAACCATGGACTGGATGGAGCAGGAGCAGGAGCGTGGTATTACCATTACTTCCGCAGCGACCACCTGTTTCTGGGCTGGTATGCAGCAGCAGTTCCCGCAGCACCGTGTAAACATCATCGACACCCCCGGACACGTTGACTTCACCATTGAAGTAGAACGCTCCCTGCGTGTTCTCGACGGTGCCGTGGTCGTACTGTGTGGTTCTTCCGGCGTACAGCCGCAGACCGAAACCGTATGGCGCCAGGCCAACAAGTACCAGGTTCCGCGCATGGTATTTGTAAACAAAATGGACCGCGCTGGTGCCGACTTCCGCAAGGTTGTAGGCCAGCTGAAAACCCGTCTGAACGCCACTGCAGTACCGCTGCAGATGACCATCGGTTCTGAAGACGAGTTCAAGGGCGTTGTCGACCTGCTGAAAATGAAAGCCATCCTGTGGAACGAAGAAGACATGGGCATGACTTTCGAATACGGCGATATCCCGGCGGAAATGCAGGACGAGTGCGAAGAAATGCGCGAGTTCCTGGTTGAAGCGGCTGCGGAAGCCAACGAAGAGTTGATGGAAAAATACCTGGAAGAAGGTGAGCTGACCGAAGAAGAGATCAAGGCAGCTATCCGTCAGCGTACCCTGGCTAACGAAATCGTACCGGTTCTGGGCGGCTCTGCGTTCAAGAACAAGGGCGTACAGGCCATGCTGGACGCGGTTATCGAATACCTGCCGGCGCCGACCGAAGTTAAGGCGATCGAAGGTACTCTGGAAGACGGCGAAACCGTTGAAACCCGTGAAGCCGACGACAATGCGCCGTTCGCTGCACTGGCGTTCAAAATCGCTACCGACCCCTTCGTTGGTACTCTGACCTTCTTCCGCGTTTACTCCGGTAAGCTGGAGAGCGGCACCGCGGTATACAACTCCGTGAAGATGAAGAAAGAGCGCGTCGGCCGTATGGTGCAGATGCACTCCAACGACCGTAAAGAGATCAAAGAAGTACTGGCAGGCGACATCGCTGCTGCGATCGGCCTGAAAGACGTGACCACTGGTGACACCCTGTGTGCCGAAGACGCCAAGATCGTTCTCGAGCGCATGGAGTTCCCGGAGCCGGTAATCTCCGTAGCGGTAGAGCCTAAGTCCAAGCCGGACCAGGAAAAAATGGGTATCGCACTGGGCAAGCTGGCTCAGGAAGACCCGTCTTTCCGCGTGAAGACCGACGAAGAGACTGGCCAGACCATCATCTCCGGTATGGGTGAGCTGCACCTGGACATCATCGTCGACCGTATGCGTCGCGAGTTCAGCGTAGAAGCCAACATCGGTAAGCCGCAGGTAGCCTACCGTGAAGCTATCCGCAACACCTCTGAGATCGAAGGCAAGTTCGTTCGTCAGTCCGGTGGTCGCGGTCAGTACGGTCACGTATGGGTGAAATTCGAGCCGGCTGAAGACACTTCTGAAGAGAAGCTGGTCTTCGAAAACGCCATCGTTGGTGGTGTGGTACCGAAGGAATACATTCCTGCGGTAGCCAAGGGTATCGAAGAGCAGATGAAAAACGGTGTACTTGCCGGCTACCCACTGCTGGGCCTGAAGGCTACCCTGTACGATGGCTCCTTCCACGATGTGGACTCCAACGAAATGGCGTTCAAGATCGCCGGTTCTATGGCAACCAAGAAGCTGGCCCAGGTCGGCGGCGCGGTACTGCTCGAGCCGGTCATGAAAGTGGAAGTGGTTACTCCGGAAGAGAACATGGGTGACGTGGTTGGTGACCTCAACCGTCGTCGCGGCCTGATCCAGGGTATGGAAGATTCTGCCTCTGGTAAGATTGTGAATGCGGAAGTGCCGCTGGCCGAGATGTTCGGTTACGCCACTGACCTGCGTTCTGCTACCCAGGGCCGTGCGACCTACACCATGGAATTCGAGAAGTACGCGGAAGCGCCGAAAAACGTCGCTGACGAAATCATCGCCAAGAACAAAGCTTAAGCTTTAGTACCTTTAAAACTTTTTAGTTAGAGGATCCTGAAAATGGGAAAAGAAAAGTTTGAACGTTCCAAGCCCCACGTAAACGTGGGCACCATCGGTCACGTTGACCACGGTAAAACCACCCTGACTGCTGCGCTGACCCGCGTATGTTCCGAAGTATGGGGCGGCGCTGCCGTTGCCTTCGACGGTATCGACAATGCACCGGAAGAGCGTGAGCGCGGTATCACCATCGCCACCTCTCACGTTGAATACGAGTCCCCGACCCGCCACTACGCACACGTAGACTGCCCGGGCCACGCCGACTACGTTAAAAACATGATTACCGGTGCTGCTCAGATGGACGGCGCTATCCTGGTATGTGGCGCGACTGACGGCCCTATGCCGCAGACCCGTGAGCACATCCTGCTGTCCCGTCAGGTAGGTGTACCTTACATCGTAGTATTCCTGAACAAAGCTGACCTGCTGGCAGAAGACTGTGGCGGCGCTGGTTCTGAAGAATACGCCGAGATGATGGAACTGGTAGAGATGGAGCTGCGCGAGCTGCTGGATCAATACGAATTCCCGGGTGACGACACTCCGATCATCGCTGGTTCTGCCCTGATGGCACTGAACGGTGAAGATGCAGACGAAATGGGCACCAGCGCTGTTAAGAAGCTGGTAGAAACCCTGGACGCCTACATCCCTGAGCCTGAGCGTGCTATCGATCAGCCGTTCCTGATGCCGATCGAAGACGTGTTCTCCATCTCTGGTCGCGGTACCGTAGTAACCGGCCGTGTAGAGCGTGGTATCGTTCGCACTGGTGACGAAATCCAGATCGTTGGTATCAAAGAAACCACTTCTACTACCTGTACTGGTGTGGAAATGTTCCGCAAGCTGCTCGACGAAGGTCGTGCTGGTGAGAACATCGGCGCCCTGCTGCGCGGCACCAAGCGTGACGAAGTAGAGCGTGGTCAGGTACTGGCGAAGCCGGGTTCCATCACTCCGCACACCAAGTTCGAAGCGGAAGTGTACGTACTGTCTAAGGACGAAGGTGGCCGTCACACCCCGTTCTTCAAGGGCTACCGTCCGCAGTTCTACTTCCGTACCACCGACGTAACTGGTGCGTGTGAACTGCCGGAAGGTACCGAGATGGTAATGCCGGGCGATAACGTTCAAATGACCGTTACCCTGATCGCTCCGATCGCCATGGAAGACGGTCTGCGCTTCGCGATTCGCGAAGGTGGCCGTACCGTTGGTGCTGGCGTTGTAGCCAAGATCATCGAGTAATCTTCGAGCCCCTCACTCCTGTACCTTCTTGTGTGGGGGGGAAGGGGCGAAGTGATTGACCGATAGATCTAATAAAAAACCGCGATGGTGACATCGCGGTTTTTTTTTGCACGCAATTCTGATTCTGGTCAATGGCGGCCTAATAGCAGCTGGATCAACGTGGTATTCTTTTTAGGGTATGGGTGTCCATTTAATTACATCGGGTGGTTTCGAAGTTCATAGATGTCACTTCCCCTAAATTTAAAGTCCAGCAGTTGATTCGGGAGCTATCTCGTGAACAAGATAGTTTCAACTAGATGCTGCGCTGCCGGCTGGGTCCCCGTGTTAGTAATCAAAATAATTATGACAAGGAGTTAAATGTGAGATTTCTTTTATTTTTTATCTTGTTGGTGTCTTTTCAGGTATCGCATGCTGATTTTTGGTCTGGAAGCAGTCGTAATTTTCTCCGGACACAATTGGGGAATAAAGTGGCGATTTCCTGCCATAACTGTTACGCCATAGATAATAAAGTTTTAAGTTTAGAGGAAACGCTTTCATATATTCATAGTGGTCAGGCTGCAGGTGCCGATCTAATAGAAATAGATATGGTGGCGCATAATAACAGCTGGGTAGTAAGGCATGATGGTATCCCTAAGGGTTCCTCTGAAACTGAGGACCCTGAGTACCTAGGCCCGGATTTTGAACTGGTGTTTCAGGATTCTGCTTTCAGAAATGGTTCCCAAGTACCGTTTATAGAGTTGAAGTCGAAACTTGGACCAAACGTAGGTGATCACTATGCCAACCTTCTGATCGGCACACTAAACGATCTTGGCTATCTGGAGTCAGGGAAAATAGTGGTTATTCGATCTTTTCATTTAGATACTTTGAAAGAAATTAAAACTGCCTTGTCCGGATTGACTGCTCAAAAGCAATCGCGAGTCAAGTTAAGTCGAGCTTACCGTACTAATTTTGAGCCAGATGTTGAGCTTTGTGAAAATTCTGAGGCTTGCGGAAAACTTGAAGCTTGGCAGAAAGATATCGCCAGGGTTAAGTCGAATGGATATGAAATGGTGGAGCTCAATTTTCAAACCAAAAATATTGCGAGTCTTATTGAGTACGCTAAGTCGTTAGGTTTGGCGGTAAACCTGTGGACAATAAGAGATTACTCGGAAGTTTTTGCGGCAATCTTTCGGGAGAGTGTAGATGCCTTGACCATAGACCAAAATAAAGGGCAATGGGAGAGAAGTCGGGAAACGAATATCCGAATTGCCAGGTCGGTGATATCCGATCCAACCAATATTCTACATCTGAATATGGCAGGTCAAAATTATACTAATAGCAACTATCTGAATTATGTGGATCAGACTGCGAGCCGGCAGATTTACCGCTTTAGCAACGGGCATCCCAGTTGGGAGTGGCTTGGGGCCATTGGTGAAGATCGGTTTGGCGGTTCATTAATTTTTGATAAGAATAATGCTCACTTTGTGCGACTGCACGATGGAGACAATAATTCAGGTGAGGGTTTTTTAGTGCATGCTGTAGTTAACTTTGATTCGTTTTCGGGAAGTCCCACACAGGCGATCGTCAGCAAAGCCGATACTGGAGGCTTTGCGCTTGAATTAAGTGGCGGCTATTTACGATTTGGTGTGCACGTTAATGGTGCGTATCATTACGTTAAATATCCACAGCAAAATTTTAATGGGACAGATACCTATCAAATAGTTGGCGTCTACGATGGCAGTGGTGGCGTTAGAATGTGGGTGGACGGAAAAGAGGTAGGTACGCCCCCCGTTGTAGATGGAGAGGTTACGAAAAATAATTCGCCTATCGTTATAGGTGCTGATCCACAGGGTTGGTCAAATCAACGATTTTTCTTTTCCGGGAAAATACAGCAGGTAAATGTTCAGCGTTGGGGGCATCACTGAACCGGAGTTGTAATCGGTGAGAATAATAAAGAAGCCCTTTGATGATCGTGCATCCAATGGCTTCTTTTATTATGTTATATATTATGCTGCTCGCTGATTGGTCGAGCTTTTTTGGCGATGGGTGAATTTTATCGTAAGTGTGAGTTCGAGAAGTCAGGTGCTGCAAATCCCCGTGGTAAACCGGTATCCTACGCGGCGTTCTTTCTAGTTGGTCTGCTTCAGTAAGCTGTAGCGGAGTCAATAGTCGCTCGCAATCACGAGTAGTCTGGGAACAGCGTATGCCATGCTGCTCGCCGGTAATTATCGATGAAAGTGTGCTACAAAATAGGAGTTCAAGTGGCTACCGAAGCTTTTCCGTACCACCGACGTAACTGGTGCATGTGAGCTGCCGGAAGGTGCCGAGATGGTAATGCCGGGTGATAACGTTCAAATGACCGTTACCCTGATTGCTCCGATCGTCATGGAAGACGGTCTGCGCTTCGCGATTTGCGAAGGTGGCCGTGCCGTTGGTGCTGGCGTTGTAGCCAAGATCATCGAGTAATTTTCACTCCTGATCTGAAGCAAAAAAGCCGCAGTGGAAACACTGCGGCTTTTTTTATGTTAATTGCATTGAAAGTTGCGGAACCACTTTGGTACGGTTACTGAACAAGCTTCAGGCGCGCTTGTAACTGTAAGTATTTTTCCGAGTTAATTGCCAGAATGGGATTCAGCTTTTTTGAGCTCTCAATAATCAGCTGCGCGCCTTTGAGGCGATCCCCGAGTTGCCAGATTATTTCTCCGTACACTGACTTATTCTGTGCCAGTACTGGTGCATCGTCGGGGAAAATTTCGCCGATTCGTTTAATAAGTTTTTCGGACTTGTTCCGTGCTAATTCAAGGTTACCCAAGGCTATGTCTACGCCGATGTCGACCTCATCCAGTTCAAGTTGTAAGGGATGATTCCGGTCGTAATACTTTTTGTTGATGGCTCTGGCTTTATCAGTGAATTGCTGTGCTTCGTCTAGCCGGCCTTCATGTAGTGCAATTCGCGCATAGCGAAAATAGATGGCCGCAATTCCATAATCATCCTCACCATATTGTTCGGCATTTAAGTGGTGGATTTTTTCTATCAACGCAATGCCTGCATCTCTGTCTCCGGTGCGCGTCATAGTTTCGCCGAGGTTGGCCCTGGCGAGGAAGCTTTTGGACGAACTCTCCGGCAGGAACCCCGATAAAATGGCTACCGACTTATCCAGGTCCTCCCTGGACTTTTCCATTTGGCCCATTTCAAAGTAGGCGTACCCTCGACTGTTAAGCAGCTGGGCTGTGGTCTCTTGATTCTGGGAGTCGGAGTTGATCAGCTCTGTGAGAATCTGGATTGATTGATTGTAATAACCGAGTCGACGCAGCAGGTTTGCGTATTTACGGCCAGTTAACCGGAGAGTAACTTGATCACCGGAGAAGATTTCCTTGCCAACTTTGTAGGCGTGTTCCAATTGCAGTTTCGCATCGCCCCATCGATTGATACGCATATAGCATTGGCCGAGGAATTGGTAACTATCCAGAGTCTTGGGATGTGAGTCACCGTACAGTTCGGCTTTATTTCGTAGAACCTCTTCCTCCAGCTCAGCAGCCGCAGAGAAGTCAGCAAGATCATAGTAGGTGATGGCAAGGTTGTGGCGAATATTAATGCCAAGCTCGGGATTCTGTTCTGGTGATATCTCCCAGAGTGGGATTGCGGTATCGAAGTAATGGAGGGCTTCCTGTGGCTTACCCATTTGTAACAGCGTCAGGCCAGTTCGCATCTTGGTCTGGGCGAGAAGCAGTGGAACTTCCAGGTCGCTAATAAGTTCCGCTGAAGCTGCTAGCGTTTCGAGTGACAACTGCAGTTCATCGGCTTCGCGGTAAAACTCGCCGAGAGCTGACAGGTCTCCTGCGAGAGCCGCTGGATCCTGAGTCTGATCGGATTCAGACAGTGACATGGCCTCTTTCTGGAGTTCTACCGCGTCCAGATACTTCCCTGTATTAAATTTAACCTGCGCAAGCGTTTTCAGAAGTTGCGTGCGAACTTCAGGTGAAGTTTCAAGGGAGTTTCTGGTGTTGGCGACGGCGATCTGGAGAAGTTCATCAACATCAATGGTTCGCCCCTGTGCGTTGGCGGGCGAGGCTGCGCTAAACATGTCGGTAAGTAGCTGTGCTGTTCTTTCGGCAGTTTGCGCCTGCTTTTCAGTTTCCGCCTGCGCAATTAGTAGATTGTCTCGCTCGGCGCGCAGTTTGCTGGCCAGGTACAGGGCTGCGCCGAAGCCCAGGGCAACGGTAATGAATACGGAAAGCGAGAGCGCTGATGCTACTGGATAGCGGGAGATCAACCTTCCGGCGCGGTATAGGAAACTGGGCGGCGTGGCCAGGACTGGTTCCCGGCGCAGGTAGCGTTCAATGTCCCGTTGCAGCTCACTGGCACTGGCATAGCGAAGTTCCGGCTCCTTGCGCAACGCCTTGCTGGATATATTGTCCAGATCTCCGCGGAGTAAGCGGCGCTCGGTGAAGGTGGCTGAATCCGGCAGTGCGCGGCTGGGGGCAGTGGGGGTTGTATGGCAGATTGCCTGGATTGCTTTTTCGGCGCTGTTATCGCCAAAGCGGTGGGGGGATTGCTCGGTCAGGAGGCAATACAGCAGGGCGCCCAGGCCGTAGACATCCGTTGCGGTGGTGGTGCGTTCGCCGCGTATTTGTTCGGGGCTGGCGTAGGCCAGCGTCATGCCTTTCAATGCCGTGGCTTGGGTGCGCTCGCCATCGACCTGCAAGGCCTTGCCAATACCGAAATCGAGTAGCTTGACCTGGCCTTTGTCGGTCACCAGTACATTATCCGGCTTTATGTCCCGGTGAATGATCAGATGGCTGTGGGCGTAGCCGACCGCTTCACAAACGGCAGCGAACAGGCGCAAGCGGGCTCGCAGGCCTAACTTGTTGATCCGACAATACTCGTGGATCGGGTGACCTTCCACGTACTCCATGACGAGGTAGGGGCGGTTGTCATTAGTGCTGCCGCCGTCTAGAAGAGTGGCAATGTTCGGATGTTGCAGTTTCGCCAGAATCTGTCTTTCCTGATGGAAGTGCTTCAGTTCTTCGCTACTGGCAAAACTGGGCGCTATCTTGATTGCTACTTGCTGGTCGTAGTTCCCGTCCGCCCGTTTCGCGCGGAATACGATTCCCATGCCGCCGCGGCCGATTTCCTCTTCGATGGCGTATGCCCCCAGCAGTTGCCCGCTGGGCAGGCTCTGGCTGAGAGTTTTCAGTTGTTGTCCGATGATATTGGTCTGGCTTCCGCTGCTGTCGGCACTGTCGTGACAGGCCAGCAAGCGCTGTACTTCCGCAATTTCTTCCGGGCTGGCATCGCTGGCTTGCAGAATCTGAGAGCGATCGCTCGCGGGTGACTCACAGCAGCGGTCGAACAGGTCTTTGATGACATTCAGTCGGATATTGTTAATCGGCATATATTCTCAGGCGCAGGTCGGGTGGTGCTGCTCTTGCAGGCGGTCGGTGAGGAAGGCGCGAACAAACTTCAGCTCCCGCTCCACGGTAGCCACACTGATTTCCATAATCTCAGCCACTTTGCTCTGGGTAAAACCGGCGAGGTAGTGCAGTTCCGCAATACTTTCCAGGCGATCACTAATTTGCGACATTTCGGTCAGCGTCTGGTCAATGGTCATTAGCCCAAGGTTCACATCAATATCCCCGAGCAGGCTGTCCATCCAGATAGTACGCATATGCTGGCCACTGCGCTTTTGTGCGGATTTGGCCCGGGCGTGATCCACCAGCAGGTGTCGCATGGCCTTGGCCGCGCAGCGGTAGAGGTGGGTGCGGCTTTCAAACTGTGCGGGGGACTCCATTAACCGCAGGCAGGCCTCGTGCACCACATCCGTCGTCTGCAGGGTGAGGCCATCAGGCTGATTGCCGAGGATGCGCCTTGCACATCGGCGCAGTTCCTCATAAAGCTGCCCGGTCAGTTCGGGTAATTGTTCGTGCTGGGACATAGTGGTTGATCAAAAAGCACTCCGGTTTTTTTGTTTCCGGAGCTGTTCTAGTTATTTCAGAGAAAATTTAAAAATATTTCTCTCTACGTGAGGGGAATACTGTTGCCGTTCCGTAATTATCTCCAAGGGCTCGTCGAAAGGTGGCTTGGTAACGCCTCGCAGTGACAAGAGTGGATTCAGGAGCAAACAGTGAGCTAAGCGCTATGTTAAGGCAGTTTCTGGCTGCGGGGGCACTCGGAGGGGCAGTTTTTTTGTTTGTTTTTCTCAGTGCACGCATTGAGTTGGTCGATCGTCTAATTTTTTCTGCGGGGTGGGGCGATACTGAATTTGCGCAGCGTGCATTTACTTCCGGAGATTACCCTGCGACCAACGAAATTGCTGAGTCTTATGGCTATACAGGTGCGCTGGATGCCTTTAAGAGCGGGGCCATCCATCATCAGGCTTTTCCCCATTTGCCATCGGATTACGGGTGTCTTCGTGACTTAGCTGCCTTAAGGTGATTACGGTTGAAAATAATTCTTATCGGTTCACGTTAAAGGCGTTAAATTTGTCACATAAAGTTTTCCCCGCCACATAGCCCTGATATGTGGTATCTCCGCGGGATGGTTACAAAAACTATATATCTAAGATTTTGAGAATACATTGATGAGTGAATTGCTGTTTTATCGCAAGCCGGTTGCCCTGAACCGTGAGAATCACCGCAGCCTGAAGTTTTCCCCGAGTGATAAATTCCGTTTTTCCCGCGAGATCAATTCTGTCCCGCTTACCGGTATCGAGTTCTTTGAAGCCAGCCGGGACCTGCCAATTTTTTTCAGTCGCAGTGAAAGTGGTCAGTACTTTCCCCTGGCCTTGCTGTCCCTGCGCAATAACCAGCACGCCCAGGTTGACGAGGACGGTGTATGGCAGGGCAATTATGTACCGGCCTTTATCCGTCGCTACCCCTTCGCCATGACCGATAACCAGACCGTCTGTTTTGATGAGACGAGTGACCAGTTTTCTGAAGAAGACGGTCAGCCGCTGTTTGATGAGCAGGGGGAAAACAGCGAGACCCTGAACAACGTATTGCAGTTTCTCACCAACTTCGACAAGTCCTACAAGGCTACCCATGAGTTCTGCGCGGCGCTGGCTGAGCAGGAATTGTTCAAACCCTTTGATATCCAGGTAATGGCTGGCGATGGCAAGCCGGTACGTCTTGAAGGATTACACGTGGTGGATGAGGCCAAGCTGTTACAGGTGGAGTCCGAGCAGGTACAGGCCTGGTTTAAAAGTGGTCAATTGGCCTGGGTTTATGCCCATCTCCACTCCCTTGGTGCCTTGCGGCAGCTCTCCAGGCAGCAGCTGAAGGCCAATGCCGTCGAGGAAGCGAAAGAGCGAGCCGAGGCCGGTACGCTGAATTAAAAACGCCGGCGTTTCGGCAATATATACCCGGGGTTTAGTGTCTCCACCCCGGTCGAAAGCAGTCGTGAGCCGTAGTTTCGGCGCGACTGCTTTGCTGTTTTAGCAAGGAAATAAACATGGCCGTTCATTTGGCGGTCATTAAAAAAATTAAAACGACGAAAACACTCCCAGCTGTTTTCAAGGACCATACACATGAAGCCCTTTCGCCACCAACTGCTTGCCCGTGCCATTCGCTATGCCACTCGCACTCAGAGCGCTGAACCAAACTGGAGAAAGCGCACGCATACAGGCAAAACGGTAACTCTGGGTGCGTTGCTTTCGGGGGGGCGGTCAATCTATTTGCGGCGACCCACAATATCGACGCTGTGGATAAGTTTACGGATGTTGAGGATCTGGGGAGCAACGTCCAGAAGGTCACCAGTAAATACAAAAACGGTAGTGTCGGAGTCAACGTTTTCAATGACTTCGTGGTGGGGGATCTGAATACCGTCAACCTGGAGCTGGACAAGGATATCGACCAGCTGGTGAACATCGTACGCAATAGCCGCCCGGAAGTGCATGGTGTACTGAACAGCTACCAGGATGGGACCCTGGGCGGCAATGTGGTATTCGCCAGCTCTTATGGTTTTCTGGTAGGCCCGTCCGGGATTATCAACGTGGGGCAGTTCTCGGTAAAAACCCCTTCCCAGAGTGAAATCGACAGCTGGCTGGATCTGAGTACGCCGGCATTTTCCGATGATGGAATCACTGCGCTCGACGATAATTCCTATGCGGTTTCCTCCAGTGGTCTGGTTACTGTTTCCGGCAAAATCAACACGGCCAGCGGAGTCGATATCCGCGGTAATCAGGTGGTGGTGGATAGCGGAGCGGTACTGACCGCGGGTAACGCTATCCAGGCCATTTATGTCGATGCGGCGAAGGTCAATGTGGGCGATGCCAGCGCACCCACCGAGCTGCAGCAGGATGGTGGCAGTATTTATATTGGTGCCGCGGGTGCCGGCGTTACCACGGACATTTCCCTGGCCGGTGATCTGCTGGCCGACGGTGGTATTACCATCAGTGCCGACACCATTGATGTGGCGAGTGCGGCAACTATCGATACCCGCGACTCGGTAACGGCCAACGACGTCGAGACAGTGGCCACCTTTATTGGTGACAGCATTAATCTTGCCGGTGAAGTGCTGGCGAGCAACGTCAATATTACCGCCGATACACAAGTTACCATTAGCGGCAATATGACGGCGCTGGGTACCGACGATGGCAGTACCGCGACCGCGGGTCTGATTGATATCGACAGTGCCTCCGCCAAAATTGACGGCGGCAGCGGCGCGGTGGTGTTGGCAGAGTCTGCGGGCACCGGTGACCTGGTGATCGTGGGTAATCTCGATACCTACGATCAGCTGGATATCACCGGTGGCAGTATATCGATCGCAGCAGGCAACGTTGTTTCCGGCTCCGATGTCAGTCTGCACGCGAGTGATATCGCGATTAATGGCAGTCTTTCTGCGGATGCCACTGCCGACGGCAGCACCGGCACGGTGCTGCTGGATGGCGACGCCGACTACGATGATCTCGGCAATATCACCGCGGCAATCGTGCGTGTCGATACCGTGAACGATTTCTACATTACCGACAATGCCGCGAGTCTGACCGTCAGTGCCGGCGACATTGTGTGGGAAGAGACTGGTGGTGCGGTTGACCTGGGCTTTGCACTGGAGGTCAATGCCGACGATATCGATGCGGGTATTGATGTAACCGCAGTAGATATCACCCTGACAGCGACCAATGGTGTACAAGCGGATGCCTGGCTCAAGGCTGCAGGTGATGGCACCACTCTCGGTCAGGTCGGCCTGTCCGGTGCCACCCTGGCTTTTGATTTTGCCAAGATTTCTGCCGACGGCCTCTCGCTCACCACGTCCAACAATATGGTATTTGCGAAAAATGCCGCGGATACCGAATACAAAAATGCCGGGGTCGATGACTTTAAGTTAGCGGCCGACGTGGACTTTGATGGTGACCTCAGTCTTACCGCTGCGGGTATTACCGTTACCAAAAATGCATCGGTGACGGCTGCCAACGTCACCCTCGAATCTGGCGATACCATTGTTGAAGGCACGGTAACTGCTGATGCCGGCGACAGCGATGCCTCTACTTTTGGCACCATCAGCCTGGTGAAGGATGCCGACTATGGCATTCTTTCCATGTTGAACTACAGCATGTTGGCCATTAGTACCGACAACGACATAGTGTTGTCTGGCACCGCGGTAACCGGCTATGACTCGGACGATATTGTCTGGAATAGCAGCGGAACGGACTTCAATTTCACCGGCAAAGACATCAGCTTCAATGGCAGCAGTCTCACGGTAACCTCCGGTACCACCCTGGACGCGGACAATATTTCCCTCGACGTCGATAGTTTTTACAACAGCGGTACCTTCAACGCGTCCGAATCGATTCTGCTGACCGCAAATATCGATGACACCCTGGACCTGACCGGCCTCAATGCCAGCGCTCTGACCCTGAACAGTGATTCATCCCTGAGCTGGGCCGAAGATATTCTCTACGGCGGCCTGCTGAAGTTTGTCGCCGACAGTGTCACCATTGAGTCCACGGCCTCGGTTACCGCTGCAGGTATCTCGGTGGAGGCTGACACGATTACTGTCGCGGGCAGCCTCACCAGCACTGCTGGTAGCGGCAGTACCGTCGGTAACATCGACCTGAAAGGTAAAAACATTAGCCTCGCCAGCACCGGTGTTCTGGATACGGTGGATGGCGACAGCAGTACCACCGACGGTGACGTGAACCTGACCGCGAGTGAAACCGATGCGGTGGGCTATGGCAAAGCCAGGGCCGAAACCAGCATCGACCTGTCCGGCACCATCGAAGCCAATAACGTTACGGCTAAAGCCTACAGTTCGTCGACCAGTTCCATCTACGAAGAAATTGGCACTACCCTCGGCCTGAAAACCGTGGCCGCGCTCGCGGGTGTGGATTTCAACTATATGGAGGCCGATTCCGACGCGACCGTCACCGTCAACAGCGGTGCCAATATCACCGCCGCCGGTAACGTCACCCTGTCTGCGGATTCGCACTCGGTGGCCGAGGCCATGGCGCTGGTCATGGGCGCCGACGTGTTGACCGCAGCGCTCGCCGGTATTTACGTCAGCGGTGATGCCACCAGTACCACCACCGTCAAATCCGGTGCGACCATCAGCGCCGGTGGCGACCTGGCGGTGACCGCGCACAACGAAGCCTATGTTTCCTCCAGCGCATTCGTGCTGGAAGCTGACAAATCCAACAAGGTAGTGGCTGCCGTCGCAGTGGGTGAGGCGGATGTCGACGCCAAGGCGGTGATTGAAACCGGCGCTACCCTGGATGCCGACAACCTGCTGCTGGCCGCAGAAAACCTCAACCGCTTTTACACCTCGGCTTCGGTCTACGGACTTTCCAATACGCGCTATGGCATCGCCGTGGCGGTGGGCGACTTCGATTCCAGTGCCACCGCAGAAATGGGCGCGGATCTCGGCAGCAGCGCCGATCAGGTGGGCGACGTCACCGTAGTGGCTCTCGATCGCACCGTGGAGCAGCGGGTGCACTCCGGCGTCGCGGTGGGCGGTAGCATTCTCACGCGCACTATCGGTTCCAAACTGGTGGCCGGCATGGGGAAAGTGCAGGGCGGTGTGTCCAGCCTGCTGACCAAATATCTGCCCGGCGGTGTGGACTCCAGTGCATCCAGTGATTCCTCCGGCAAAGTGGACTGGAAGGGCGGTCTGTCCTTCTCTCTCAACCTTTCGGACAAAGAGGCCTACGCCTACCTCGGCACCAACGCCAGCGGCCAGAGCGATGCCCCGACCATTGATGCCAGCGGCAATGTGCTGGTAGCGGCGGCCACCGATCTCGGTACCGACAACGACGCGGTGATCGGCGGTGATGGCCGCGGCGCCGTGGGTGGCGACCAGGGCGGTTACCGCACCTCAGCAGAAACTGCGGTGACCTCCCCCAAAGACGGCAGTGCCGGCGCGCAGCAGACCAACGCCGCGGAAAAGAGCGCGGCGCTCGCCGTCAACTTCGCGATCCACGAGGGCGATGCGGTCGCAGAAGTGGGTGACTACACCACTATCAAGGCGCAAAACCTGGGTGTGGTTTCCGAACAGAAAATGCCGATCGTTTCTACCTACGATCGCTGGGAGTCCCTGTCCGACGTTATCAGCAAATTCAATGGTACCGGCGGTCTCCAGAATAACATTCTCACCACCTTCGCCAATGCCGGCGCCGCGGCGGATAAGGAAGCCTACGGCGGTTCGGTGAATGTGCAGTGGAACGATATCAATACCAAGGCGTGGATCGGTGACGGCGTTGAGATCACCACCACCGGCACCAGCGACTGGAGTGTTTCCTACAACCTCGACTCCAGTCTCACCAGCCCCGGTATTTTCAGCGATTTCGAACCCTTCAAAGACGTTACCTATAAATACGACTTTGACAGCTCGGTGGCGGTGCGCGCCTACAATCTGATTGAAAGTGCCCATGTGGCCGGCAATATCGGCACCCTGGGTATTCTGCCGAACGGTAATGGCACCAATGACGACGGCAAGTCCATCGGCGGCAGCATTACCTTCGTGCAGCAGGCCACCCAGGCGGTCGCCGGTATCGGCGATGCCAGCATTACGGCCGCAGGCGATGTGAAGGTCACTTCGGAAACCGACGAGCGCCACTTTGTGGTGACACCGTCTTCCGGCATGGGGACCGGCACCGGCTTCAATGGTGTGATCGCGATTCTGAACAGCGAAGCACTGACCCACGCTTCCCTTTCCAATAACGCCTATGTGAGCGCAGATGACCTGATCATTACTGCCGACCACCAGATGGGTAACTGGGCGGCAGCAGGTGCGGTGAACTGGACCGCTGGTGAAAGCGCCGTGGGTGTGGCGATCGCCGCGAATATCACCCAGGGCGATACCAAGGCGTTTATCGGCGACAACTCCAAAGAAGAAGCAAAAGTCGGCTTCAAAAATGGATCCCAGCCGGATCCGTCCGCGCCCACCAATCCTTCCCAGCCGAGCTCGCCCGCGATCATTGCGCGCAATGTGGAAGTGCGGGGTAAATCCAGTGGCTCCACCGGCAGTGTCGCGGTGGCCGGTGCGCTGCTGACGGAAGACACCGGTGAACCCGGTATCGGTGAAAAATTCGAAAGCTGGTACGGTGGCAAGTTTGGTGGCTGGTCCGGAGATCTGGAAAGCAACACGGCCAGCTCCCAGAGTGAAGCCAATTCCGGCTCCAGTAGCAGCTCAGTGGACTCCGCTTCCCAGAGCGGCAGCAACGACAGTTCCAGCTCCGGTGACAATGGTACCGCCTCGGTGGACTCCGACCAGACCAGCCTTGCCGGTGCTGGTAGTGTTACCGTGACCGTATCCAACCTCGATGCGAAAGCCATCGTCGACGGCGCCACCATCAAGGGGCACACGGGCGAGGAGCTGGACCTGGATATCCAGGCCCTGCAGAAAATCATTTCCGTCTCTGCGTCCGGCTCTGCGGCACTGAACCTGTCCAAGTCCGCGTCCACGCCGACCTCCAGCGCCATGGCCGGCGCCATTGCCTACCAGATCAGCTTCAACGATGCGCTGGCGTGGCTGATCGAGTCCGATGTGCGCAACGTCGATGATTTATCCATTCAGGCGCTGCATGGGGGTGAGCTCACCTCCATAGGCCTGGCCCTGGCCATCGATACGCCAAGCGCCGGTGGTAAATCCACCTCCGCCGGCGTGTCCGTTTCCGGTGCCCAGGTGCGCGACGGCACTTCCGCGCGCATGGAAGGCAGCACCGTCAGCGGCAGTGGTGATGGCGACAACGATTTCGAAGTAAGTGCTTACAACAACACCGATATCGGTGTGGGCGGCGGTACCCTGTACGGCGGCGGCAAAACCGGTTTCGGCCTCGCCATCACCTTTGCGGATATCGACGACCCCGCGAACCTGATTGGTGACTCTAACCCGGACGGCAACAATGTGTTGTCTTCCGCTTACGACGAAGACGTGTACAGCGGCAAGTCGGTGGAAGCGGTCGTTACCCACGCGGACGATGCTTTCTTTACTAACAGTGCCATTTACAACTTCGACACCATCGACATCAGCGCTCGTGGCCTGCAGCGCATAGGTATTGGCGCCGCCGGCGTTGGCTACAACAATAACGCTGAAAACTCTTTCGGCTTTATGGGCAGCTTTGCCATCGGCTCCATCAAGGGCGACACCAAGGCGCGTCTTGAGGACGTCACCATTACCGGTGCGGATACGGTAGCGGTCAATGTGGCGGGTACCAAGGTCGGCAGCCTGGACGCGATTCTGGACTCCCTCGGTTCCAGTTCGGTCAACGAAGACTTCGATTTCAGCGGCGCTGCGGCGTTCGATAATTCCGAGATCCACACCAGTGACGACGGCACCGGTTCTGCCTACAGCTACGGCAGTGAAGGCGAACGCATTATCGCCGTAGCCGGCGTGTTGCAGGCGGGCGGTTCCAACCTCGGCCTGTCCTATGCGCACGCGGATGTGCAGACGGAAAAAACCGCGATCATCAAAAACGCCACCATCAACACCAGCACTAGCGCCGCCAGCAGCATCGATGTGTCTGCGCGCGATGAGGCGCTGCTGTATACCGTGGCCGCGGGCCTCGGTGTCGCCACCGGCAAGTACTCGGGCGTCGGCTCGGTGGCGGTGAATAGCCTGAACAATATCGTGCGCGCGGAACTGGGCGACTGGGACGGTTACAAAAATGGCACCGTGTACGCCGACGATGTGTCGGTGATTGCGCAGAACGATATGGACCTGGTCAATGTGGCCGGCTCCGTGGCAATTTCTTCCGGCACCGGCTTTGCCGCCGGTCTTGCGGTCGCGCTCAACCTGATCGGTGACAGTGGCCACGAAACACTGGCGCGCATTGGCAATATCGACCTGGAAGCTTCCGGCGATGTTACCGTCAAAGCATCCAGCGGTTCCGACGGCGACGCCAACCTGCTGGTTGGTAATGCCATCGGTATCGGTGCTTCCACCGGCAGCTCCGGCCTGGCCTTTGCCGGTGCCCTCAGCGTTACCGATCTGGATCAGACGGTGCAGGCGGCGATCAAGAATGTGGGTAGCAACGCACTGGGCTCCGCCAGCAGCACCGGCGGCACCATTCGCGTGCAGTCCGCGGACTACACCGACAGTGTCTCCACCGCCTGGATGGGCGCCGGCTCTGCCAGCGGTTCCGCCGGCGGTATCGCCGCGGCGGTGAACCGTGTCGACAGTGATGTCACCAGTGAAATTCTCGGCGACGATAGTTCTGACTTAAGCACCGTACTCAACGCCAAGCACGTTTATGTGGAAGCGCTGCGTGACAACTGGCTGCTCACCATCGATGCCGGTGTGGCGGCATCCAAGCAGGTTTCCGTTGCGCCCTCTGTCGGCACCGGTGTGGTGGACGGCAATGTCACCGCGCGTATTGCCGACAAGGCGAAAATCAATGCCTACGGCAACGTGGGCGTGGAAGCCCTGGCCAATACCGAAAACCTGGTAGGCAGTGGCGCCGTGGGCGTGGGCCTGAACGGTGGCGCCGGCGCCATCGCCATTTCCACCGCAGTGGAATACGGCAAGACCCAGGCGTATATCGAAGATGCCACCGTCAAGGCCCTGGGTCTCGCGGGCACCTTCAATATTCTCGACGGTGAGCTCTCTGGCATGACGGCGTTGCCGGACCTTTCCGCCACGGATGAGGACAGCGACGGCAATTCCAGCGCGGTGGGTAACGGCGATGTGTCCATGGATGACCTCACCACGGCGTTTGGTTCGCAGAACCTGAAAGAGGGGACGCAGGCCATCACCGGCATTGGTGTCAATGCCACCAGTTTTGTGAAACAGCAGGCGATTACTGTGGGCGGCTCCGGTGGCAAGAACGTGGCGATCACCGCCAACGTGGCCACCAATGTGTTCGAGTCCAGCACCGATGCCTATATCAAGAATGCCACTATCAACAGCGGCGTTTCCAATCAGGACGGCGCCGATGTCACGGTGCGCGGTTCCAGCCACGACTACGGTCTGGGCGTTTCCGCCGGTATCGCAGTATCGCTCGGTGGTTCCGGTGTGGGCGGTTTCACCACCAACCACATGGGCAAGTCCGCCAGTGCGGAGATCGACAATTCCACCGTCAATGCTGACGAACTGACCCTGGAGGCCAACTCCACCCAGCTGGCGCAGGCGGTTTCCGCCGGTGTCGCCGCGGGTGTCGGCGGCGAGGGCGGTATTGGTGGTACCGCGTCGGTCACCATCAACCTGATGAAGGGCGGCACCAAGGCATGGCTGCACGACAGCACCGTCACCGCCGGCGATGTGGTGGTGAATGCAGAGCGTCGCCAGGATGTGAACTCTGCGGCGGGCTCCGCCGGTATTGGCACCAACGTGGGTGTGGGTATTGGCCTCGCGGTGAATATTCTCGGCGGCAACAGCACCGCGTTGATCGGTAACGACCTGGACGATAGCGCCGATGCCGACAGTACCCTGATCAAGGCCGACAATGTGACCGTGGATGCGGACCGCCTGGAGAGCGTCAACAGCTACTCCCTCGGCGCGGGTGTCAGCACCGGTGTCGGTGTGGCGGCGATGATCAACGTCACCGAATTCAAAGGCGAGACCCGAGCGGCGGTACACGGGCTGCTGCACGATAACGGTACCGCCGCCGACAGCACCGACGACTACTTCACTACCCAGATCATCGGGCAGGACGGCAGCAGCGATGCCACCAGCGTCGTGGTCAATGCGCAGGAAATTCTCGATGTCGACCAGGAAACCCTGGGCATCGGTGTCGGCAACAGCGTCGGTGTCGGCGCCGTGGCCAACGTGGTACTGGGCCGCAGCCAGGTGTACTCGGAAGTGGTTGGTTCGGAAATCGACACTGCGCTGCTGGATATGGATGCCACTGCCCAGCGCGAAGCCTGGATGATCTCCATTGCCGGCGGCGCTTCCACCAATGTGGGCGCGGCGGTAAGTATTGGTGTGGCGCTATTCGGCCAGGGCGATACCACCACCGACGACGGCACCAATGCCGAAGACGAATTCGATCCCTCGCGCCAGTCTGCGAACAGCGTGATGGCGGAAGACACCGCGGCCTACAACCCGCATCTCTCCAGCGCGGATATCGCCGCGATTGAGGAAGAGAGCGGTACCACCATCGAGAGCACTTCTGCACCCAGCACCGCCACCAGCACCGAATCCGGCAATTCGCTGAAGCTGAGTGGTGAGAGTGTGGTGGCCGCGCGCATCTCCGGCGGCGCTATCAATGCGGACACCCTGGATGTGGACGCACAGACGCTGCTGCACACTTATCAGGGCCTGGGCGCGGCTTCCCTTGGCAGTATCGCTATCGGCGGTGCGGTGGGTGTCACCCGTCTGTACGACATGACCATCGCCACCGTGGACACCGATCTCTCCGCCAACAACGTCACCGTGGACGCGCAGGTGATGGACGTGTCCGATGACGATGCTGCAGGCGAAATGAAATCCTTCGTCATCAGCGGCGGCGGCACTGGCGTTGCGATCAGCTATAACGATTTGCGCAGTGAACTGCGCACCGTGGCGGGCGTGACGTCGGCGGCCGGTGATGACACCGGCGATCTCTCAGTATCGGCACGCGACACCACCGAACTCAGAGTGGGCGACCTGGATGCCGGTAAGCCGGGCGACCCCACCGATGGCTCGCTCAGTGTCAGTGTTGGTGCTGCGGCGATCGGTGTGTCGATCGGTTTTGCCGAGAAGAACAGCGACGTGGATGCCTGGCTGGGTGCGACCGGCCACAGCATCGACGGTTACAACAATATCGACCTCGATGCCTATAGTGGCGGTCTGGTAAAAACCAGTGCCTTCGCCTTGGCGGGCGGCCTGCTCGCTGGCGTGCAGGGTGTGATTACCGATGCGCGTGACGAGTCCAACGTCAATGCCACGGTATACGGCACCATTTCTGCGGGTAGCGGCGCGGTCAATATTGATGCCCAGGCAGTACCGGAAGTCTTCTCACGAGCCTACGGCGTGACCGTGGCCGTGGGTGGCTCCATGGGGGGCTCTTTCTCCTACGCTATTGCCGATGCCACCGCTGTGGCAGAAGCCGCCGACGGCACCTACTTCACCGGTGAAGGCACCGTGACCATGCGCGCGGAAACCGGCGATGGTTCGGACGATGATTACGTGAGCGCCGACGCCAATGCGTTTGCGGCATCCGGCGGCCTGCTGGCCGGTGTCGCGGGTTCCGAAGCGCTGGCGGAGAACCGCTCGCAGGCAGTGGCCAAAGTTGGCGACGGCGTGCGTATTCCGGATAATGATTTCGGTGTCTACGCGCGCAATACCGCGGTGCAGTACGCGGATGCCGATGGCTATTTCGTGGGCCTGTACGCCGGTGGTTTCAATTTCTCCACCGCCGAGTCGAGCACCTCGGCGCGGGTGGAATACGGCTCCAACCCGATCTCCAACGCCACCCTGCGTCTCGGCGATTTTATTCTCGACGCCTACAACTACGACGAGAACCAGAGCTTCACCACCGCGGGTGGTGGCGGTTACTACGCCGGTTCCGCAGCGGTCTCGAACGCCAACAGCTACAACAATTCCAGCGATAACAAGGCTGCTAGCGTTGAAATTGCGGACTGGGCTTCCGGCTATACTGCCGTGCCGCTCATGGGAGGCGAGGTGCGCCTGTCCGCCGCGCACGAGAGCCAGTTCTTTGCCGGCACCGACTCCACCACCGTCTCGGTGGTCGGCGGCTCCGGCGCCGTGTCCAACTCGGATATCGACAATGACGCCGAAGTAACCCTGGGCCAGAACGTCAGCTTCGAAGCGCTGCAAATCGATATCGAAGCCGACAACACCGCGATGCAAATCCAGAGCCCGGCGGCATCCGGCTTCGAGACCAGCATCAATGCCGGTGCCGGCGGTGCCGCCAACGGTTCCGCGGCCATTTCCAATCAGGATCTCACCGGTATCGACGCCACGGTTTCCATCGGCGAAAACGCCGTGCTGGCCATCAGTGACCTGGCCTGGCTCGACAGCGAGTACGATCACGGCATCTTTATCGACGCCCACTCGCGCTTCAACGTTTACGACGCCTCGGTATTGAAAGTTGGCGGCGCGCTGCAGGGCGCGGGTTCCGAATCCGATATCGACGCCACCACCAGCAACACGGTGAACATCGGTGACAATGCGCTGATCTACAACCCGGTGGGTGAGATCGGTATTGGCACCTATACCACGGGTACCGCCACCGCCCAGGCCGAGACCACGGTGTGGGCGATTGCCGGTGTGGCCGGCGGTGTGTCCGATGTGGATATCACCGTCACCAACAAGGTGGATATCGGGCAAGACGTTATCATCAACGGCTACGGCGATATCGGTATTTATGCCGGGCGCGGCTCCAACTATCTGGCGGAAAACCAGCTGTCCGCCGACGCGCGCACCAATGTGTACAACTGGACCGCGGTACCTATTCCCGCGGGCAATTCGGCCAACGCGGATATCAATCTCACCAACAAGGTGATCCTGGGCGACGATATCGATGTCGGCAGCGATGGCCATGTAAACGTCGAGGCCAACGAGGGCTCGCTATACGCCAATGCCGACGGCGTCGAGCGCAACCCTTATCTCGAGCTCTTCTCTACCGAAACCACTTTCGGCTCCAGCGATACCAACGCCAATTCCACCCTGGTATTCGAGGGTTCCGGCAATATTGTCGCCGGTCAGAACGCCTATCAGTGGGTGGATATCGACGACAGCGGCAATATCACTTCCCAGCTTGCCGGCTACGGTGTGGCGGAGCAGCTGTCGGACAAATACTCCTCCCGCGCCAGCCTGCAGGCCTATATCGACGAGCTGCAGACGCTGGTGGATGAATACGAAAACTGGACCGCTGATACCACCACTACAACCGGTACCGCCACCGATGGCAGCGACGACAGTGGCACTGGCGGCAGCGGCAGTGTCGGTGGCACCAGTACCAGCGGTGACAGCGGTGAAAATCCCTACCTGGATGAAATCAATGCGCTGAAGACCGAGATCGCCAACCTGAACGTGATCCTGAGCGATCTGTCCGAGCAGGAAAACAATGTGATCTCGGTGACCGGTATCGCGGCGTCTGCGGGCAACGTGAGCCTGGTGGCGGATGCCATCGACCTGCAGGGTGGTTTTGGCAATAACCCCATGGTCACCGCGCGCGGCGATGCCTATATCGATATCAACAACCGCGACGACCAGCACCTGTTGGTGGGCAACCTGTATATTGCCAACCAGACTGGCGGCAATGTGTACGTCACCGGCGGTGCCAGCCTCGACAGCAGCTATATCACCGAGGAAAACAGCACCACTACCGGCGTCAGCTCCGGTATTCATATCACCCACAATCCGTCGGGCACGAATTACCTGAATTCCGATGTGATCGTCGACGGCAACATCACCAACCTGCTGTCCACGGTAGATATCACCCTGAAAGAGGGCGACCTGCTACAGCAGTCGGCGGTTTCTGCCAATACCATCAATATCACTGTGGAGAGAGGCTCGCTGGTGGTAAACGCCGGCAATGCGGATGTTTCCTATGGGCGCTCTCCAGCTTCGCTGGTGAACTTCACCGACAAGTGGAAGCCCACCAATGCATATGACTTCGTGCATTACTGGATCAGCGATCGCTACGAAGCGGATATCGATGCCGTGGGCATCAACGAGTTCAACAACTGGTTCTATGCGTGCGCCACCGCTAACGAATGTCATATTGGCGGCACTGCTTACAACAACGAACACAGCTACTTCGACAATCCTTCGGACGACAACGCCGACTACGACTGGATACACGTGTTCTTCAACTGGGGCTTCAGTGACTCCCAGGAATACGGCGGCGGTGACGCGGTGGATTTGAAGTTCAAGTCCGACAGCTCCAGCCGCGGCGGACGCCACTGGAAATTCCAGCCGGTGTACGACAAAACGGGCAATCTGATTCAGAGCGCTAGCTACTCATCGGTGAAAAGCGACCTTGGTGCGCCCGGTGCCACCATTGTTGGCGAGAAGGTGGTGATCAATGCCAGACGGGTGGACATCAATGGCACCATTGAAGTGGGCACCGAAAATAATTGGTCGGTCACGGTGGGCAGTGGTTTCGATGCGGCCATCGCTGAGTACATCCGCTATGCCGGCCTGTCCGACGGTGACCAGATCGCATTGACCCCCGGCGGCCGGCTGCGTGTGAATAACCCGAATTACATCAACTACTTTCAAACGCCGTTCGAAGATCGCTATATCTACATCGATCCGCAGGTCAGCAAGATCAGCGGTGCCGAGGGCATCACCCTGACCTACGATGTGGCCAGCAAGCAGTTGCTGGTGGACGATGTGCCGGTATCCGGTGGCGGCTACCTGTCGATCAACGCGATGGTTTCTTCCACCAGTGAAGACGGCAAGATCCTGGTGCGCGACGGCCTCGGCCAGATCGACATCGATAACTACTCGAATACCCAACTGGTGATCAACAGCCTGGATGCGGGCGACGATGCCGTGGGTATCGTGCGCATTACCGATCACAACTTCCGCAAGAACATGCGTAGTCAAGGCGGCGGTAGTAATGACTACTTCAGCCACTGGTACGTGCACAGCCCTGGCGGCCAGATCCAGGAGTACGAAACCACTTCCTATGCCGCCAGCTGGGAAGACGGCACCTACCTGGGCGCCAGCGGTGGTACCGGTACGACTTCCAGCACCACCTATAACCCGCTCGCCGGCCAGTTGTATTACATGCGCGAAGACGCTTCCGTCAGCCGCTCTTACGTTGACTTCCCGGATGGCTACCTGGCCAAGTACCCCGACACCGTGGGCACCTGGCAGGGCACCGGCGCCGGCGGCGCGCTGGAGTGGAATCTGGGTGCCAGCTATTACACCAGCTGCAGCGCCTTCCGGGGCGCCTGTACCAATGGCTCTGCCACCGACTTTATCCAGCAGGAGCTTTCTGCCACCAGTATCAGCCGCTACCGGTGGGGCATCGGTTACAGCTACTCGGATTACTACGGCTCCAACTGGACCAATACCGACCCGGGCACCTATATCCCCTACGAGCTGGGCATGTCCGCGCACACCTTTGTGAAGGCGGATAACACCATCGGTATTTCGTTTACCGGTGTCGGCACCGGCAGTATCGATATCGATTCCAGCGCCGGCGTGATCATCAACGGCAACATCTACAACCCGCTGGGTACCACCGACATCAACACCAGTGCCAGCCTGACCACCGGCACCGGCGCCTCGTTCAATGCCGATATCCTGCGCCTGTATGCCGGGCAGGGTGACCTGGGCACGCTGGAAGATCCGCTTAACATCACCACCGGAACCGTATCGCTGGATGCCAACGGCGGCTCTCTGTATTTCGATATCACCGGTAAATCCGGTGCGGTGAATCTGGAGCGCTTTGCTGCGCAGTACGACATCGTCGGCTCTGTGGACAAGGGATTGAGCGGCGTCGGCAGCGGCGTTCATATTCAGGGCGATACCCTGAACCTGGTGAGCTATTCCGGCAGCATTGGCAGTGTCGGTACCATCGGCGACAGCGCGACTTACGACTACATCAATGTGGACGTCAACGAAGTCACCCTGGAAGCCGCGGACGATATTGCGATTTATCAGGCCGTGGGCGACCTCGCCGTGAACACCATTTCTGCCAGTGAGGATGTGGTCATCGGCCTCGGTAACGGCAGCCTGTTGAACGGTATCGGCCAGAACGAGAAATCCGATGAGGAACTGGCCTACCTGCAATCCGTATGGGATCGCCTTGGCATTCAGGACGGCAGTGCGGGTGAAGTGGCCGTTACCGGCTACGAGAACCAGTTCACTGGTAACTACCACACCTACTGGTTGATCAAGCAGCGCCTGGATGACGATAGTGAAGCGGGTTTCACCATCAACGCGGCGTTTATGGACAGCTTCAAATCCCGCTACGGTGTTTCCACCGATGCGGAAGCGACTGCGGCGGCGAAGGCGGAATTCTTCGGTCTGGAAGACTGGTTTGCCGATCAGGTCGCGGCACCGGATACCTATGCCGATGCCGCCGATGCCATCGGTTTGGAGCAGAAAGGCACGCTTGAGGGGTACGACTACGGCGACCTGTTCACCAGCAGCTACGACAGCAGTTTTACGTTGGAGATCGACGACACTTCCAGCTGGTATGCCGGTCTCACCGAGGGCTCCCAGTGGAGCCAGAGCCAGTTGGATATCAGCATCAACGCGGCAGCGCTGAATGCGGATGCCCAGGCTACGTTGTCGAGCCGTGAAGCCAATATCGTTGCGCCGAACCTGCATATCGCCGTCAACGGCGGTAGTGTGGGCCAGGATCTCGCGGACCTGGTGTTCTCCATCGATCGCAACAATCCGGTGATTACCGACGCGCAGAAAATCGCGCTGTTGGAAGCGGGCCCCGGCGATATCGAAACAACCGAAAACGGCGATCTGGTGACCTTCAGCGTGTCGCAGGTGGATCCGATCAAGATCGATACCACCGGTGAACTGAATGTCAGCGCGAGCGACGAAATCTATATCGAATCTGCCAGCGGTCTAACTATCGGCAATATCACTTCAAGTACCAGTGATGTGCGCCTGGCAGTGAACGGTTCCATCAGTGCAGCATCATCGGGCTTCAATATTTCCGCGCGGGATTTGTATATCGCCAATACCCAGGGGGATATCGGCGCGGGCAGCAGCAATCTCAAACTGCAGCTTTCCGGCGTGCTGCGCCAGGCTGGCGCTGCCGGCAGCCTCTATGTGACCCAGACAGGCGCCGACCTCGTCGTCGATGCGGTCAGTGCCGGTGATCGCATCTGGATGGTGAGCAGTGACGACATTGTCGGTCTCGATAGCGAGAGCGTAATCTCCGGCAGCCGTCTCGGCCTTTACACAGACCACAATCTTGGCTCTTCCACACAGGCATTGAACCTGCGAATGTCCGGCGGCGGCCAGTTGGCCTTCGGTGCCGGCGATGCCTGGCTGAATATCGCCGACACCTCGGAAGCGGCAATTGCCGGCGGGACCACCGGCGTCATGAGCATCGATGCCAGCGGCGATCTGGTGCTGTTTGGCGACTTGCGCGCAGACGCACTCGACCTGTATGCCGCGGGTGATATTTTCACTTCAGTTACCGGCATCGTTGAGGTCAACGGCCTGGCGAAATTCGAAGCGGACAACATCACTCTCGATACCCACGACATCACCATCGGCAGCGGCGATTTCGACGCGACGGCGGGCGGCATGACTCTGGGTAACGTCACCACCAGTGGTGAACTGGACCTGGTGGCGAGTGGCCATCTGCAATTCAATGGCGACGTGGACGTGGCCTATACCAGCGCGTCCAGTGGTGGTAGCGCCCGCCTGCTGGCGGATGCCCAGAGCATGGCGATGGCTGCGGCAACCGAGCTGCGTTCCGAGGGCGACATGACCCTGACGGCAATCGACAGCCTGGATCTGCAGACGCTGATTGCCGGTGGCGATATCAGTCTTACTGCACTGAACCTGATCGATAACGTCAGTGGCAGCATCAATGCGGCGCAGTTGAACGCAGCCAATGTGTTTGCCGATGCGCAGGCGATGCTGACACTCGGCAGCGTCAATGCGGGGAATATCGACCTGGAAGGTAACGCCATCCTCGTTACCGGTAATCTGTTCGGCAGTGCTGCGGTCTCGCTCGATGCGAACGATGGACTGGAAGTGCAGGGCGATATTGGCAGCGCAGGCGCGCGCGCGGTTTCCATTGCATTGAATGGCGGCAGCGGCAATGTGGCACTGGGGGGCAGCGCCTATAGCAGCGGTGCCTTCCTGGTGAGCAATGGCAATCTGTTTACCCTGGCGGATGCAAGTACGGTCGACGCGGGCTCGATCAATGTGACCGCCACTGGCCTGTTGGCGGATGTAAATAGCCAGCTTATTTCTGCGAATGGTGCTGCTTTTGATCTCGGTATGAGCGGTGCAGAATTCGGTGCACTGAATATTATCGGTACGTTGCAGGTTGACAGTGATGGCGATGTGACATTCCTCGCCGACACCACTGTAGGTAGCGACCTTGCGCTGAATACCGGCGGTGACGTGACGGTAGTAGACGCCGTGCTGCTGGACGTGGCGGGAAGCCTGCGCGGAATTGGCGGCACCCTGGCACAAGCCAACAGCTGGAATATGGGGGTGGGCAGTCACCTGATGGTGGACGGCGACGTCGGAGTGGAAACGCTGGCGGGCCAGGAATTTGCAGAGCTTACGGTCGGCGGTGACATGACGGTGATTGCCGGTGACGACATTGCCTTCAATGACAGTACGGATATCGGTGGCTTCCTGGATATTTCCGGCGCTGCCGATTTGGCATTTAACGGCAGTGTAGGTGTGGGTTCCGCCGCGGCCAATTATCTGTTGATCGATGTCGACGGTGTGGTTTCACAAGCCGCTGGCCAGCAGCTCACCAGCTCCGATGCGATGACGGTTGTGGCTTCCGCCTGGAACGCCGATGCAACCAGCCTGCTGCAGAGCGGTAGCTCGGCAGAATTTACCCTGTCCGATGACAGCAGCTTTGGATTGCTGACCACCGCTGCCGCTCTCACCATAGATGCCGGCGGCGATCTCAATTTCCAGAACACCACCACCGTGGGCTCCGCGGTGAGCGGCGCCGACATGTTGCTGGAAGCCGATGGCGCGGTGATGGTCGCAGACGATGTGCTGTTTGATATTTTCGGCGCGCTGCGTGGTATTGCGGGCACAACGGCAACCCTGGGCAGCTTCAATGCGGGTAGCAGTAGCCTGGTACGTACGCGCGGCAAGCTGCAATTGCAATCTGCCGACAGTATCCGCTTCGCCCAGCTGGTTGCCGGTGACGATGTCACTCTGAGCAGTCTCGGTAATATGACATTCAGCGAGACCGGCAATATTGCCGGGGGCCTGCTGATTACTGATGCCGCAGATGTGTCTTTCGTCGGGGATGTGGCGGTTGGCAACGCGATCTCTGTCGGCGGCGTCGACCTGACTGCCCGCGGCGCGGTCAGTCAGTCTGCGGGCCAGTCTCTCGTAAGTTACGGCAATGTGATCGGCAGTGCCGATAGCTGGAGCATGGGTGCCGGTGCTCGGCTGCAGTCCCTCGCGGGTTCAGTACAGCTCACCACTAGCGGCAACATGACGCTGGACAATATTGATAGTGCGAGCGGGATTGCGCTCAACGCCGGTGGCGATCTGGCGTTTAACAATGCATTGACCACCAACGCTAACCTGTTTGTGGATGCCGCCAGTCTGGTTATGGATGCGGCAGCCAGCCTGCAGGTAGCCGGTGACTTCGAGGCGGCCACCGCGGGCGATCAGCAATTCGCACTACTGGATATCGAGGGCGCTTCGCTGCTGACGGCCGGTGGCGATATTTATTTCAACGATACGGCGGATTTCGGTGGTGCTCTGACAATCACCGACGGCGGCAACCTGTCTCTTATCGGTGATGTTGCTGTGGGAACCCTGAGTTCGGCCGATGCCGACCTGAGTTTGCGCGGTGACATTTCTCAATCTGCGGCGCAAGTCTTTGCCATCAGCGGCGTGCTGGATGCCTCCGCGAACAGCTGGAGAATGAATGACAATGCACTGCTGCAATCCGGTGGTGCTCTGGCGATCACCACGGCAGCCGGTATGGATCTGGCGCAGCTGAATAGCGGCGCCACCGTTGCGCTCGATAGCGGTGCTGGAATTGCTCTGCGTGAATCCTTGATCGCAGCCGATAACATAACCCTGCAGGCAGTCGATGCCATTGCTATGAGTGACGCTGGTCTGTTGCAGGGCGGTGCGAACCTGATTCTCAACGGCAACAGCTTCACCATGGGCAGTGGTGCTCAATTGGATCTGGTCGGCGACTTCACTGCCGAGACCGATGCTGAACAACGCTTTGCGCTGCTGACTGTTGGTGGCAATACCCAGCTGACCGCCGGTGGCGATATCGCATTCAATGAAACCGCAGACCTGACCGGTGCTCTGGCCATCGTCGACGGTGACAACCTGATGCTGGTCGGTGACGTCAATGCGGCAAGCGCTGATTTCACCCTGAGCGGTGACGTCACCCAGTCTGCAGCACAAACCTTCGCGCTCGCTGGCGACCTGCTAGCCTCTTCCAATAGCTGGAGCATGGGCGACGGTGCGTTGCTGCAAACCGGTGGCACTCTTGCGATCACCACGGCAGCTGGTATGGATCTGGCGCAGTTGGATAGCGGTGCTACCGTTGCGCTCAACAGCGGTACCGGTATTGCTCTGCGCGAATCCTTGATCACAGCAGACAGCGTTACCCTGCAGGCAGTCGACGCTATCGCCATGAGTGACGCGGCGCTGCTACAGGGCGGTGCGAACCTGATCCTCAACGGTAACAGCTTCACCATGGGCAGCAGCGCTCAGCTGAATCTGGTCGGCGACTTCACTGTCGGTACTGATGCTGAACAAGACTTCGCGCTGCTGACCGTTGGTGGCAATACCCAGCTCACTGCCGGTGGCGATATCACATTCAATGAAACCGCAGACCTGGCCGGTGCTCTGGCCATCGTCGACGGTGACAGCCTGGTGCTGGTCGGTGACGTTAGTGCGGCAAGCGCTGATCTCGCCCTGCGTGGCGATGTCACCCAGTCTGCGGCACAAACCTTTGCGTTCGATGGCGACCTGCTGGCTTCCGCCAATAGCTGGAGCATGGGTGAAGGTGCTCTGCTGCAAACCGGTGGTTCTACGGCAATCACCACTGTAACGGGAATGGATCTGGCGCAGCTGGCTAGCGGTACTACCGTCATTCTCAACAGCGGTGCCGGTATTGCTCTGCGCGAATCCTTGATCACAGCAGATAGCGTTACCCTGCAGGCAGTCGACGCCATTTTCATGAGTGACGCTGCACTGTTACAGGGCGGTGCGAACCTGATCCTCAACGGTAACAGCTTCACCATGGGCAGTGGTGCTCAGCTGAACCTGGTCGGCAACTTCACAGCCGATACTGATGCTGAACAAAGCTTTGCGCTGCTGACTGTTGGTGGCAATACCCAGCTCACTGCCGGTGGCGATATCGCGTTCAATGAAACCGCAGACCTGACCGGTGCTCTGGCCATCGTCGACGGTGACAGCCTGGTGCTGGTCGGCAACGTTAATGCGGCAAGCGCTGATCTCACCCTGCGTGGCGATGTCATCCAGTCTGCAGCACAAAGTTTTGCGCTCGATGGCGACCTGCTGGCTTCCGGTAACAGCTGGAGCATGGGTGACGGCGCACTGCTGCAAACCGGTGGTGCTCTGGCGATCACCACGGCAGCTGGTATGGATCTGGCGGAGCTGAATAGCGGCGCCACCGTTGCGCTCAACAGCGGTGCCGGTATTGCTCTGCGCGAATCCCTGATCGCCGCAGACAGCGTTAACCTGCAGGCAGTAGACACCATCGCCATGAATGACGCTGCTCTGCTGCAGGGCGGTGCGAACCTGGTGCTTAACGGCAACAGCTTCATCATGGGTAGCAGCGCTCAGCTGAATCTGGTCGGCGACTTCACTGTCGGTACTGATGCAGAACAAGACTTCGCGCTGCTGACCGTTGGTGGCAATGCCCAGCTCACTGCCGGTGGCGATATCGCGTTCAATGAAACCGCAGACCTGACCGGTGCTCTGGCCATCGTCGACGGTGACAGCCTGGTGCTGGTCGGTGACGTCAACGCGGCAAGCGCTGATCTGACTCTGCGCGGTAAGGTATCGCAGACTGCGGCACAAACCTTCGCGCTTGATGGCGACCTGCTGGCTTCCGCGAACAGCTGGAGCATGGGTGAAGGTGCTCTGCTGCAAATCGGTGGTTCTACGGCAATCACCACTGTAACGGGAATGGATCTGGCGCAGCTGGCTAGCGGTACTACCGTCATTCTCAACAGCGGTGCCGGTATTGCTCTGCGCGAATCCCTGATCGCCGCAGACAGCGTTACCCTGCAGGCAGTAGACGCTATCGCCATGAATGACGCTGCTCTGCTGCAGGGCGGTGCGAACCTTGTGCTTAACGGCAACAGCTTCACCATGGGCAGCAGCGCTCAGCTGAATCTGGTCGGTGGCCTCACTGCAGAGACCGATGCTGAACAAGACTTCGCACTGCTGACCGTTGGTGGCAATACCCAGCTCACCGCCGGTGACGATATCGCATTCAATGAAACTGCAGATTTGACTGGTGCCCTGACCATCGTCGATGGCAACAATCTGGTGCTGATCGGTGACGTCAACGCGGCAGGTGCAGATCTGACTTTGCGCGGAGATGTATCGCAGACAGCGGCACAAACCTTCGCGCTTGATGGCAATCTGCAGGCTTCCGCTAACAGCTGGAGCATGGGTGACGGCGCGTTGCTGCAAAGTGGTGGTGCTGTGGCAATCACCACCGTAACGGAAATGGATCTGGCGCAGCTGGCTAGCGGCGCTACCGTCATTCTCAACAGTGGTGCCGGTATTGCTCTGCGCGAATCCTTGATCGCAGTCGATAACATAATCCTGCAGGCAGCCGACGCTATCACCATGAGTGACGCGGCGCTGCTGCAGGGCGGTGCGAATCTGATCCTCAACGGCAACAGCTTCACCATGGGCAACAGCGCTCAGCTGAACCTGGTCGGCGCTTTCACCGCCGAAACTGCTGCCGACCAACAGCTTGCGCTGCTGACTGTTGGTGGCAACACCCAGCTTACTGCCGGTGGCGATATCGCGTTCAATGAAACCGCAGATCTGACTGGTGCCCTGACCATCGTTGATGGCAACAATCTGGCACTGGTCGGTGACGTCAACGCGGCAAGCGCTGATCTCACCCTGCGCGGCGATGTCACCCAGTCTGCGGCACAAACTTTCGCGCTTGATGGCGATCTGCTGGCTTCCGCTAACAGCTGGAGCATGGGTGAAGGTGCTCTGCTGCAAACCGGTGGTGCTCTGGCGATTACCACGGCAGCCGGTATGGATCTGGCGCAGCTGAATAGCGGCACCACCGTTGCGCTCAACAGCGGTGCTGGTGTTGCTCTCCGTGAATCCCTGGTCGCAGTAGATAGCATTACCCTGCAGGCAGTAGACGCTATCGCCATGAGTGACGTGGCGCTGCTGCAGGGCGGTGCGAGCCTGGTACTTAACGGCAACAGCTTCACCATGGGCAGTGGTGCTCAGCTGATTCTGGTCGGCGACTTCACCGCCGAGACCGATGTAGAACAAGACTTCGCACTGCTGACCATTGGCGGTAATGCCCAGCTCACTGCCGGTGGCGACATCGCATTCAATGAAACTGCAGACCTGACCGGTGCTCTGACCATCGTCGACGGTGACAGCCTGATGCTGATCGGTGACGTCAACGCGGCAAGCGCAGATCTGACTTTGCGCGGAGATGTATCGCAGACAGCGGCACAAACCTTCGCGCTTGATGGCGATCTGCTGGCTTCTGCTAACAGCTGGAGTATGGGTGACGGTGCACTGCTGCAAACCGGCGGTGCTCTGGCGATCACCACAGCCGCCGGTATGGATATGGCGCAGCTTTCTAGTAGCGGCACCGTGGCGCTCGACAGCGGTGCCGGCATTGCTCTGCGCGAATCTCTGATCGCTGCAGATACCGTTACCTTGCAGGCTGTCGACGCCATCGCCATGAATGACGCAGCCTTGCTGCAGGGCGGTGCGAGTCTGATCCTTAACGGCAACGGCTTCACCATGGGCAGTGGTGCTCAGCTGAATCTGATCGGCGACTTCACCGCCGAGACCGATGCAACACAAGAATTCGCACTGCTGACCATCGGTGGCAACAGCGAGCTGACTGCCGGTGGCGATATCACCTTTAGCGAAACTGCAGACTTCAGCGGATCGCTAACCATCGTCGATGGCGACAACTTGACGCTGGTCGATGACGTCACCGTTGCAAGTGCTGATTTCACTCTCCGTGGTGATGTGGCGCAGTCGGCACTGACGCAGTTTGTCAGCGCTGGGGATGTTGTTGTGGCGGCGGCCAGCTGGTATGCGGGCGATAACAGTCTGTTGCAGAGCGGTGGTCATTTCGCACTGGAAAGTGATGGTGATATTTCCCTGTATACCCTGGCGGCGAGCGATGCACTTTCATTGCTGAGTGCCAGCGGCGCTATTGCCTTGCGGGATAACGTGACCGCAGCGGGGGATATTCAGCTGAATGCAGAGGGCGCTGTGTCACTTGCGGCCGCACGCACTATGCATACAAACGGTGATTTCACTCTGGACGGGCAGCGCTTTGAGATGGGCGACGAGGCTCTACTGGAAGTGTTGGGCGATACCATCATTCGCACTCGCGATGGACAGGTACTGCACACGCTGGATCTCGCCGGCAGTGCCGATATTGTCAGCGGCGGCAGCTGGACCCTGAACAGCGACCTGTCGCTGGACGGTGATCTGTCACTGGTTGCTGGCGGCGATGTGGCGCTGTTCAGCGATGTGACCATTGGTGGCAATAGTGCAATCAGCGCAGATGGCACTCTGTTGCTGCAGGAAGGTCGCCAACTGAATAATGCCGGCAGCCTTGTTGCGCAGTTAGCCAGTTGGCAAATGGGGGCTGGCAGCCTGTTACAGGTTGGCGGTACCACTGAAATCGACAGTGCTGGCGATATTGTGCTTGCCCAGTTTATCGGCAGTGGTGACGCGAGCCTGGTTAGCGGCGCTGGCGTACAGCTCAATGAGCGGGCAGAGGTCTTTGCCAGCCTGGAAGTGGATGCCGCAGCGGCTCTGGTTCAGGCTGAAGGGCAGCGCCTCGTGGTGCACGGGGATTTTGCTGCGCGGGCAGACAGTTGGCAGATGGCCAGCGACGCTCGCCTGCAAGTGGTTGGCAGTGGCCGTGTAGCACTGGATGGCGACGCGGAGCTGCAGCAGCTCAACCTGGGCGGCGATCTGTTGTTGCAAAGTGGTGGCGATGTTGCACTGCAACGCAACATTTACACCGGTGGTGCTTTGACTCTGAGCGCGGCTGGCGATATCAGTCAGGCCGCGTCCACGCTCGTCAAGGTCGGTGGTGCGGTCGATATCGACACCAACCGCTGGACCATGGGCGCAGGCAGTCGAATGGAGGCTCAGGGTGCGCTTCGGGTTCACAGCCGTGAAGACATGTTGCTGTCCTCACTCAGTAGCAGCTGGAGTGGCGACTACGCCTTCGACCTGAGCACCGAAGGCAGCATACTCGGGCGCAGTGACTCCGACCTGCACTTACAGGGCGTTATCGGTGGCCGCGGCTACTTCAGCGCCGCTACCGGTATCGGTGCCCCTCTGGTGATGGATCTGCCCTGGCTGTCCGCCGTCAGTGATGATGGTGACATCAACCTGATCCTGCTGAATGACGCCCACGCAGAACTGCTGTCTGCGCAAAATGGGGACGTGCGGATTCGCGCGTTTGGCGACGTGGATATCGAGGAATTGATTGGCACGCCGCACCTGTGGATAGATGGCTTCCTGCTGGCTAACCAGCTGACGGTCCCGCAGGGCACCTTTATTGGTGGCGAAGGCGTTCAGCTGAATCAGGTAAACCTGACCACGTCCGGCCCGCTGGAGGTCCGGGGCCCCAGTATTGATATCAACGTGGATAGCCAGGGCAGTGCGGAAACCTTCCTGACGTTAACCGGTATCGATGGTGCAGCGGCGCAGTGGGTCGGGGTGAATGTGGATAACACCAGTCGCCTCACTATTGACCGCCTGTTCACCGACTACGGCGCCATAGCCACCAGTGGTGACCTCCGCCTGGAAAGTGCGGAAGTCTACTCTGCGCTGGATATGACCAGTGGTGAGCTGACGTTGTCCCTGAACAATGTCGACCTTTCGCCCCAGGGCGTCAGCGGTCAGCTGGTAACCCCCTACGGAGAGTTCTGGTTGGATACGCGGGACAATCTGTTGCTCACCAATGCCCAGGTTACCCGTTACCGCGACCCGGTAGTGCTGACTTATCAGGGCAAGGAAGGCGAATATGTTGAGGGTGAGCCCGGCTTCTCTCGTCTGTCTATCGAATACCAGTTGGAAAACTCGATTCAGGGGGAGCGCGCGGAAGGGCGTGACCTGCAGCGTCTCTGGTTCAGTCATCCGCTGGACTTCCTCAACGCTGAGGAATACTTCTGGCAGCCGGTGGACTGGTTGGATCCAGACGAATACAGCGAGCTGGACCCGGAAGTTGAGGAGCCCGGTTACGCCGAGGTTGCCATGGATGGCGCGCTGGCCATGCGCGACTGATCGCCGCTTAATCATTAGAAAAATTCAGTGCCGGCCGTTTGTAGCCGGCCGGGGAGATGTAAAACAACGTGGCAAGGTTTGATTCTAAAGTGCTCACGGTCGTGCTGGCGGGCATATTCGGTGCGCCGGGTGTGTGGGCGCAGACAGATGGCGGTGTGCCGGCGCTTGTTCCGGGGGCGGATGCTGGTGCCCAGGCAACAGAAATTCGCCGTCGCGAACAACTGCTGTTGGAGCGGCCGACACCGCCGATGCCGGCAACGTTAGAAGAGATCGAAGTGTTGGGTGACTCGCGCGATCTTGAAGGCCCGGTATTTGAACTGCGCAGTGTCCGTTTCAGCCCGTCGGAGCTTTTAAGCGAGCAGCAGTTGCGGGACATAGTCACGCCCTACCTGGGTCAGCAGGTCGCGCATAGCCAGTTGATGGAAATAGTAGAGGCGGTCAATCGCAGCTACCGCGAGCAGGGCGTCTATACCGCAGTGGCGGTGCTGCCGCAGCAGGAAGTACAAGAAGGTGTGGTGGTCATTCGCCTGATTGAGGGGAGGCTCGGCGCTATCCGGTTTGAAGGCAACGAATACACCTCGGAAGCCTTCCTGGCCCGCTGGATGGAGGCCCACCGGGGACAGGAAACCGTCGATATGCCGCGCCTGCAGGCGGACATCCTGGAGTTCAATCGGGTCAATGACGAGCGTATTCGCGCCGAATTACGTCGCGGTGAGTCCTTCGGTTTGACCGATATCGTGGTCACAGTCCAGGAGCCCGAACGCGGATTCTTTCAGGCTTTTACCGATAATTACGGCTATGAAAGCTCGGGGCGCGAGGAGCTCGGCTTCATGTACCGGCACCAGCACCTGCTGTCGGATGGTGACCGCTCAATCGCGTATCTTTCCGGCAGCGAAGGCGCCCAGTCCCTGAGTCTCAGTTACAACCGTCCCCTCGGCGGCTCTCGCTGGCGAGTCGGCGGCAGCGGTTCGCTAACCCGTACCGACCTGACCGAGGGTGACTTTGCCACCAGTAATGTGGCCGGGGATTCCTACAGGGTGGGGTTGGAGTCCTCCTGGCTTGCCTGGTCCGGCGAACAGTTGTGGATCAGTGCGCTGGGCGCAGCGGGTTACACGCGGTCGACCACCGAGATCGCCGGTGTTGTTTTCAGTGACGATGCGATAACCCAGGCACAGTTGGGCGTGAGTCTGAACTGGGTAGGGCGCCAGTGGCAGTTGAGTGGTCGTCAGATGGTGTCCCTTACCGATTTTGACGACAAGTCCGACGTCGCCACCGCTCGACAGGCGACCCGGGAAACCCTGTTTAATGGTGGCCTGACTGGCTATTTCCGCTACCGGGATAGCGGTCTCTACGGCCTGTTCCTGTCGCAGTGGCAATATAGTGACGGCCAGCAACTGCCGGGCTCCCTGTCATTTGCGCTTGGCGGCCCAACGAGCATTCGTGGCTACCTGCCAAGTGCGGTCAGTGGAGACCGGGGATGGTATGGCCAGCTGGAAGTGCACTACGATGCTTGGCGCCCATGGGGCGTTGCAGTGGAACCCTATCTGTTCTACGACTATGGCGAAGCCTCTTCCCTGGATCCAGGCGATACTGCCGGCGGTAAGTTACAAACGCCGCTGGCGGCCGCGGGCTTGGGGCTCAGTGTCGCCGGTAGTAACTGGGGAGTAACGCTATCGGCGGCGGAAGCGAAAAAAGAGGCCACACCGAATCAGGACGGGCACGTATTTTACGCGCGGATGAATATCCGTTACTGAGCTGCGAAAAGGCTCTTCCTTATCTTTCCACCTTATACAAGGAAGCCCCGGGCTCCACATAAGTGGCCCGGGGCCAAACACTGACTGATCAATCAATACCAGTCGCGGCTAAGGTCACAGTGTCTGCAGCTCGATAACAGGCGATCGAACTCCTGACCGTCCATGGCGACCAGGGACTCGTGGTCACCGGACTCCAGGTAAACCGTATCGCTGCGGCCAAGGCTACTGTCGACCAGAGTGGGTATGCCGTAGGCTGGCCCCAGCGGCGGTAGTGCGCCCACCTCACAATCGAGGAAGACGCTGCCGAAATCGCTTTCAGGCACCATCTCCAGGTGGTTGCGCCCGGTTTCGTCGTATACCGCCCGCATATCGAGGCTGGCGCTTGCGGGAATGATCACCATCACCATACCCTGTTCATCACGCAGCAAAATCGCCTTGGCAACGCGATCCTCACGGACGTCCGCCTTGTGCGCCGTTTCCCGGCTGGTGGCACTGTGGGGGTGCGGAATTACCCGGTAGGCGGCCGAGCGGTCGTTCAGGTATTGACTGACTGTGGAGGCCATGGTCATAGCGGGCCCTCCTGTATGACGCATGCTATGTGCTTTCCTTTAGTCTAGTTTCGCGCCCGTCGATGCCGAAGGCCCTGAGCCTGATTTGGCGGTCCAGAATGCGGTTGACAGATCAAAACTTCGCCCGTAGACTTCGCGCTCCTTTTCGCCCGCCCTCGGGGCTGTGTAAAAGGACGTTCTTTAGCTTTAATGATTGGAGTTTGATTCCATGCAGGGTCAACGCATTCGAATTCGCCTGAAGGCGTTCGATCACAAACTGATTGATACGTCTACCCAGGAGATCGTAGAGACGGCCAAGCGCACTGGCGCTCAAGTACGCGGTCCCATTCCGCTGCCGACTCGCAAAGAGAAGTACACCGTACTGATTTCTCCGCACGTCAACAAAGATGCGCGTGACCAGTACGAAATTCGTACTCACAAGCGTTTGCTGGACATCGTAGAACCCACCGAAAAAACCGTTGACGCGCTGATGAAGCTCGATCTGGCGGCCGGTGTAGAGGTTCAGATTAGTCTCGGCTGACACTTCAAATTAACTACCGAATCCCGAACGAAAAAGGTTCGGGTAGTGTAACGCTCTGAAATTGGGCGGCCGCAGTGGGTTAAAGCCCCGTGCACTGAGAGGTTGAAAAGATGACTATAGGTATTGTCGGCCGCAAAAGCGGCATGACTCGCATCTTCACTGAAGATGGCGCGTCTATCCCGGTAACTGTTATCGAGGTAGCTCCAAACCGCGTCACTCAGGTGAAAACTCTGGAAACTGATGGCTATTCCGCGGTTCAAGTAACTGTGGGTTCCCGTAAGGCTTCCCGTGTCTCCAAGCCCCAAGCGGGCCACTTCGCCAAAGCCAATACTGAGGCTGGCTCTGCTCTTTTCGAACTGCGTACTGACGGTTCTGAAGAGTCCTTCGAAATCGGTTCTGAAATCACTGTTGCTGGCTTTGAAGCCGGTCAGAAGATCGACGTAACCGGCACTTCCAAAGGTAAAGGTTTCCAGGGCGGCGTTAAGCGCTGGAATTTCCGTACCCAGGACGCTACTCACGGTAACTCTCTGTCTCACCGCGCTCCCGGTTCTATCGGTCAGTGCCAGACTCCTGGCCGCGTGTGGAAAGGCAAGAAAATGGCCGGTCACATGGGTGCCGAGCGTGTTACCACGCAAAACCTGGAAGTGGTTCGTGTGGACGCCGAACGCAATCTGCTGCTGGTAAAAGGTGCCGTTCCTGGCGCGCCCGGCGGTAACGTAATCGTTCGTCCGGCAGTTAAAGCCTAAGTCTGAGGGGAAATAGATATGGAACTGAATATCGCTACTCCTGAAGGCGCTAAGGGCACTGTTGCAGTTTCTGAAGTGGCTTTCGGTCGTGAGTTCAATCAGGACCTGGTGCACCAGGCAGTTGTCGCCTACATGGCTGGCGCTCGTCAGGGTACCAAGGCTCAGAAAAACCGCGCTGCGGTTTCCGGCGGCGGCAAAAAGCCGTGGCGCCAAAAAGGTACTGGCCGCGCACGTGCCGGTACTATCCGCAGCCCGCTGTGGCGTTCTGGTGGCGTAACCTTCGCTGCTGAACCGCGTGATCACAGCGTTAAGCTGAACAAGAAAATGTACCGCGCTGCACTGCGCTGCATTCTCTCCGAGCTGGCTCGTCAGGAGCGTCTGGTTGTAGTTGAGTCCTTCGACGTGGAAGCGCCGAAGACCAAGCAGCTGGTAACCAAGCTGGCACAGTACGATCTTTCTGAAGCGTTGATCGTGACCGAAGAGGTTAACGAAAACCTCTACCTGGCCGCGCGCAATCTGCACAAGATCGATGTTCGCGACGTACAGGCAATCGATCCGGTAAGCCTGATTCGCTTTGACAAGGTCGTGGTTACCGTTTCTGCACTGAAGAAAATTGATGAGGTGCTGGGATGAACCAAGAGCGTATCTACAAAGTATTGCTGGGTCCGGTAATTTCTGAGAAGGCAGCTGTGCTGGCGGACACCGCCAACCAGGTAGTTTTCAAAGTAACCACCGATGCCACCAAAGCCGAAGTTAAGGCTGCGGTTGAGAAACTGTTTAACGTTTCTGTTGAGCAGGTTCGCACCGTGAACGTTAAAGGCAAAACCAAGCGTACCCGCTACGGCATGGGCGTACGCAACGATTGGAAAAAAGCCTACGTTCGTCTGGCCGAAGGCAGCGACATCAACTTCGAAGCTGCTGAGTAAAGGGGAAAGTTGCAATGGCTATTGTAAAAGCAAAACCGACCTCTGCCGGCCGTCGTCACCTGGTTAAGGTTGTTAACTCCGACCTGCACAAGGGTGCGCCTTACGCGCCGCTGGTTGAGAAGAAATCCAAGACTGGTGGTCGTAACAACAACGGTCGCATTACCACCCGTCATATCGGTGGTGGTCACAAGCATCACTACCGCGTAGTGGATTTCAAGCGCAATAAAGATGGCATTCCAGCCACTGTTGAGCGTCTGGAATACGATCCTAACCGCAGTGCCCACATCGCTCTGGTGTGCTACGCCGACGGTGAGCGTCGTTACATCATTGCACCGAAAGGCCTGAAGGCTGGTGCCAAGATCCAGTCTGGCGACGCTGCGCCTATCGCTGTAGGTAACACCCTGCCGCTGCGCAACATCCCGGTTGGTTCCGTGATTCATGGTATCGAGCTGAAGCCTGGTAAAGGTGCTCAGTTGGCCCGCTCTGCCGGTGCTTCTGTACAGCTGGTTGCCCGTGAAGGTCAGTACGCGACTATCCGTCTGCGCTCTGGCGAAATGCGTAAAGTTCTGTCCGAGTGCCGCGCCACCCTGGGTGAAGTGAGCAACTCCGAACACAGCCTGCGCAAGCTGGGTAAAGCTGGTGCCAAACGCTGGCGCGGTGTTCGTCCTACCGTTCGCGGTGTGGCGATGAACCCGGTAGACCACCCGCACGGCGGTGGTGAAGGTCGTACCTCCGGTGGCCGTCACCCTGTGACGCCTTGGGGTGTTCCGACCAAGGGTAAGAAAACGCGTAAGAACAAGCGCACCGACAACATGATTGTACGTCGTCGCGGCAAGTAAGCCGCGCGCGATGTGTGAGCATCTAAAGAGGAATCTAAAGTGCCACGCTCATTAAAGAAAGGTCCCTTTATTGATCTGCATCTGATCAAAAAGGTGGAGGCAGCGATCGAAGCCAATGATCGCCGGCCGATTAAAACCTGGTCTCGCCGTTCCATGATTATGCCGGAAATGGTGGGCCTGACGATTGCTGTTCACAACGGTCGTCAACACGTACCCGTGCTGGTCAACGAAGAAATGGTTGGTCACAAGCTGGGTGAATTCGCTGCTACCCGCACTTACCGTGGCCACGCCGCGGACAAGAAAGCGAAGAAGCGCTAAGCCGAGGTATTAAAGATGGAAGTACAAGCAAAATTACGCGGTGCTCGTCTGTCGGCACAGAAAGCGCGTCTGGTAGCTGATCAGATTCGCGGCAAAGGTGTCGAGGAAGCCCTGGACATCCTGGCTTTCAGCCACAAGAAGGGTGCTGCGATCGTCAAGAAGGTTCTGGAATCTGCAATCGCCAACGCCGAGCACAATGAAGGTGCCGATGTTGACGAGCTGAAGGTTTCCACCATCTTCGTGGATGAGGGTATGACCATGAAACGCATTAAGCCGCGTGCCAAGGGTCGTGCCGATCGTATTCTTAAGCGTACTTGTCACATTACTGTGAAAGTAGCCGAGAAATAAGAGAGCAGGCGAGAAAACCATGGGACAAAAAGTACATCCTACCGGCATTCGTCTGGGTATCGTTAAAAAGCATACCTCTGTTTGGTATGCCGGCAGCGACGAGTACGCAGACAAGCTGTACACGGATCTGAAAGTTCGCGAATTCATTCGCAAAAAACTGGCCCACGCTTCCGTGAGCCGCATCGAGATCGAACGTCCGGCCAATACCGCTCGTGTGACCATTCACACTGCGCGTCCGGGTATCGTGATCGGTAAGAAAGGTGAAGACGTAGAGCGTCTGCGCAACGAGGTGAGCAAGCAGATGGGTGTGCCCGTGCACATCGACATCGAAGAAGTGCGCAAGCCTGATCTGGACGCAACCCTGGTTGCCCAGAACGTTGCCCAGCAGCTGGAGCGTCGCGTTATGTTCCGTCGTGCTATGAAGCGCGCCGTACAGAACGCTATGCGCCAGGGCGCTGAAGGTATCAAGATTCAGGTAAGTGGTCGTCTTGGCGGTGCCGAGATTGCCCGTACCGAATGGTACCGTGAAGGCCGTGTGCCGCTGCACACTCTGCGTGCCAACATCGACTACGGCACTTATGAAGCCAGTACTACCTACGGCATCATCGGTGTGAAAGTTTGGATCTTCAAAGGCGAAGTCATCGGTGACGAAATCCCCGAAGAGAAGCCAGCGAAGACTCGCAAGAAAGCTGCTAAGTAAGGGGTGCGCAGATGCTACAACCGAAGCGTACAAAATTCCGCAAGGTACAGAAGGGTCGCAACCGCGGTCTTTCCCAGCGCGGCTCTAAAGTGAGCTTTGGCGAGTTCGGCCTTAAGGCCATCGGTCGTGGACGCATTACTGCGCGCCAGATCGAAGCGGCTCGTCGCGCAATGACTCGTCACGTTAAGCGTGGCGGTAAAATCTGGATTCGTGTGTTTCCGGACAAGCCCATCACCAACAAGCCTCTCGAGGTTCGGATGGGTAAAGGTAAGGGTGGCGTTGAGTACTGGGTTGCCCAGATTCAGCCAGGCAAGGTCCTCTACGAGATGGAGGGTGTTTCCGAAGAATTGGCCCGTGAAGCTTTCGAGCTCGCCGCGGCCAAGCTGCCTGTAAAGACAACTTTCGTTAAGCGTTCGGTGATGTAATGAAGACTGCAGATCTACGCTCAAAGTCTGTTGAAGAACTGAACCAGGAACTGCTGAGCCAGCTTGAAGCACAATTCAAGCTGCGCATGCAGAAGTCCACCGGTCAGCTGAACCAGACTCATCTGCTGAAGCAGACTCGTCGCGACATTGCTCGCATTAAGACTGTGTTGACCGAGAAGGCAGGTAATTAATCATGGCTGAAGCACAACTGAAGCGGACTCTGACCGGCAAGGTCGTGAGTGACAAGATGGATAAAACCATCACCGTTTTGATCGAGCGCCGTGTTAAGCACCCGATCTACGGCAAAATCGTGAGCAAGTCCACCAAGCTCAAGGCACACGACGAAAACAATGAGTGCGGCATCGGCGATGTCGTAACCATCGAAGAATCTCGTCCGCTGTCCAAGAGCAAGTCCTGGTCCTTGCAGAAAATTGTAGAGCGTGCGGCGAAGGTTTAACCCTGGCCCATTGACTGTGAAGACCTAAACAGGTTTTCGGAGAGGAACAATGATTCAAGCAGAATCCTACTTAGAAGTAGCCGATAACAGTGGGGCTCGCCGTGTCATGTGCATCAAGGTGCTGGGCGGCTCCCACCGTCGCTACGCTGGCGTTGGCGACATCATTAAGGTGACCGTTAAGGAAGCAATTCCTCGCGGTAAGGTAAAGAAGGGTCAGGTAATGAATGCGGTAGTGGTTCGCACCAAGAAAGGTGTGCGCCGCCCGGATGGCTCCCTGATCAAATTTGACGATAACGCAGCGGTGCTGCTGAACCAGAACCATGCTCCGGTCGGCACCCGTATTTTTGGCCCGGTTACCCGCGAGCTGCGTGGTGAGAAGTTCATGAAGATCATCTCACTGGCTCCCGAAGTAATCTAAGCCACGAGCGGAGAAGAGTTATGCGCAAGATCAAGCGTGACGACGAAGTGATCGTTATCGCCGGTCGCGACAAGGGCAAGCGCGGCACCGTACGTAAGGTGCTGAACGACGGTCGCCTGATTGTTGCCGGTGTTCAGATGATCAAAAAACACCAGAAACCGAACCCCCAGCTGGGCGTTGCAGGTGGCATCGTTGAGAAGGAAGCCGCTATCCAGGCTTCCAACGTGGCCATTTTCAATCCGTCAACTAATAAAGCTGACCGGGTAGGCTTCAAAGTACTGGAAGACGGCACTAAGATTCGCGTCTTCAAATCCAGCGGCGATGCCGTTGACGCATAAGTAGGTCAGGTAGATATCATGGCAAGGCTTAAAGAGCTCTATAGCAAAGAACTCGCGCCCAAGCTGAAAGAAGAGCTTGGCCTCGAGAATGTGATGTCCGTGCCGCGCATCACCAAGATCACCGTCAACATGGGTGTCGGCGAAGCTGTTGGTGATAAGAAGGTACTGGAACACGCTGTTACTGATATGACAGCAATCACCGGTCAAAAACCCATCGTGACCAAGGCGCGTAAGTCCATCGCGGGTTTCAAAATCCGTGAAGAATGGCCGATCGGCTGTAAGGTAACTCTGCGCGGCGAGCGCATGTATGAGTTCCTGGAGCGTCTGATCGGTATCGCGATTCCGCGTATCCGCGACTTCCGTGGCATCAGCCCGAAGCAGTTCGACGGTCGTGGAAACTTCTCGATGGGTGTTACAGAACAAATCATCTTCCCGGAGATTGACTACGACAAAGTAGACAAAATCCGCGGTCTGGATATTTGTATTACCACTACAGCAGCTAACGACGATCAAGGTCGTGCACTGCTGAAAGCGTTCAACTTCCCTTTCAAGGGTTAAGAGGATTCCATGGCGAAGAAATCCATGATTGCGCGTGAGAACAAGCGCGCTCGAACCGCAGCTAAGTACGCTGAAAAGCGTCAAGAGCTGAAGGCGATCATCGCCAGTGCCACTGCTTCCGAAGAGGAGCAGTGGGAGGCTCAACTCAAGCTGCAGAAACTGCCGCGCGATGCAAGCCCGGTACGTCAGCAACGTCGCTGTCGTATCACTGGTCGCCCCCACGCTGTCTACCGCAAATTCGGCCTGTGCCGTAACAAGCTGCGTGAAGCAGCCATGCGTGGTGATGTCCCCGGCCTGGTTAAGTCCAGCTGGTAAGGTTGGCTTGAGGAGTCTTAAGTAATGAGTATGCAAGATCCGTTGGCAGATATGCTGACCCGCATCCGCAACGCCCTGGGCCGCGGAAAGGGCAGCGTTTCCATGCCTTCATCCAAATTGAAAGTGGCGGTAGCTGAAGTTCTGAAGAGCGAAGGTTACATCACTGAAGTAAGCGTTAGCGAAGGTGGCAAGCCTGAGCTGACTATTGAACTGAAATACTTTCAGGGCAAACCAGTAATCGCTGAGCTGGATCGGGTTTCCCGTCCGGGTCTGCGTTCTTACGCTGGTAAGAAAGCTCTGCCTACCGTACGCGGTGGCCTGGGTGTCGCGATCGTCTCCACCTCTCAGGGTGTGATGACTGACCGTGCCGCTCGTCAGGCTGGTGTCGGTGGCGAAGTGCTCTGCACCGTATTCTAAGCGGGGGTTGAAATGTCTCGAGTAGCAAATAGTCCAGTAAGCATCCCCGCTGGTGTTTCTGTTGACCTGAAGGGTCAGGATATCGCCGTAAAAGGCGGTAACGGCAATCTGAGCTTCAACATCCACTCCGATGTGGAAGTGAAGCAGGAAGAGAGCCAGCTGACCTTTGCCGCGCGCAATGGCTCCAAGCAGGCGCGTGCACTGGCGGGTACAACCCGTGCACTGGTTAACAATATGGTGGTCGGTGTCAGTCAGGGTTTCGAAAAGAAACTGCAGCTGAACGGTGTTGGTTACCGTGCGAAAGCAGCAGGTAAGACCGTAAACCTGACTCTCGGTTTCTCCCACCCGGTAGATTACGACCTGCCGGAAGGCGTTAGCGCCGAAACCCCGAGCCAGACTGAAATCGTACTGAAGAGCAGCGACAAGCAGCTGTTAGGTCAAGTAGCCGCTGAGATCCGCGCATTCCGTCCGCCGGAGCCCTACAAAGGTAAGGGTGTCCGCTACGCCGACGAACGCGTGTATCGCAAAGAGGCTAAGAAGAAGTAAGGCATAGATATGAACGTTAAAAAGCAATCTCGCTTGCGTCGTGCACGTCGTGCCCGCGCCAAAATGCGTGAGCTGGGCGCCGTTCGCCTGACAGTGAACCGCACACCTCGCCACATTTACGCACAGATCCTGACCGCCGATGGCGACAAGGTATTGGCTTCTGCCTCTACTCTGGATAAGGACCTGCGTGAAAGCAAAACCGGTAACGTCGACGCTGCGACAGCCGTTGGTACCCTGATCGCTGAGCGCGCGAAAGCCGCTGGCGTTGAAACGGTAGCCTTCGATCGTAGCGGTTTCAAATACCACGGCCGTGTTAAGGCCCTGGCAGACGCTGCCCGTGAAGCCGGTCTGAAATTCTAAGGGTTGAGTTATGGCTAGAGATAAAGTCGAAAAAGGCAATGACGAAGGCCTCCAGGAAAAGCTGGTCCAGGTCAACCGTGTTGCCAAAACTGTAAAGGGTGGTCGTATCTTTGCGTTCACCGCACTGACTGTGGTTGGCGATGGCAATGGCCGCGTTGGCTTTGGTCGTGGTAAGGCTCGCGAAGTGCCTGTTGCCATTCAAAAGGCAATGGAAGCTGCGCGTCGCAACATGATCCAGGTAGACCTGAACGGTGACACCATTCAGTACGCTACCAACGGTCGCCACGGTGGTTCCAAGGTTTACATGCAGCCCGCTTCCCAGGGTACCGGTGTTATCGCCGGTGGTGCCATGCGCTCCGTGCTTGAAATGGCTGGCGTTCATAACGTACTGGCCAAGTGCTACGGCTCTACCAATCCGGTAAACGTCGTTCGCGCTACTTTCAGTGCACTGGACCAGATGAGCAGTCCTGAAGACGTTGCCGCGAAGCGTGGCAAGTCTGTGGAAGAAATCCTGAACTGATTCGGTTTGGGCCGCGGCAGTAATACCGCTGCGGCCCGTTCTGAACTTGCTTTGAGTGAATGAGTCATGGCTAAAAAGACCATCAAAGTAACCCAGGTTAAAAGCATCAACGGTCGTCTGAAAAATCATCAGGCATGTGTTGCTGGTCTGGGTCTGCGCCGCATTGGTCACACTGTGGAAGTGGAAGACACTCCCTCTGTGCGCGGCATGATCAACAAAGTGAACTACCTCGTAAAAGTAGAGGAGGCGTAACATGCGTTTGAATGAACTGTCTCCCGCTGAGGGTCACAAGCACAGCGCCAAGCGCGTTGGTCGCGGCATCGGTAGCGGTCTGGGTAAAACCGGTGGCCGTGGTCACAAGGGTCAAAAGGCCCGTTCCGGTGGTAGCGTTCGTCCGGGCTTCGAAGGCGGTCAGATGCCTTTGCAGAAGCGTCTGCCGAAGTACGGTTTCACCTCTCGCGTTGGCCGCTTTGTTGCGGAAGTGCGTCTGGCGGAGCTGGCGAAGGTAGAAGGTGACACTATTGATTTGGCAGCGCTGAAAAATGCCGATATCATCGGCGGCCACATTAAACGCGCCAAAGTGTTCCTGTCTGGTGAGCTGACCAAAGCGGTTACCGTGAAAGGTCTGGGCGTCACCAAGGGTGCTAAAGCAGCCATCGAAGCTGCTGGCGGAAAAGTAGAAGACTAAATCGAGGCCCCAATGGCACGACCAGGATCTGGTGTTAACTCCCTGGGTAACGGCAAGGGATTAGGCGAGCTTTGGGCTCGCCTTCGTTTTCTGTTTCTCGCGATTCTTGTTTATCGCATAGGGACCCACATTCCAGTGCCCGGTATTGATCCGGAAAAACTGGCGAACCTGTTTAATCAGAACCAGGGAACCATCCTTGGCCTGTTCAACATGTTCTCCGGTGGCGCACTGGAGCGGATGAGTATTCTGGCCCTCGGCATCATGCCTTACATCTCCGCGTCCATCATCATGCAGTTGATGACCGCGGTAACGCCTTCTCTGGAGGCGTTGAAGAAAGAAGGTGATGCAGGACGGCGTAAGATCAATCAGTACACCCGTTACCTGACTGTAGTGCTTGCACTCATCCAGGGTATCGGGATGACGTTTGGTCTGGCCGGTCAAAACCTGGCTTATTCCGCTGAGCCGGCGTTCGGATTTTACTTCGTGGCCGTAGTGTCACTGGTAACCGGCGCTGTGTTCATGATGTGGCTGGGCGAGCAGATTACCGAGCGCGGTGTTGGCAATGGTATTTCCATGCTGATCTTCGCCGGTATTGTTGCGGGACTGCCCAGTGCCATTGGTCAGGCTTTTGAGCAGGCGCGCCAGGGTGAGCTGCATATTCTGATGCTGCTTGCGATTGGTTTTGTAGCGATTGCTGTCGTGTACTTCGTCGTGGTTATGGAGCGCGGTCAACGCCGCATCACCATCAATCACGCGCGTCGTCAGGCCGGTCGTTACTCCCAGGCGCCGGCTGCGCAGTCCAGCCACTTGCCACTGAAGGTGAATATGGCCGGTGTTATCCCGGTGATCTTCGCCAGCAGTATCCTGCTGTTCCCTGCGACTCTAGCGCAGTGGTTCGGCCAGGGTGGTGAAGGCATCGGCGCGCAGATTCTGCAGTGGATGGCACTGCAGTTGGGCCCGGGCCAGCCGCTGAACATTATCCTGTTCGCGCTGCTGATCGGCTTCTTCTGCTTCTTCTATACGGCGTTGATGTTCAACCCCAATGAAGTTGCAGACAACCTGAAAAAATCCGGTGCCTATGTGCCCGGTATTCGCCCCGGCGAACAGACCGCACGTTATATCGACAGCGTTCTGACTCGTCTGACCCTGGTGGGTGCCGTATACATCGCATTGGTATCCCTGCTGCCGCAGTTCCTGGTAGTTGGGCTGAACATTCCCTTTTACTTGGGGGGTACTTCTCTGCTGATCGTAGTGGTCGTAGTGATGGACTTCATGGCGCAGGTGCAGTCGCATTTGCTGTCCCACCAGTACGAAGGGTTGATGAAAAAGGCGAATCTGCAAGGCTACGGCCGCCGTTAACCGGTAGCCGCCGCAGCAGGAATGAATTGAGGTAAGGTCATGAAAGTACGCGCTTCTGTTAAAAAGATCTGCCGTAACTGCAAAATCGTACGTCGCAAAGGCGTTCTGCGGGTAATCTGCAGCGCCGAGCCGCGTCACAAGCAGCGGCAGGGCTAATCAGCAGTCATTGCTGATTCCCGGGACTTACCATGGATGGTGAGTCAGGTGCTCTCTCCGGGATGAGGTTGGCACCAATTGTTCATTAAAGAATTTGCCTCTTGGCACAGCCCCGTGTTAAAAGGCAGCACCGCAAACCATGAGGTAGGCGGTGGAGGTCGGGAGTTAAACTCCTGGCTTCAAAAAGGGGGCGTTGACTGTCGTCTGCCATCCCCGGGTTTAGGCCCTGGGACGGTGGGCTATTGCAATTTGGTGTTTGAAAAGCTATTCTTGCGCGCCTTTTTGGTGGCGCCGATGGCTTTTTAATCGCTGTCAGCGCCGTATCGAGAATTGAGCCGCGCCTATTACCAAGATGAGCCGGTTCACAATACGTGGAGTATGCCTCTATGGCACGTATTGCTGGTGTAAACGTACCAGACCACAAGCACGCCGTGATCTCCCTGACCCACATTTTCGGGATCGGTCGCACCACGGCTAAGTCTATTCTGGCAGCGACTGGTATCGCTGAATCCACCAAGATCCGCGATCTTTCCGAAGACCAACTGGAATCGGTGCGTGGCGAAGTCGCCAAGTTCACCGTTGAAGGTGATCTTCGTCGTGAAGTATCCATGAACATCAAGCGTTTGATGGACCTGGGTTGCTTCCGCGGTCTGCGCCATCGTCGCAGTCTGCCGCTTCGCGGTCAGCGCACCAAGACTAACGCCCGTACCCGTAAGGGTCCGCGTAAGCCGATTCGCAAGTAAGAGTCGAGCAAGTCTTTACACGCTCCCTTAACAGGAGCTTGGTTACAGGATTTAGGATACAGGTATGGCTAAGCCAAAAACTACTGTTCGCAAAAAGGTCAAAAAGACCGTTGTCGACGGTATTGCCCACATCCACGCATCGTTCAACAACACGATCGTGACGATCACTGATCGCCAGGGTAATACTCTGAGCTGGGCTACCGCTGGTGGCTCCGGTTTCCGCGGTTCTCGTAAGAGTACCCCTTTCGCAGCCCAGGTTGCCGCTGAGCGCGCAGGTACTGCTGCTCAGGAATATGGCCTGAAAAACCTTGATGTCGAAGTGAAGGGCCCTGGCCCCGGTCGCGAATCTGCTGTTCGCGCACTGAACAACTGCGGCTACAAGATCACCAACATCACCGACGTGACGCCGATCCCGCATAATGGTTGTCGTCCGCCCAAGAAACGTCGCGTGTAAGAGGGGGTTGACGAAATGGCACGTTATATTGGACCAAAATGTAAGCTTTCCCGTCGGGAAGGTACCGATCTTCAGCTGAAAAGTGGCGTTCGCCCGCACGAGTCAAAGTGCCGCGCGGAAACCAAGCCTGGCGTTCATGGCGCCGGTCGCGGTCGCCTGTCCGACTACGGCGTTCAGCTGCGTGAAAAACAAAAAGTACGTCGTATCTACGGCGTGCTGGAAAAGCAGTTCCGTAACTACTATAAGGAAGCAGCGCGCCTGAAAGGTGCAACTGGTGAAAACCTGCTGCAACTGCTGGAAAAGCGTCTCGACAACGTGGTTTACCGCATGGGCTTCGGCTCTACTCGTGCAGAAGCGCGTCAGCTGGTATCTCACAAGGCGATTCTGGTTAACGGTAGCGCTGTGAATATCCCTTCTTTCCAGGTGAAAGAAGGCGACGTCATCGCTATCCGCGAGAAAGCCAAAAAGCAGATGCGTATCCAGAACTCCGTTTCCCTCGCTGCACAGCGCGGTGACGTTGAGTGGGTAGACGTGAATGCGAGCAAGCTCGAAGGTACCTTCAAGCGTGTTCCGGATCGCGTGGATCTGCCGGCAGAGATCAATGAAAACCTTATCGTGGAACTCTACTCCAAGTAAGGCTCTGTTCCATTTAAGGAATAAAACTGTAATACAGGTATGGCTATGCAGACTGCTGTCAACGAGTTTTTGACACCTCGTCGTATTGACGTCACCGAGTACAACCAGAACCACGCCAAAGTGGTTCTGGAACCGCTGGAGCGTGGCTTTGGCCACACTCTCGGCAACGCACTGCGCCGCATCCTGCTGTCCTCTATGCCGGGCTGCGCCGTCACTGAAGTCGAGATTGACGGTGTTGAGCACGAGTACAGCGCAATCGAAGGTGTGCAGGAAGACGTAATTGAAATCCTGCTCAACCTGAAGGAAATTGCGGTGGTGATGCACGGCAAGGACCAGGCAGTACTGAGCCTGAGCAAGAAAGGCCCGGGTGCGGTTACCGCTGGGGACATCCAGGTGGATCACGACATCGAAATCGTGAACCCTGAGCACGTGATCGCCAACATTACTGGCGATGTGGAACTCAACCTGCGTCTGACCGTTGCGCGCGGCCGTGGCTACCAGCCCGCCGACGCCCGTCGCGAAGACGAAGAAGAGACCCGCGCCATTGGCCGCCTGCAGCTGGACGCCTCTTTCGGCCCGGTTCGTCGCGTTTCTTACAGCGTCGAAGCGGCTCGTGTAGAGCAGCGCACCGACCTGGACAAGCTGGTTCTGGACCTGGAGACCAACGGTACCCTGGATCCGGAAGAAGCCATCCGTCGCGCCGCCACCATCCTGCAGCAGCAGCTGGCAGTGTTTGTGGACCTGGAAGGCGAGAAGGATGCAGCGCCAGAAGCCAAGGAAGAGGAAGTGGATCCGGTGCTGTTGCGCCCGGTTGACGACCTCGAACTGACCGTGCGTTCGGCTAACTGTCTGAAAGCAGAAAACATCTACTACATCGGCGACCTGATTCAGCGTACCGAAGTAGAGCTGCTGAAGACTCCGAACCTGGGTAAGAAGTCCCTGACCGAAATCAAGGACGTTCTGGCTTCCCGTGGCTTGTCCCTGGGTATGCGTCTTGAGAACTGGCCGCCGGCCAGCCTCAAGGGCGACAGCAAGCTGAGCTCCCTGTAAAGCGTTTGTGGCGCGGGCGTGTTTGCCCGCCCGCGTGAAGAAAACCGAGTGGTGTGCGCCTGCGGCAAGTGCCACTCCCAGACGACTTGCTGTGAAAGCAATTGAAGTCGTGAGGAATTGAGTTATGCGTCATCGTTATAGTGGCCGTAAATTCAGTCGTACCAGCGCCCATCGCAAATCCATGTTCAAAAACATGACTGCGTCCTTGGTCGAGCACGAACTGATCAAAACCACACTGCCGAAAGCCAAGGAGCTGCGTCGCGTCGCCGAGCCGCTGATCACCCTGGCCAAGAAAGACAGTGTTGCCAATCGCCGTCTGGCTTTCGCCCGTATCCGTGACAAGGATGCCGTGCGCAAGCTGTTCGACGAGCTGGGTCCCCGTTACGAAGCCCGTCCGGGCGGTTACATCCGCATTCTGAAATGTGGTTTCCGCGCAGGCGACAAGGCTCCTATGGCTTATGTTGAGCTGGTAGACCGTCCGGTAGCGGACGAGACTGCTGAAGCTGCAGAAGCCTGAGGCGTCCCGCTTTAGGGTTTTCGGTACTTTTTTTGTGCCGAGCGAAGAAAAGCCGGTCATTGACCGGCTTTTCTTTTTTCTGATCTGCAATTTTTGATGGGTGTGTGATGTTCCAGTCCCTGGATGATTTGCTGAAGATATTGAATCCCCAGATCGTGGGTAGCCTCAAGCGCGCAATCGAGCTGGGTAAATGGCCCAATGGTATTGCCTTGACCGAGCAGCAAAAGTCCCTGTGTGGGGAAGCTGTGGCCTATTGGGAGCAGCGTCATATGGAACCCACATCTCGTGTGGGCTATGTGCCGCCAAAGGCTACCCCTTGTGGTGACAAGCACGAACATCAAGACGAGACCGTCACCTGGGTACACTCCTGAGGTTTCGGGTTTCGGGTTTCGGGTTTCGGATTTCGGATTTCGGATTTCGGATTTCGGATTTCGGGTTTCAAGATTCGGGTTTTTTGGCGCAGCGCCAATGCCGGTTTGGTCTGGGCAGCTTGCGTAAGCCCACCGGGCACTACCGCTGTTTCCAAACAGCGCAATCCGGGGTTTTTGTAAAAAAGAGGCCAGTAACGTCCGGCCTCTTTTCACTGCGCAAATCTCGGGGATTACTGATTGCGATCGACGTTTACGTCAAAGAAGTGCTCCACACAACGCACGTAGTCACCCTCGATGAATGCGGAGAAACGTGTCTGGTAACCCACCAGCTTGCAAGCGTAGCTCTGTCCATTTGGATACTGGGGATCCCAGCTCCAGTCCTGTTCCCAGTAAATTTCCATGGCGCCCGCGCCACCCACGGCAAACCGGCTCATGCTGGCGCAACCGAGAATTTCATCTGCGGGTATCTCCACCGATAAGTAGTCGGCGAAGTTGCGATAGTAATCGATGCGATTTTGCGACTGCGCGTGTTCGCTGCTGCCACCACACTCGATGCCGCCATTGATGATCATGGTGGTCACACCAAATCCGGGTAGCAGTCCGCTACCTAGGTCCTGACCGTTGGGCTGCCAGGTGCCGTCGATGACATGCAACATGCTGGGCTTAGGCGGTTGCGGGTACACGAAGAAAAATACCGCGCTGGCGAGGTTTAGCCAGGTATCCGCCACCAGATTTGGTTGTTCCAGCAGTACGCCCACATCACCAAACATGGCCGCAGAAAACGGGCCGTAGTTGTAGTTGTAACTCAACTGTTTGGCGCCGCGACCGAAATAACTTTTGAAACTGCCATCGGCAAAGGTCGAGCAGGGCCACTGCTGTGCCTGCCAAGTCGATGGGTCGCAAATACCGTAGCCATTGGGGGTACTTTCACTCCACCCCTGTTCGCGGATGAAATACAGCCCCTGGCGCCACTCGGGCTCGGCCCAGTGCGGGGTGTGGCCACCAGTTTCCTGGGTGAAGTGGGCGAACATGGTGGCAAGGGATTTCCTGCAGATCGCCTCGGCGTTGCGGCCGTCACTATAGTCGCCACAGAATGCCGGGAATTTGGCAACAGCACGCAGGAAGTTGGTATATGAATACTCCGCCGCGCGCACCGGGAACAGGAAGTTCCAGTCCGCGTTGTCGATGATGGACTCTACCCGCTGTACGTTTTCCGGGATTTCACTGCGACCGGGAGTGACTGCTTCTACTGCGGCATTTTCCCGTGTGACGATCGATGCTTTCACCTGGGTAAACAGCGGGCTCGAGGTCAGCTCGGCTTCCCGTGCCTCCAGGGTACTGAGCGGAATACGGTAACCGCTGTCGCCACACTGCTGTTGAACGGAAACGTTTTCGCTAACAAACAGTTCCCCATTGGTGGCTTGCAGTTCGAAGGCGTAGACCGAATCAGTCCCCGCATCGGGCAAATTCACCGCGGTGGTTTCGCTGTTGGGCGTGAGGATTTCGGCCGCGGGTCCACTTATCTGCCTCCAGGTCAGAACGTAGGTCTCACCGTCGGGATAGGAGGAGTTTTCCGCGCTGAGGGTAATAGTGCCCGGGCAGGCACTGGTGCTCGTGGGGGCGCTAATCACAATCGTCGGCAGCGGCGGTAGGTATGGATCTGCCCACTGCATTACCTGCACGGTGGTGTAATCCGTCCGCTGGGCATCCGATACGCTGAGCCGGAACTCGTACTGGGTATCGGTCTCTACGGGCGGCAGGTCTACCTGGGTGCCGCTGGCATTTGGCGCCTGAATGGCCGCTACCGGTGAGGCTGGAGAAATCTGAGTCCACTGGAATGCGAGGGCATCGCCATCCGGGTCCGATGACAGGCTGCCGTCGAGTGCGATGCTGCCCGCGCCGCTAATTTCCGCGGGGCTTGCAGAGGCAATGGCCACCGGTGCCTGATTGCCATTGCCGAAGGTGCAGGAGCCCGGGCCATCCAGGACCCAGGGGCTGTCCCAGCTGTTGCTGGCGGTATAGGCCGCTTCCGGGGAATCGTTGGGGCCGGCCCACCACTGGGCCCGGAACAGATCTTCCTGATAGCAGACCAGGCTGCCGCCAGCGTAGCTCTGTCCGGCCTCATAAGTCTCTGCGGGCAGAACGGCGTGTGCAGGAAGGCACATGGTAGTTGCGAGGGCAAAAGCCGTCAGCGGGCCGCGCAGGGGTTTTGAGAGGGGGTTCCGGAATGGGGTGATTGGCAGTAGGTGTACCTTGGCGGCCGCTGAGGGCCTGGACTGAGTGGACATGTCTTCTCCATTTATTGTTATTTCAGTTAGCGCAGTCGAAACGCTTGACAGCGTTGTCATTTGCGCAGGAAAAGTTAGCGAAAGCCTTGGGGCTCGGGAAGGGGATCCCGCGCCAATTCCCGGAAGAGCTGTCAGGTTTTTAGAAATTGCCAGGAATCTGGGGATCTAGGGCTAGACCGTCGGGGTTCGTGTGCAGATACCGGCCTGACCGCCGTTGCCAGTCTGCGGGTTACAGCCGGAAAACAAGTTCCGCCAGCAGTCGCGACTTGTCCCGGAGGATTTGATGGGCGGTGTCGAGGTCGACGGCTTCAAAATCCAGGCGCGCACCGGGCGCCAACTGTCCCAGCCGGTGCAGGTCTGCGCTGATGACATGGGCGATGCGGGGGTAGCCGCCGATGGTCTGTCCCTCGACAAAACTGACAATGGGCTGTCCATTGGGGGGTACCTGTACCGTGCCGGGGCACAGGCCGGAGGAAATCTGCTGGGGCATGTTCTGCTGGGGGAGTGGACTCCCCTGCAGGCGTATACCCATGCGGTTGCTCTGCGGTGAAACGGTAAAACCGCCCTGGTAAAACTGCGCCAGTGCGTCGCTGGAAAAATACCGGGCCTCAAGGCCCGGGAGCACACGCAGTAGGGGCCGGGCGCGGTAATCCAGGCGGTATTCCCCAGGTAGTGCCCGGATTGGCGCTATGCGACTGTGGCGCAGGGGCAGTAGATCGCCCGCCTGAAGTGCGCGCCCGCGCATTCCGCCGAAGCCCGCGATCACATGTGTTGAAAGGCTGTTGAACGCGGGGGCAAGGTCCATATCTGCGGCGAGTGCGATATAGGCCCGGACCCCCGATCGCAGCGCGCCGAAGCGGAGCCGGTCGCCACTGCGCATTGCCAGTACCTGGTCGTTCTCGGCCGCCTTGTCGTTATGGAACAGGTCAAAGCGCGCGCCGGTCACCGCGATGGTGACATCCTCGCTGAATTCGATATCCGGGCCTGTCACCGCCACCTCTAGGCAGGGGTGTGAGGTCGGATTTCCGAGCAGCAGGTTGCCCAGGTGCATCGCAAAGGTATCCGCAGCGCCCCCGCAGGCGAGTCCCCAGCGCAGGTTTCCCGGTCGCCCGCCGTCCTGAACCGTGGTCTGCAGACCCGGCTTGATGATATGCAGGCTCACCGCGCACCTTCCGAATCCGCGGTATTCACCAGCGGTACAGACTCTGGAGTGGCCAGCGGATCCATCTCCGCAAACTGTTCTGCCGTAATCGCCACAAACTGAACCCGGTCGAGGGGACGGGCGATAAACGGCGTTTCCTGTTGTGGGCGGAACAGCGAAAGCGGCGTGCGGCCGATCACCTGCCAGCCACCGGGGGTGGCCTGTGGATAAATACCGGTCTGGGCACCACCGATGCCCACGGACCCTGCGGCCACCTTGAGTTCGGGGCGCGCCTTGCGCGGGCAGTGCAGTTGCGGGTCCAGGCCCCCCAGGTAGAGAAACCCCGGGGTAAACCCGAGCATATGCACCAGGTAACGCGGCGTAGTGTGGCGGGTAATCACCTCGCTTTTACTGAGCCCGGACTGGGCGCAGACGGCGGGCATATCAGGCGCAAAGTCACTGTCGTAGCACACGGGTATCCGGATCAGTGTACGGGGGCCCTGCGCCGGTTGTGCGCGGCTCAGGGTTTCCTCGGTCAGCGCTTGCAACATCGCTATCAGGGTATCGGTGCCAGAGGACGCGGGACGGTCAGCGGAATCCGCGGGCAGCAGTCGCTGCGGGTCGAAGCACACCGTAAGGCACTGATAGGCGGGCACCAGTTCGGTAACCGCGGGGAGGGATGCCGATTCGATTGCCTGGGCGAGGGCAATTATCCGTTCGCTCAGGGGCTCGCCGGGTGCTTCCGCAAAGCGGATGTCCACTGCGGCATCACCGTTGGGTTGCAATTCAAAGGCGCTGGTTATTGGCATAGCCGGATTCCGGCGCGCAGCAGTTCCTGTTGCAGATCCTGCGCAATCGATTCTGCCCGCGGGTTGTCGCCGTGCAGGCAAATACTGTCGACGGAAAACTGCAGTGATTTTTCCTCGATCGATAAGAAGGGGTGGCCGGTGGTTAGGGCCAGGGCCTGTGCCAGGCATTCGTCGAACGATGACATCACCGATCCGGGCATACTGCGGGGGGCAAGCTGGTGATCGTTCAGGTAGCGCCGGTCCATAAAGCCTTCACGCAGTACCGGGTGCCGGTATTTCTTTGCGGCCCGCTCCATTGCGGCGTTGGCCAGTGCGAGAATCTGAAGGTTGCTGAAGTCCCGGGCAATCAATTGCACCAGGTCTTCGGCGAGCCCCTCATCCGCTTCGGCGTCGTTATAGAGGGCCCCGTGCAATTTGATGTGGCTGAGTGTTACCCGCTTATGTTCCGCAATGTTCTGCAGGGCGAGTATCTGCTCACGCACGGAGGAAAGCAGATCCTCGCGAGGCATGGACAGGGAGCGGCGGCCGAAATTTTCCTTGTCGGGATAGCCCGGGTGGGCACCGGCGGCGATGCCAGTTGCGCGTGCATTTTCCAGCGACAGCGCCATGGTGGTGGTATTACCGGCATGGCCGCCGCAGGCAATATTGCAGCGGGAAATAAACGGCATGATGCGCGCATCGCGCGCGCAGTCTTCCGCGTTTTCACCTTCCCCCAGGTCACAATTGATATCGACGCTGGTCATTGCCTGCCCTCCGTGCCGGCTAGCCACAGTGGGCTGGTTTCCCCTTGGGGCTGAGTTTTCCTGTGGACAAGTTACCGGCTTTTCAGCATCGGTTTCAGGAAGCGCCCGGTGTGCGAACCCTTCACCTTGGCCACCTGCTCCGGTGTACCGGTGGCAATAATCTCGCCGCCGCCGGAACCGCCCTCGGGGCCCAGGTCCACAATCCAGTCTGCGGTCTTGATGACGTCCAGATTGTGCTCGATCACCACAATGGTATTGCCGTGGTCGCGCAGTCGGTGCAGTACATCCAGCAGCAACTGGATGTCGGCAAAGTGCAGCCCGGTGGTGGGCTCGTCGAGGATATACAGGGTCTGGCCGGTATCGCGCTTGGACAGCTCGCGGGAAAGTTTTACCCGCTGGGCTTCACCACCGGACAGTGTGGTCGCGGCCTGCCCAAGCTTGATGTAGGAAAGGCCCACGTCCATCAGTGTCTGCAGTTTTTTCGCAATGGAAGGCACCGGGTCAAAAAATTCCCTCGCGTCTTCCACGGTCATTTCCAGCACCTCGTGGATGCTCTTGCCCTTGTACTGCACTTCCAGGGTTTCTCGGTTGTAGCGCTTGCCCTTGCAGGTATCACAGGGCACGTAGATGTCCGGCAGAAAGTGCATTTCCACCTTGATCACACCGTCGCCTTGGCAGGCTTCACAGCGGCCGCCTTTTACGTTGAAGCTGAAGCGGCCGGGCTTGTAGCCGCGGGAGCGCGCCTCCTGGGTGCCGGAAAACAGTTCGCGAATGGGCGTAAAGATTCCGGTATAGGTGGCGGGATTGGAGCGCGGGGTGCGGCCGATGGGGCTCTGGTCGATATCCACGCATTTGTCGAAGTGATCCAGCCCCTCGATCGCCTTGTGCGGCGATGCCTTGAGGGTGGTGGCCTTGTTCAGTGCGGTGGCCGCGAGCGGGTACAGGGTGGTGTTGATCAGGGTGGATTTACCGGAACCGGAAACACCGGTAACACAGGTAAACAGCCCCACCGGGATTTCCAGGTCGACATTTTTCAGGTTGTTGCCGGTGGCGCCGGCGATCTTCAACACCTCTCCGGAGGCGGCAATACGCTTTTCCGGAATCTTGATCTGTTTCTTGCCGGACAGGTACTGGCCGGTAAGTGAGCGCTCGCAACTGGCCACCTGTTCATGGGTGCCGGCGGCGACCACTTCGCCACCGTGTACACCGGCGCCTGGGCCGATATCGATCAGGAAGTCCGCCGCGCGGATCGCGTCCTCGTCGTGTTCGACCACGATCACGGTGTTGCCGATGTCCCGCAGGTGGGTGAGGGTGTTCAGCAGGCGCTCGTTGTCCCGCTGGTGCAGGCCGATGGAGGGCTCATCGAGAATGTACATCACACCCACCAGACCGGCGCCGATCTGGCTGGCCAGGCGGATGCGCTGGGCTTCACCACCGGACAGGGTTTCGGCACTGCGGTTTAGTGTCAGGTAGTTGAGGCCCACATCCACCAGGAAGCGGAAGCGGTCGCGCAGCTCCTTGAGAATCTTGTCGGCAATCTCCTTCTGCGCGCCCTTGAACTGCAGCTGGTTGGCGAAGTACTCAAAGGCATCGCCCACCGGCAGCTCGGTGATCTGCGCCAGGGTGCGGTTGTCCACAAACACATTGCGCGCTTCCCGGCGCAGGCGGGTACCGGAGCAGTCCGGGCACTTCTGGGTGCTCAGGTATTTCGCCAGCTCCTCGCGCACCGACTGGGATTCGGTGTCCCGGTAGCGGCGCTGGAAGTTGGGGATGATGCCTTCGAAGGTGTGGCGGCGGATGGTGACGTCGCCGCGGTCGTTGACATAGCTGAAGTCCACCGGGGTATCGCCGCTGCCGTGCAGAATGACCTCACGATCGCGTTTGCGCAGTTTCTGCCACGGCTTGTCGATATCGAAATCGAAGTGCTCCGCCAGGGAGGTGAGCATGTGGTAGTAGTAGATATTGCGTCTGTCCCAGCCGCGGATGGCACCTTCGGAAATACTGCTCCCCGGGTCCAGGATCACCTTGTCTTCATCGAAGAACTGCTTCACGCCCAGGCCGTCACAGGCAGGGCAGGCACCGGCGGGGTTGTTGAACGAGAAGAGGCGCGGCTCCAGTTCGTCCAGTGAGTAATCACATACCGGGCAGGCGTGGCGGGCGGAGAAAAGGTGGTCATCTTTCCCGCCATCCATGTAACTGATCGATGCGATGCCATCGGTGAGGTTCAGTGCCGTCTCAAAAGACTCCGCGAGGCGCAACTGCAGATCGTCGCGCACCTTGAAGCGGTCGACCACCACCTCGATGGTATGTTTCTTGCGTTTATCCAGTTTGGGGGTGTCGTCCAGGTCGCACACGGTGCCGTCGATACGCGCGCGTACAAAGCCGTCCCGGCGCAGCTGCTCGAACACGTGCAGGTGTTCACCCTTGCGGTCGCGCACCACCGGCGCCAGCAGCATGATTTTGGTGCCTTCCGGCAGCGCCAGCACCTGGTCCACCATCTGGCTGACCGTCTGCGCCTGCAGCGGCTCGTGGTGTTCCGGGCAGCGCGGCTCGCCGACGCGGGCGAACAGCAGGCGCAGGTAGTCGTAAATCTCGGTGATGGTACCCACGGTGGAGCGAGGGTTGTGGGAGGTGGATTTCTGCTCGATGGAAATGGCCGGTGACAGGCCCTCCACGGTGTCCACGTCGGGCTTTTCCATCATCGACAGGAACTGGCGCGCATAGGTGGAGAGAGACTCCACGTAGCGGCGCTGGCCCTCGGCGTACAGGGTGTCGAACGCGAGTGAGGACTTACCAGAGCCGGAGAGTCCGGTGATCACGATAAGTTTGTCGCGGGGAATATCCAGGTCGATATTCTTCAGGTTGTGGGTGCGGGCACCCCGTACGTAAATCGTATCCACAAGTTGTCCTGTGTTTTAGACGGGCGTCGCCGCCGGCGAACCGGGCGGGAGAAAACGGTCAAGTATAATCCGGTGCGGGAGTGTGCCAAAATTCCCCCTGCTTTGAATACGAATAACCTGAATTGAATAACCCAGTCTGGACCCGGAAATCATGATCCCTGTCATTCTCTGTGGTGGCACCGGCTCGCGCCTGTGGCCACTGTCCCGCGAAGCCTATCCGAAACAATTCCTGTCCCTTGCCGGTAACCAGACCATGCTGCAGGCCACGGCGCTGCGCCTGAGTGGCTTGCCCGCGGTGCAGGCGCCGATTCTGGTGTGCAACGAGAATCATCGCTTCGCTGCTGCCGAACAGTTGCAGGAAATTGACCGCGCGGCCCAGTCGATCCTGCTGGAACCCTGTGCGCGCAATACCGCCCCCGCCATTGCCCTGGCGGCGCTGGCTGCGGTGGAGAAGGGTGAGGATCCCCTGTTGCTGGTATTGCCGGCAGATCATGTAGTGGCCGATACCACCGCCTTCCAGCAGGCCGTGATCGCCGCCACTGAACTGGCCGAGAACGGTCATCTGGTCACTTTCGGAATAGTGCCCACCAGTGCCGAGACCGGCTACGGCTACATCCGCAGTGGCGATGCCCTGGCCTCCGGCTGGAAGGTGGCGGAGTTTGTGGAAAAGCCGGATCAGGCAACCGCGGAAGGCTATCTGGCCAGTGGCCAGTACAACTGGAACAGCGGCATGTTCCTGTTCCGCGCCAGTCGCTATCTGGAAGAGTTGGCACTGCATCACCCGGAAATACTCAGCGCCTGTCGCGAAGCCTATAGCGGGGCCGCGCGGGATCTGGACTTCACCCGCATCGACGCCGAGGCCTTCGGGCAGTGTCCGTCGGATTCTGTTGACTACGCGGTAATGGAAAAAACCGAAGCCGCCGCAGTTATTCCCATGCAGGCGGGCTGGAGCGATGTCGGTTCCTGGTCGGCCCTGTGGGAACTGGCGGAGCGGGATGAAAACGACAACCTGTTGCGCGGCGATGTGCTGGCCGAAGATGCCAGCGGCTGTCTGGTGCACGGCGGTGACCGCCTCGTCGGAATCCTCGGGGTACAGGACCTGGTGGTGGTGGACACCGACGACGCCCTGATGGTGGCGGACAAGAGCCGGGTGCAGGAGGTCAAGAAACTGGTGCAGCGCCTGAAGCAGAGCGCGCGCAGCGAAGCGGAAAACCACCGCAAGGTGTTCCGTCCCTGGGGATACTACGATTCTATCGACGCCGGGCCGCGCTTCCAGGTCAAACGCATTGTGGTCAAACCCGGCTGCCAGCTGTCCCTGCAGATGCACCACCACCGCGCCGAGCACTGGATAGTGGTGCGCGGTACCGCCATGGTGACCCGCGGTGACGATCAGCTGCTGCTGACCGAGAACGAGTCCACGTTTATCCCGCTGGGGGTAGTACACCGCCTCGAAAACCCGGGCGCTATTCCTCTGGAGCTGATCGAAGTGCAATCCGGCAGCTATCTTGGAGAGGACGATATCGTGCGCTTCGAGGACCAGTACGGGCGCAATTGACGGCTGCTGTTGACCGTCGTATCACCATAGCCTGGCGCTATCTGGCCCTTAGGTGGCGGGGGATCAACCTCCGCTGCCGCGGCTGCTACAATGCGCTCCGTTTTTCGCTGTGTCCGGAACCTCCGCATGAACTCCACTGAACGCCGCGCCCTTGCCGGCCTCGCCTCCCTTTATGTTTTCCGCATGCTGGGCCTGTTTATGGTGCTGCCGGTGCTGTCGCTCTATGGCGCCGACTATCAGGGCAGTACGCCGGCACTGCTGGGCCTGGCGCTGGGGGCTTACGGGCTCAGCCAGGCACTGCTGCAGATTCCGCTGGGGGTGCTGAGCGATCGCTGGGGGCGCAAGCCGGTCATCTTTGTGGGGTTGCTGGTATTTGCCTTCGGCAGTGTGGTGGCCGCGCTCACCGATTCGGTTTACGGATTGATCGCCGGGCGGATTCTCCAGGGCGCCGGCGCCATTGCCGCGGCCACCATGGCCCTGGCGGCGGATCTGACCCGGGATGAGAACCGTGGCAAAGCCATGGCGGTGATCGGTGCCTCCATCGGTGTTGCCTTTGTGCTCGCCGTGGTACTGGGGCCTCTGGTCGCCGGTTTTGGCGGTCTCTCGGCCATTTTCTGGCTGACTGCACTGCTGGCGCTGCTGGGTATATTGCTGGTGTGGCGACTGGTGCCGAACCCGCAGGTGGCTGAGCGCCGCGGGCCGCAGCGGGGCGACTTTTCCCGCCTGCTGGCCCAGGGCGATGTGTGGCGGCTGGTGTGCGGTGTCTTCTTCCTGCACCTGCTGTTGACCATGATGTTCGTACCCCTGCCGCTGCTACTGGTAGATCAGTTGCACCTGCCCAGTGACCAGCACTGGAAGCTCTACGGTCCGCTGATGCTGGGCGCTTTCATTTTTATGGTGCCGCTGATGCGAATGGCGGAGAAGCGCCATAAGGTGCCGGCTGCCATGCGTCTGGCCCTGCTGGGGCTGATTTTTGGCGGCGTGGCGCTGATGCCGCAGGTACACGGAGCCTGGGTCATCGTCTGTCTGGGAGTGTTCTTCCTCGCCTTCAACTTGCTGGAAGCGCTGCTGCCGGCCCAGCTGACCCGAGTGGCACCGGCGGAGTGCCGCGGCGCAGCGACCGGTCTCTACGCCACCCTGCAGTTCCTGGGCGCATTTGCCGGCGGAAGCCTCGGTGGAGTGGTTTACGGGAGCGGCGGCGCGGGCGCTGTAGCGACCCTGGCACTGGGCGTTTTGGTGCTCTGGTCACTGGCCTGGTGGCAGATGCGTGGCACCCGGGTACCGCTTGCCAGCGTCTGATACACCGGCGGTGACGGCCCCCGGGCGAGTGTTGTATGCTGCTGGATAAAAATACACTGTAAGCGGTGCGGGCAGCCTGCTCGGCGGTATTCCTGAGTGACTCAGGGGACGTCCGAGGCAAGCCTCCGCGCCGCTTTCCGATTCTGAATTTCAGTAAAACTTTCATTAAATCCAAACATTGAGCAGGTCCGTATGCGTATACCGCATATCGAGGACCGACCGAGAGGAGAGGCATATGGCCAGGGGCGTAAACAAAGTAATTCTGATTGGTAACCTGGGCGGCGACCCGGAAACCCGCTACCTCCCCAGTGGCGGTGCAGTCACCAATGTAACCCTGGCGACTTCTGAAACCTGGAAAGACAAGCAGACGGGCCAGAACCAAGAGCGCACCGAATGGCACCGCGTGGTGTTCTTCAACCGTCTGGCTGAAATCGCCGGTGAATACCTGCGCAAAGGCAGCAAGGTATACCTGGAAGGCTCACTGCGTACCCGCAAGTGGCAGGACAAGCAGTCCGGACAGGACCGCTACACCACCGAAATCGTCGCCAGCGAAATGCAGATGCTGGATGGCCGCGGTGAACAGGGTGGCGGCGGCTACCAGCAGGGCGGCCAGGGTGGCTACTCCCAGCAAGGCCAGCAAGGTCAGCAGGGTGGTGGTTTTAACCAGGGCGGCGGCTACCAGGACGAGTTTTCCCAGGGCCGTTCCACACCATCTCCGATGGCGCCGTCCCAGCAGCCGGCCAACAAGCCAGCGGGCAATCAGCCGCCGGCCGGTGGTTTCGATAACAGCTTCGACGACGATATTCCGTTCTAAGACGAGTTTTCACTTCCATGCATCACACAGGCTACCAGCCGGATACGGTCGCCCTGATCGGCGCCGGCAACGCCATCGACAGTGCCCTGCAAAAGGGCCTGCAGCGCGTGGGCTTCCGGGTTCAGTTACTGGGTCCGGAGCAGGTGTCGCAGGTGCGCGCCGGGGCGCTGGTGATCAACGCGGCCAGCTGTGCCGGCAGTGCCCGCAAGGAGCTGGCCCGCGGTGTCTGTGACGCTTTGGCGCAGGTCTCGTACACTGCGCTGTTGCATCTGTCTTCCTACGCCGTATTTGGCGGCGGTGTGCGCAAGAAAATCCATGAGGACGAAGAGCCAAGCCCCGACACAGAGAGCGGCCGTGAGTGGCTCTACTGTGAGCAGCGCCTGGGTGCACTGGAAAATACCAGTATCCTGCGCCTCGGCTGGAAAGTGGACCGCAGCGAGCGGGCCCTGTTGGGGCGGATTGTCTCCGGCCTGCTACAGAGCAAGCCGATCGTGCTGGACGACGTCACTCGGGGTAATCCGGTGACGGTTTCCGATTTGGTGCGGGTTGTGGTGGCGGTGACCCAGCAGCTTGCCAGTGGTGCCCCCCGCTCCGGTGTTTACCATTTTGGTTCTGCGGATACCTGTACCGCGATGGACTTCGGTCGTGAGGTGGTGGATCGGGTGCAGTCTTTGTATGGCGAAGATTTCGCCGCTGAGTTACTGGCCTTGTCGCCGGCAGCGGCAGACCACTCATCGGTACTGGCCTGCGAAAAACTGCGGGATGTGTTCGGTATACAGCAGCGTAGTTGGCGTCAGGGGCTGACGCGCCAGGTGGAATTGTGGCTGGAGCGATTGCAGAAAGCGGAAGGCTGAAACGCAATTTGTACCCAATAAAAAAGGCGAACTGCATGCAGTTCGCCTTTTTTATTGGGGTGACCTGAGTCTTTTCGACCTTAAACCTTGTCGAAGATCAGGCTGGCGTTGGTGCCACCGAAGCCGAAGCTGTTGGACAGTGCACGGCGCACTTCGGTCTCACGCAGCTCGGTCACCAGGTCGAGGCCTTCGGCCGCTTCGTCCACGGTTTCCACGTTGGCAGAGGCGGCGATAAAGCCATTCTGCATCATCAGCAGGCTGTAAATCGCTTCCTGTACGCCGGCGGCGCCCAGGGAGTGACCGGTGAGGGACTTGGTGGAGGCGAATGCCGGCACTTTGTCGCCGAACACTTCTTTCATTGCACGCAGTTCAGCGACGTCACCTACCGGGGTGGAGGTGCCGTGGGTGTTGATGTAGTCCACACCGCCTTCGAGGCCCTTGCCGTCCATACCTGCCAACGCCTGCTGCATACAGCGTGCCGCGCCTTCACCGCTGGGGGCCACCATGTCATAACCGTCAGAGGTGGCACCGTAGCCCACCAGTTCGGCGATGATGTTGGCTCCACGGGCTTTGGCGTGCTCGTACTCTTCCAGAACCACACAGCCGCCGCCGCCGGCAATCACGAAACCGTCGCGATTGGCGTCATAGGGACGGGAAGCGGTGGTCGGGGCATCGTTGTACTTGGAGGAGAGGGCACCCATGGCGTCAAACAGGTGGGTCAGACTCCAGGCCAGTTCCTCACCGCCGCCGGCAAATACGATGTCCTGTTTACCCATCTGGATCAGCTCGGCACCGTTGCCGATGCAGTGCGCCGAGGTGGCACAGGCCGAGGAGATGGAGTAGTTCACGCCCTTGATCTTGAACGGGGTGGCGAGACAGGCGGAAACCGTGCTGCCCATCACCTGGGGCACGCGATAGGCGCCGACACGACGCACACCCTTGGTTTTGAGGATGTTCGCAGATTCAATGATCGCCGCGGTGGAGGTGCCGCCAGAGCCCATGACCAGACCGGTGCGTGGGTTGGAGATTTCTGACTCTTCGAGGCCGGCCATTTTGATGGCTTCGGCCATGGAAACGTAGGCGTAAGCGGCGGAATCGCCCATGAAGCGCAGGTGCTTGCGGTCGATGTGTTCCTTGAAATCGATATCGACGACACCGGCGATCTGGCTGCGTAGACCCAGTTCGGCGTACTCATCCATGTAACGGATGCCGCTGCGGCCGGCTTTCAGGGAGGCCAGCACTTCCTCGGTATTGTTGCCGATGCAGGAAGTGATGCCCATTCCGGTAATGACTACCCGGCGCATAGTGATCTCCAATAAAACGTATAGAGTGAATTGTTATTTTTTTATATGACAGTGTCTTGTGTGACCGACAGACGGATTAAAAGTTGTCTGTACGGGTAAACAAGCCGACGCGCAGATCCTTGGCAGTGTAAATCTCGCGACCGTCAACAGATACAGAGCCATTGCCAATACCCATCACCAGCTTGCGCTCTACCAGGCGGCTCATCTGGATATGGTAAGTGACTTTCTTGTTGGTCGGTAGAATCTGGCCGGTGAACTTCACCTCGCCACAACCGAGGGCGCGACCGCGGCCGGGGTTGCCTTTCCACGCCAGGAAGTAACCCAGCAGCTGCCACATGGCGTCGAGGCCAAGGCAGCCGGGCATGACCGGATCGCCGGGGAAGTGGCAGTCGAAGAACCACAGGTCCGGGGTGATATCCAGTTCGGCAATCAGTTCCCCTTTGCCGAACTCGCCGCCGTCTTTGGCAATATGGGTGATGCGATCCAGCATCAGCATGTTGGGGGCGGGCAGCTGGGCATTACCCGGGCCGAACATTTCACCGCGGCCACAGGCCAGAAGTTCTTCGCGGGTGTAGCTGCTTTTTTGAACGAAATTACTCATTGGGTCCCCGATTTTGGGCATTCTTTACACGAGCCGGCATTCTAAGGGCTAAGGATAGCTTGTCCAGTCGGTCATAAGCCTTTTTGTGACTGGAATTGTCTCAATTAACCCTTGACCCTCTGTGTATAGCGCGAAACGTCGGGCTTTGGGCGGCTCTGGCCGCCGGTCTTTAGGCTGGACTGATTCTTGCCTCATTTTTGTGATAAGTTGCTGAAATTCGGCGCCGGAGAGCGCCGATTCAGTATTTTAATGAGGGGGAGCAATGCTCAAAAAATGTCTTTTTCCGGTGGCCGGGTACGGAACCCGCTTCCTGCCGGCAACCAAGGCAATGCCCAAAGAAATGTTGCCTCTGGTGAACAAGCCGTTGGTGCAATATGGGGTAGAGGAGGCCATCGAGGCCGGCCTTACCGAGATCGGCTTCGTCACCGGGCGCGGCAAACGCGCTATTGAAGACCATTTTGATACCAACTTTGAGCTGGAGCACCAGATCGCCGGTACCGGCAAGGAACGCTACCTCGACTCTGTGCGTGAGGTGATCGATACCGCCAGTTTCTCCTACACCCGCCAGGGCGAGATGCGCGGGCTTGGCGATGCCATCCTGCAGGGGCAGCGCCTTATCGGCGATGAGGCGTTTGCGGTAGTGCTCGCGGACGACCTGTGCCTGAACGAAGAGCTGGGCGTTCTCGGACAGATGGTACAACTCTACAAGCAGTTCCGTTGCAGTATTGTGGCGGTAGAAGAAGTGCCCGAGGACCAGATCCACAAATTTGGTGTAATTGCCGGCAATGAAATCAAGCCGGGCCTTTACCAAGTCACGGACATGGTGGAAAAGCCCAAGGCGGAAGAGGCGCCGAGCAATATGGCGATCATTGGTCGCTATATTCTCACGCCGGATATATTCGACCTGATCCGCGAAACCCCGCCAGGAAAAAATGGCGAGGTGCAGATTACCGATGCGCTGCTGACGCAGGCTCAACGCGGTTGTGTTCTTGCGTATAAATTCAAGGGCCGCCGTTTTGACTGCGGTTCCGTCGACGGCTTTATCGAAGCCACCAACCATGTTTACCAAAATGTTTATTTGCCCGGAGAAAAAGGCTGATATGTCTGAATTAACCTGTTTTAAAGCCTACGATCTTCGCGGCCGTGTGCCCGACGAACTGAATGTTGATGTGGCCTATCGTGTCGGCCGCGCGTTTGCCCAGTTTCTGGATGCCCGCCGCGTTGTGGTGGGTCATGATATCCGCCTCACCAGCAGTGAATTGACCGATGCCCTGGCCAATGGCCTGCGCGACGCCGGTGCCGATGTTTTCCATATTGGCGAGTGCGGCACCGAGGAGATTTACTTCTCCACATTCCACGGCGACTTCGATGGCGGCATTTGTGTGACCGCGAGTCACAACCCCATGGATTACAACGGCATGAAGTTTGTGCGCACCGGTTCCCGTCCCATCAGTGGCGATACCGGCCTGCTCGACATCAAGCGCCTGGCAGAAGAAAACAACTTCCCGGCCGTGGAAAAGCGTGGCGAACTGCACACCTTTGCCCACCGCGATGATTTTGTGAAACACCTGCTGGGCTATGTCGATGTCTCCGCACTGAAACCGCTCAAGCTGGTCGTCAACGCCGGTAACGGTGGCGCCGGTTCTGTAGTGGATGCGCTGGCGCCGAGCCTGCCGTTCGAATTTGTGCGCGTACACCACGAGCCAGATGGCAACTTCCCCAACGGTATCCCCAACCCGATCCTGCCGGAAAACCGCGAGTCTACTGCCGTTGCCGTGCGCGAGAGCGGTGCGGACTTCGGTATCGCCTGGGATGGCGACTTCGACCGCTGTTTCTTTTTTGACGAAAGCGGCGAGTTCATCGAGGGTTATTACGTGGTTGGCCTGCTGGCGGAAGCCTTCCTGGCGAAGCACCCGGGTGCCAATGTGGTGCACGATCCACGCCTGACCTGGAACACCGAAGATATCGTCAAGGCCGCGGGCGGCGCGCCGGTACAGAGCAAAACCGGCCATGCCTTCATTAAGGAGCGCATGCGCAAGGAAGACGCTATCTACGGTGGCGAGATGAGCGCGCACCACTATTTCCGCGATTTCGCCTACTGTGACAGTGGCATGATTCCCTGGTTGCTAGTGGCGGAGCTGGTAAGTCGCAGTGGCAAGTCTCTGTCACAGCTGGTGGGTGAGCGTATGGCCGCTTTCCCGTGCAGTGGCGAGATCAACTCCAAAGTAGAAGACCCGAAAGCACTGCTGGCCGCGGCAGAAGAAAAATATGCAGCTGGTGCCAACAGCGTCGAGCACGTAGACGGCCTGAGCATTGCCTTCGACGACTGGCGGTTTAACCTGCGCATGTCCAACACCGAGCCGGTTGTGCGCCTGAATGTCGAATCCCGTGGGGATGAGGCGTTGATGAAGGCCAAGACCGATGAGTTACTCGGCCTGATTCGCGGTTAAGATGGTTTGGGGCGGACTCGCCTCACCTGGCCGGCGTCAGCGTCCCAAAATCAAAAAGCCCCGCAATTGCGGGGCTTTTTTACGTGGTCCGTTTTAGGTGGTCCGTTTTTAGGTGGTCCGCTGAATCGAAAATTCCGCTAACTGCTGCAATGCAGTCTTGTGCTCACCATCCGGTAAAAATTCCAGTTTTTCCAGGGCGAGTTCCACTTCTTTTCTGGCGCGATCGAAGGTGTAGTCCAGCGCACCGCACTCCTCAATTGCTGCAACAATTTCGGTGAGTTTCTCCGCGCTTTTCTGTTCAATCGCTTCACGTACCAGTGTGGCCTGTTCGGCAGTGCCGTTGGCCATCGCATAAATCAGTGGCAGGGTAGGCTTGCCTTCGGCCAGGTCGTCGCCCACATTCTTGCCCAGTTCCTCGGAATTGCCGCGGTAGTCGAGGGCATCGTCTACCAGTTGAAAGGCGGAGCCCAGGTGGCGGCCGTAGAGCTTGAGGGACTGGCGCTGTTCTTCCGTGCAGTCGGCCAGCACGGCGGCCGTCTCGCAGGCGGCTTCAAACAGGGCGCCGGTCTTCTTGTGGATAACCGCAAGGTAGTTGGCTTCCGTGACTGCTGGATCGCCTGCGTTCACCAGTTGCTGTACCTCGCCCTCGGCGATGGTGTTGGTGGTGTCGGAGAGGATGGACATGATGTCCATATCCTTCAGGGCAACCATCATCTGGAAGGCTCGGGAATAGAGGAAGTCGCCCACCAGTACCGCCGGCGCGTTGCCCCACTGGGCGTTGGCGGTGATGCGGCCGCGGCGCATATCCGAGGTGTCTACCACGTCGTCGTGCAGCAGGGTGGCGGTGTGGATGAACTCGATGATGGTGGCCAGGTCTATGTGGTTCTCGCCCCGGTAGCCGGCGGCGCGGGCGCAGAGCAGCACCAGCAGCGGGCGCAGGCGCTTGCCTCCAGCCTCGACCAGGTAGTGTCCGATGTTCTCCACCAGCGGAACGTCGGAATGCAGTTGATCGATGATACGTTGATTGACGGCCGCAAAATCGTCGGCGGCTACCTGGTGGAAAGGCAACATTCAGGGTTCCTTATACTGCGCTTGTTTTCTCTCAGGGCGGCAAGCCTAGCGGTTTTGGCCCCGGGCGGAAAGGCGTGAAGTGGGACAGCCTGCCCGAAAAACGCACTATTGTATCAATCGTGCGAATTGATTAGAATCTGCGCCCCGCTCGAACCGGGCCTATCCCTCATGGGAGCCGCCGGAGTCGGGAAAACAGTGTTAATCAACACGGCGCAAGCTCCCAAAATGCTGGCTAACCGGTCATTAGTTTGGCCTGCCGCTGCTTCGTGTCGTCCATTTTGTTGGAGCATAGAAATATGTACGCAGTTATTGAAAGCGGTGGCAAACAGCACCGTGTAGAAGAAGGCGAAGTTCTGCGCCTGGAAAAAATCGAAGTAGCAACCGGTGAATCTATCGATTTCGATAAGGTCCTGATGGTTGTGAACGGCGACGCTATCAACATCGGTGCGCCGGTTGTTGAAGGTGCCAAAGTGACTGCAGAAGTGCTGAGCCACGGCCGCGGCGAGAAGGTGAAAATCATCAAGTTCCGTCGTCGTAAGCACTCCATGAAGCGTCAGGGCCACCGTCAGTGGTACACCGAAGTTAAAATCACTGGCATCAAAGGCTAATCACCAGGTAACAGAAGAGGAGTAACTACTCATGGCACATAAGAAAGCTGGCGGTAGTACGCGCAACGGGCGCGATTCTGAAAGTAAACGCCTGGGCGTTAAGCGCTTTGGCGGTCAAGCTGTCTCTGCAGGCAGCATCATCGTTCGTCAGCGTGGCACCAAGTTCCACGCTGGTGTAAACGTTGGTATGGGCAAAGACCACACTCTGTTCGCTACTGCCGATGGCGTAGTGAAGTTTGAGGTCAAGGGTGCCAATAACCGCAAGTTTGTTTCCATCGAAACAGCCTAAGCGGTCATAGCGTCCGATAAAAAGCCCCGCAATTGCGGGGCTTTTTTGTATCTTGCCCCCTTTTTTTGTATTGATCCTGGGCAAATTACACTGAAGACCGGTCAACCCGGTAAGTAGAGCCATGAAATTTGTAGATGAGGCGCCGATTTCGGTGCAGGCCGGCAACGGCGGTAAGGGATGTTTGAGCTTTCGTCGCGAGAAATTTGTCGCCAAGGGTGGTCCCGATGGCGGTGACGGCGGCGATGGCGGCTCCGTGTATCTGGTGGCTGATGAGTCACTGAATACCCTGGTGGATTACCGCTACCAGCCGAATTACCGCGCGCAAAGTGGTGAACCCGGCCGCGGGCGCAACTGTACCGGTGCCAAAGGTGAAGAGCTCGAGCTGAAGGTGCCTGTGGGTACCACCGCCATTGATGTGGATACCGGGGAGACCCTGGGGGATCTGCTGGTGGCAGGTGAGCGTTTGCTGGTAGCTCAGGGCGGCTGGCACGGGCTGGGCAATACCCGCTTCAAGTCCAGTACCAATCGCGCGCCGCGCCAGACCACGCCCGGCAGTGAGGGTGAAAGCCGCAACCTCAAGCTGGAACTGAAAGTGCTGGCCGACGTGGGCATGCTGGGGCTGCCCAATGCGGGCAAATCCACGTTTATTCGCGCCGTGTCTGCGGCCAAACCGAAAGTGGCGAATTACCCCTTTACCACCCTGGTACCGAACCTGGGTGTGGTGCAGGTACAGAAGTATCGCAGCTTTGTCATTGCGGACATCCCTGGTCTGATCGAAGGGGCGGCGGAAGGTGCCGGCCTGGGTATCCGCTTCCTCAAGCACCTTACCCGCTGTCGGGTACTGCTGCACCTGGTGGATCTGGCGCCGTTTGACGGTTCTGATCCGGTGCAGAATGCGCTGGCGATCGAGCGTGAGCTGGAAGCGTTCAGTCCCACCCTGGCCGGGCGTGAGCGCTGGCTGGTGCTGAACAAGACTGACCTGGTACCGGCAGATGAGCTGGAAGAGCGCTGTCAGTCCATTGTGAATGCCCTTGGTTGGCAGGGGCCGGTGTTCCGGGTGGCAGCAATTCGCGGTGAGGGTACCGATGTGCTTAGTGGGCAGCTGATGGATTACCTGGAAGAGGTCAAGCATCAGGAAGAGCTGGATGGTGAGCTGTTCGAGGCCGAGCAAGAAGCTCAGCGGCAGATGCAGCGCGAGGCGCGGGAGCGCATCGAAGCGCAGCGCCAGGTGCAGCGTGCCAAGCGCAAAGCGGCGAAAGAATCTGACGAGGATGATGAAGATTGGGACGACGATGACTACGACGTGGATGTAGAATATCGCCCCTGAATCAGGCGCCTCTTTAGTTGATTGTTTTGCCGAGGCGCGTTTTTACAAGAGGAAGAAATGGATTCCATCTCGTCGCGCCAGCAACTCTCTTCCAGCAAGCGCTGGGTTATCAAAATTGGCAGCGCACTGCTGACCGATAATGGCCGCGGGGTCAACCGCGCGGCCATCCAGAACTGGGCGGGTCAGATCAGTGCCCTGCGTCGGCAGGGCATCGAGGTGCTGCTGGTATCCTCTGGCGCCGTCGCTGCGGGTATGGATCGTCTCGGCTGGCGCAAGCGGCCGGAGTCGATCCACCAGCTGCAGGCGGCCGCCGCTATCGGCCAGAGTCATCTCGTGCAGGTGTACGAGCATGCCTTTGGGCAGTACGACTGCCGCACCGCTCAGATCCTGCTGGATCACGACGACCTCTCCAACCGCACCCGCTACCTGAATGCCCGCAGTACCCTCAAGACCCTGCTGTCTCTGGGGGCGGTGCCCATCATCAATGAAAATGACACGGTGGTCACCGACGAAATCCGCTTTGGCGACAACGACACCCTGGGTGCCCTGGTGGCCAATCTGGTGGAGGCGGATGTTCTGTTGATTCTCACCGATGCCGATGGCTTGTTCACCGAAGATCCCCGCGACAATCCTGCGGCGGAGCTGGTGCGCGAGGCAACGGCGACGGATCCCCGGCTGGTGGCGATGGCGGGCGGTTCCCGCAGTGGTCTCGGCCGCGGCGGTATGGCGACCAAAGTGCGCGCGGCCCAGCTGGCGGCGCGCTCCGGGGCGCGCACGGTCATTGTCGGCGGCAGCGCGGACCTGGTTATCGAGCGGGTTGTGGCCGGTGAGGGGCTGGGGACCCTGCTGCTGCCGGAGGCGGATCCGCTGACAGCGCGCAAGCGCTGGCTTGCGGGCCAGCTGCAGGTGCGCGGCCAGCTGCACCTGGACGCCGGTGCCGAGCGGGCGCTGCGCAATCAGGGGAAAAGCCTGTTGCCGGTCGGGGTGGTGAAAATGGATGGGCGCTTTCACCGCGGTGAGCTGGTGAGTTGTATCAATGCGGCGGGCGAGGAAATTGCCCGGGGGTTGGTGAATTACGACAGTTCCGAGGCGCTGAAAATCTGCGGTCAACCTTCAGATCGAATTGTCGATTTGCTGGGTTACCGGGATGACGATGAGCTGATTCACCGGGATAATCTGATACTGCTGTCCTGAGGTTGCCCGCAGGGCGTCAGGCATCACCGGGCGCCAGCTGGCAGGCACGAATCAGCAGGCACAAAAAAGCCCCGCCATGGCGGGGCTTTTTCATGCTCAGAAAAAGCAGCGGCTTAGGCAGCCAGCTTTTTGATCTGGGCGTTCAGGCGGCTCTTATGGCGAGCAGCCTTGTTTTTGTGAATGATGCCTTTGTCAGCCATGCGGTCGATAACCGGCACTGCCGCGGTGTAGGCGGTCTTGGCTTTTTCTGCATCACCTGCATCGATGGCCGCAACTACCTTTTTGATGTAGGTGCGCACCATGGAGCGCAGGCTGGCGTTGTGGTTGCGGCGCTTTTCGTTTTGGCGCGCGCGTTTCTTCGCTTGAGGTGAATTGGCCACCGGTTGCTCCTGTCTGGAATCAATAAAACTCGAACTTCGGGCCGGGGGCCCGTTTGGGACGCGACATTATCCCCAGCGTTGGTTGTTTGTCAACCGCTGGCGCCAGCAGTTTGTGACCGCTGCGGACACGGACGTTGCTAGCAATGTAGCGCCGGGGCGCTAGCGGGGAAGCGTCAGGGTAAACGTCACTCCCTGGCGGTCTTCCCGGTTGGCAGCGCTCAGCTGGCCACCGTGAAAATCCGCTATCAATCGCGCGATATGCAGTCCCAATCCCAGGTGGCCGGCCTTGCCGCCGTCATCGCGGACAGAGACCAGGGAGTCGAACAGTTTCTGGCCGAACCCTTCGGGCAGCAGGGGGCCGTCATTGCTGACGGAAACCCGGTATTCCCGCTTGCTCTCGCTGGCGCTGACGGTGATCTGGCTGCCGTCGGGGGCAAAGCTCACTGCGTTGTCGATCAGCTTGTCCAGCAACTGTGCCAGCAGCTCCGGGGCACCGTGGTAGTGAAGTTGCGCCGGCGGCGCTGGTGTCTGCTGCAGCTCAAACCTGTGGTGGGGGTGGGCGTCGGCGTAGCTCTGGGTCAGGAGCTGCAGCAGGTCGGCGAGGTCGAAGTCCTCCCGTTCTGCCTGGCTGATGCTGGCCTCCAGGTGCGTTGCCGCCGACAGGGCGTTGAGGATGGAAGAAAGGCGCGCGCCGCCGTCGGCCGCGCGCTCGGCGTAGCGTCGGCTGTCGCTGTCCAGTTCGCCGGCGCTCAGGTTGTCTAGGGATGAGCGCACCACCGCCAGCGGAGTGCGCAGTTCGTGGGACAGTTTGCCCGCCAGGCTGCGCAGATACTGGTGGTAGTGGTCCAGCTCCGCCAGCAGGCTGGCGAAGGCCCGGTTCAGGGCGCCCAGCTCGTCGTTTACAAAAGGTTGCGGAAAGTCCCCCCGCAGGCGGCCGCTGGTATCCACCGCGTTTCGGGCGGCCCGGTGCAGGCGCCGGATGCGCCAGGACAGCCAGCTGGCGTAACCGAGCAGCAGTAACAGCACCAGCCCGGCGGCACCGGCTGTAGTTAGCCACAAGCGCCGGGCGGCGGATTCGGTGAGGGATTGCAGGGCGCTGGCAGACTGCGCCGCAATCACCCGCCCCAGCAACGGCCGCTCGATAATGTCGTCGGCGCGGGTGACTACCGGCACGCTGACGGCACCGATGCGTTCATCGCCAGCGTTGGCTTCGTCTGCTGCCCGGAACCACTGGCCGGCGGTATCCCGGTTTTGCGTCAGGGACTCCGGGTACTGGCGCGGAAGCGGCGGTAACTGGTCGGTGGTGAGGATCTGGCGGTAGAGCCAGTCCAGTAGCCAGTGGCGCTCTCCGGAAGAATCTGACGTTTGCCGCTCATCGGCAAAGTCAGTGCCGGTGCTGGCCAGCACAAACCCCTCTTTGTCGACGACTGTCAGCTGCAGCTCCGGGCGCGCAAAATGATTCAGTTCCTGCTGCAGGTCGCGCAGGGGCTCCACCAGCGCCCCGGGGCGCCCGTCTGCGGGCAAGGTGCTGGTGTGGCGCGGGGCGTCTCCGCCGTCGCTGCGGGTGCGATCTTCCACCGCGATCGCCAGTTCGCCATCGGTGAGGCCGAAGGGCATGGAGAGCTCCAACTGGTAGCCTCGCGGGGAGGCGGTCCAGCGCCCGCGAATGCGCAGTTCGCGCTCGTACTCGCCACGGCGGGGGTTGTACCAGAGGGCGCGCACCGGGCCCTGGCTGGCGACGGGCAGGGTGTACTGCTGGCGGGCGGTGTACAGCTGTACGGTGTCGCCACTGGAAATGCCACTGCTGCGGGGGTCGTGGTAGCTGGGACTGCGATCTTTGGCGGTCAGCAGCATGTATATCTGGTTGTCGTTTCTCCCCAGGGTGACCTGGGCCAGGGGCTTGCCGTCCTGATCAAGGAGTTGTCGAGGCGGTAGCGCCAGTCCCCGCCACTCTTCTCCGTAGCCGTCCAGTACCGGCGCCTGGGGTAGGGGGTTCAGGTACAGCTGGGCGCCCGGCGGGCGGCCGTTTCGCCTGGGGTCCGGAGCGATCAGTTCGGGGGCGCTGGCGAGGCGTGCGGCAATGGCGTTACCGGTGGCTTCCAGGGTCTGCATCTGGCCCTGGCTCAGGGCTTTGTCCACCTGGCGCAAATACTGGCAACCCGCCCAGGGTAGGGCCAGGGTGCAGAGGCTGAGCAGTATGAGTTGGCGGCGCAGTTTCACAGGGAAGGCTTCAGTGGGTGAGTTTCAGTGGTTGCAGTTGTGTTTAGACCTGCCAGCGATAGCCCATGCCATAGGCCGTGCTGATGGCGTCAAAATTACCGTCGATGGTCTGGAACTTGCGCCTTATGCGCTTCACATGGGAGGTAATGGTGTTGTCATCCAGTACCACCCGTGCGGCTTCCATCAGCTGGCTGCGGGATTTGACGTGCCCGGGGCGCTTGGCCAGTGCGTGCACAATCCAGAATTCCGTCACCGTCAGGTCGACGGCTTCCCCCAGCCAGTGGCAGTGCAGTCGCGATACGTCGAGGGTCAGGTCGCCCTGGGTGAGGGTTTCGCTTTCATCCCCCTGGGATTGCATCACGCTTACCCGTCGCAGCAGGGCGCTGATGCGGGCCTGCATATGGGGCAGGGAAATGTCTTTGGTCAGGTAGTCGTCGGCACCCAGGCGCAGGCCGGAGATGATGTCGAGTTCGGAGTCCCGCGCTGTGAGGAACAGGATCGGCAGGGTGGGCGCCATGGCACGCAGTTCCCGACACAGGTCGAAGCCGCCCTCGATTTCTGCACCCAGTCCCACATCGATGACCGCCAGGTCCGGCAGACGCTGGCGGAAGGCCTCCAGGGCCTGGGGGCGCGTGTGGTACAGGTTTACCTGGTAGCCGGTGCGGCGCAGGGCGTCGCGGTAGTTTTCGGCGATGGCAATTTCGTCTTCGACAATGGCGATGGTAGGGCTGGTCATGGGGTTTCCGGCACCGTTCTTGGCATTATATCTGGCGGAAAATCATGCCCGAAGCGGAGCTGACTGGCAAAGAGTGTCTAGTAGCCGATGCCTGGGGAATTTTAAAAAGCGCGCGGCAGGTTGGGTGCGGCGCGCAAGGCTAAGTGATGCAGGGCTGGAGAGCTGTCCTGGAGAACAGGGCCGGACAAGAGAGCTTGTCGGGTTTCATTCGAGACCGGTTACCGCTTTTGCAGAGCGGCAACCGGTCTTGTGTATGGACGGTGGCTTGAGGGGGCTTTAGAAGGAGCCAGCCACGGATTCCGGGGTGCCGAAGTGGATGTCCACGCGGCGCTCCAGGGCATAGGCGTCCGCGTCGCCCTTGGGGGCTTTGGATTGGCTGGCACCCAGGGCGCGGCGCTCGATACGTTCGGGGGCCACACCGTAAGCTTCCAGGGCGCGCTGTACACTCAGGGCGCGCTGGTCGGAGAGTACATTGTTGTAGCCGTCACTGCCGCGGGGGTCCGAGTGGCCCTCCAGGTAAACCTGCAATTGCGGGTGGCGGTTGAGGAAGTCTGCCATGGCGGCGACATGACGTTCCTGCGCTTCCTGAAGCTGGTCGTCACCGGTGGTGAACAGCATCTGGAACTCAAGGCTATCCAGCGCCAGCTCCTGAGCATCGTTGGCGGACAGTCGCGCCGCGTCCAGTTGTTGTGCTAGGTTGCCCATTTCTGCGCGGCTTTCCGTCAATTGAGTTGCGAGCATGTCAGCCTCTTCTGCTTGCTTGATCTGTTCGCCCAGCCAGGCTCCACCGAGGGCCCCGGCGATAAAGCCAATCGGGCCACCTACGGCGGCACCCGCAACTGCGGCGCCGGTGAATACAGTGGCCTGTTTGGCCGGGGTCAGGGCTGAGCCCTGGAATTCTTTGTCGGTGTCAGTGGCGGCCGTGGCAACGTTGCTCAGGGTCAGGGTGTTCAGGGCCAGGCTGCTCAGGGTTACTGCCAATACCATCTTTTTCATGATCGTGTTCCTTGCGATTTGAGGTTTGAAATGACTGCTCTTTGGTTCCGGCCGGGTTGCGTTCCCGCCTCGGTTGATAGTCATTTAACCCCCGCAAGGAGGCACTGGCGTGGCGCCAGTGGGGCAAATTCCGCAGCAATTATGGCGAATTGTGGCGGTGTGCCCTGTGATTTAGTTCAGCCTACGGCAATTTTTACCGCCGGGCTGGTTGTGAATCCGATTCTCTTAGCCCCTTTTTATGTCGCTTAGTTCCGCTAGTTTCTGTCGCTTAGTTCCGCTGGCGGCGATAGCGGCGGTCCCGGGGTTGGTCGATTCGCACCCTGACCCGCTGTGGACGTGGGCCCAGGGCAACCACGGCGTACAGCAGCACCGCCAGAATCAGTGCAATAATCAATGCGTTGATGGTCATTCCGTTCCTCCTCTATGGCCGCCACTCCCTGCAGCGCTCGTCAACTGCTTAACCTCAGTATAGTTCCACCTTGCGCCAACCGTAGCGTGCTGTTTCGGTGGGCCGCGGCTCGGTGCAGATGGCGGTGGCGGCGGATTGCGGTAGACTTGCCGGCCATCATCACCCCTCGATTTATTCTTCCGTCAGTTATCAGGAACCAGGGACGTGGCAGAACCACCTTCGGAGCAGGATCAGGCCGGGGCACCGTCACCGGCGGCGCCGGCAACACCCGCAGCACAAGTTACGAAAGATAGCCCCCAGCGCGGGTTATTGCGCGGTACATCCGTGGTCGGTGGTGCCACTTTGTTGTCCCGGGTCATGGGGTTGGCGAGGGACATGGTATTTGCCCGGCTGACCGGTGCCAGTGACGCCGCCGACGCCTTTTTTGTAGCCTTTAAGATCCCCAATTTTTTCCGCCGCCTGTTTGCTGAGGGCGCTTTCTCCCAGGCGTTCGTGCCGGTGCTGGCAGAGTACCGCCAGAAGGGTGGCATGGCGGCGGTGAAAGAGCTGAACGACCGGGTGGCCGGTGCCCTCGGTGGCGCGCTACTGATGGTTACCCTGTTCGGCGTACTCTGCGCACCCCTGGTGGCAGGTATTTTTACCCCCGGTTGGTGGTGGGGGGCAGCGAGCCGCAAAAGTTCGCCATGGCCACGGATATGCTGCGCATCACCTTTCCGTATCTGATGCTGATATCCCTCACCGGCTTTGCCGGGGCCATCTTCAACAGCTTCGACCGCTTTGCGATACCCGCTCTGACGCCGGTGTTGCTGAACCTGGTGCTGATCGGGGCGGCCACCATTGCCGCCAACTGGTTTGAGCCTCAGGTCATGGCCCTGGCGTGGGGGGTACTGGCGGCAGGGGTGGTGCAGCTGTTGTTCCAGATACCCTTTCTCATTAGTCAGGGGCTTTTGCCTAGGCCGCGCTGGGACTGGCAGTACCCGGGCGTGCGCAAGATTCTGCGCCTGATGGCGCCGGCCATTTTTGGCGTGTCGGTCACCCAGATCAGCCTGGTGTTGGACACGGTGCTGGCTTCCTTCCTGCCCACCGGGTCGGTAACCTGGCTCTACTTCTCCGATCGCTTGGTGGAGTTGCCTCTCGGGGTGTTCGGAGTGGCCGTCGCCACGGTGATCCTGCCCAACCTGTCCAGGTTGCACGCCGGCGGCGATCCGCAGCGCTTTCGTCACACCATTGACTGGGCCCTGCGCAGTGTCACCCTGATTGCCCTACCGGCGGCGGTAGCGCTGTTTGTACTGGCTGAACCGCTGCTCACGGTGCTCTTCCAGTACGGCAATATGACACCGCGGGACATGGAAATGGCGTCCTGGTCACTGCGGGCCTATACCTTCGGCCTGTTGTTTTTCATGCTGATCAAGGTACTGGCGCCGGGCTATTTTGCGCGCCAGGACACGACGACACCGGTACGCTTCGGCCTGATTGCCATTGGTTCCAAGATGATCCTGAGCCTGGCGCTGGTCATACCGCTACACATTTACTTCCAGCTCGGCCATATGGGGCTCGCCGCAGCCACTGCCGGGCAGGCGGCGATCAACGCCTGGTTGCTCTATCGCGGGCTGTGCCAGGGCGGCGTTTACGCCCCGGAGCCCGGTTGGAAGGCCTACCTGATGCGCCTGCTGCTGGCGAATCTGGCGATGGCCGCGGTATTGCTGGCGACATTGCACTACTGGCCGGCGTGGCACGAATGGCCCTGGTGGCAGCGCGCCTGGCGCATGGGGGCGCTGGTGGCAGCCGGTGGCGCCACCTACGGCTTGATCCTGCTGGCCAGTGGCTTGCGGCCAAGGCATTTTCGGGCCACATCGTGAAGCCAAAATCCGTTATACTGCGTCGCTTGATTTTGCAAGACCGACAAAGGGTGAGTGAAGCACTGTGACCGAGCAACGGGAGCTGATTCGCGGGTTGCACAACCTGCGGCCGGGCCACCGGGAATGTGTGGCGACCATCGGGTCTTTCGATGGCGTGCATCTGGGGCATCAGGCGATTATCAGCCAGTTGCGCGCGCGCGCTGCAGAGCGCAAGCTGCCGTCGGTAGCGATCATTTTTGAGCCGCAGCCCCACGAGTATTTCTCCGGCGAAAAGGCCCCCGCACGGCTGATGCGCTTCAAGGAAAAAGTACTGGCACTGTTCGACGCCGGCGTTGATCGTGTTCTGTGTCTGCAGTTCAACGAGCGCCTGCGCAGTCTGGGTGCCGAGGCATTCATCCAGCAGGTACTGGTGGACGGACTGGGCGTGCGCCACCTTGTAGTAGGTGACGACTTCCGCTTCGGCTGCGACCGCAGCGGAGATTACCGCCTGCTGCAAAAAGCCGGCGCTGATGCGGGCTTTACCGTGGAAGATACCGCTACCCTGGAGATTGCCGGCGAACGGGTGAGCAGTACGCGTATCCGTGAGGCACTGCAAAATGCGGACTTTGCTCTGGCGGAGCAGTTGCTGGGCAAACCATACCGGATTACCGGCCTGGTGGCCCGCGGCCGTGCACTTGGTCGCCAGCTGGGGGCGCCTACCGCCAATGTGCGCCTGCACCGCTATCGCTCGCCGCTGGTGGGTGTGTATACGGTGACGGCGAAACGCACCGACGGCAGCCCGATGTCTGGCAGCTGTATGGAAGTGGCGGGTGTGGCCAATGTGGGTTTTCGTCCCACGGTTGAGGGCGAAGGTGCAAAGCCGCTATTGGAAGTGCACCTGTTCGATTTCAGTGGCGACCTTTATGGCCGCGAAATCGCAGTAACTTTCTGCCACAAGCTGCGCGATGAAGAGAAGTTTGAGTCTTTGGAAATACTCAAACAGAAAATCGCGGAAGACATCGAAAATGCGAAGGCTTGGTTTGCTCATCGCAATCCAGATTGAGCAAAAACAAATTACCCCTTCGTATCTGACGTAGTACAGCTCGCAGATGCGAAGGCAGAGCATCGGGTACGGACTTTCAGGAGCGTCGGCGACAGGGACGTCGCCGCCGCAGCGCCCAGGGATGGGTTCACAGCGGTCCTGAAAGTCCGTACCCGGTGCTCTGCCGCCACGGAACCAGCTCCAACGGAGCCCGGAGCTTAACAGCAGAGCTCTGATATGAGTTCAGTGGCGCCGGAGCACTGGGTATCAGGTTTCAAAAACGCTGCAAGTACATCCCTGTAAGCTCCGTCGGCGACGTCCCTGTCGCCGACGGTTTTGAAACCTGATCCCCAGCACTCCCGCTTAAATTTCCAGTTTTGGGCTCCGTAAGCCTTTCGAGGTTTGAGTGCAAAGCGCAATCAACAATTTAAAACCCCGAGCTACAACTGAAGTAGATAGCCAATGACCGATTACAAAGCGACCCTGAATCTGCCCGAAACCGACTTCCCCATGCGCGGCAATCTGCCCCAGCGGGAGCCGGCGATTCTGAAGAAATGGCAAGAAGGTAAGCTCTACGAAAAAATTCGTGAAGCCCGTGCGGGCCGCGAACAGTTTATCCTGCACGATGGCCCTCCCTACGCCAACGGCGATATTCATATCGGTCATTCGGTTAACAAAATTCTGAAAGACATCATCGTCAAATCGAAAACCCTCAGTGGCTTCGATGCCCCCTACGTGCCCGGTTGGGACTGCCACGGCCTGCCCATCGAGCACAAAGTGGAACAGAAAGTCGGCAAGGCCGGCGTCAAAGTCGATCACAAAACCTTCCGCCAGAAGTGTCGTGAGTACGCGGCCAAGCAGGTAGATGGCCAGAAGAAAGATTTTATCCGTCTGGGTGTGTTCGGTGAGTGGGACAACCCCTATCGCACCATGGACTACCAGTTTGAAGGCGACATCATTCGTGCCCTCGGGCGCGTGGTGAAAAACGGCCACCTGTCACGTGGATTCAAGCCGGTTTACTGGAGCGTCGTGGGCGGCTCAGCGCTGGCAGAAGCGGAAGTGGAGTATCAGGACAAAACCTCCTTCTCCATCTACGTAAAATACCCGGTTACCGATGAAACCGCGCTGGCCATCGCCGATGCCGCCGGTGGCCATGCCGGTGATGGCCAGCTGTCTGTCGTTATCTGGACCACTACCCCCTGGACCCTGCCGTCTTCCCAGGCAGTTTCCGTACATGCGGACCTGGAGTACGTCGTAGTGCAGGTGGGCGAAGAGCGCCTGCTGGTTGCGGCAGAATTAAAAGATGCGGTGTTGGAAGCTGCAGGTGTGAGTGGTGAAGTGGTCGGTCGCATACACGGCGCCGCGCTGGAGCACCTGAAGGTAAAGCACCCCTTCTACGAAAAACAGCTACCCCTGATCCTGGCAGACCACGTCACCACCGATGCGGGTACCGGCTGTGTGCACACAGCGCCGGACCACGGCCCCGACGACTTCAATGTGGGCAAGCGCTACGGCATTGAAACCCTGAATTATGTGGACGACAACGGTGTTTACCGCGACACAGTGCCGCTGTTTGCGGGCGAGCATGTGTACAAGGTGGACGGCAAGATTGTCGAGCTGCTGGAAGAACAGGGTGTGTTGCTGCACCAGGACAAACTGGTCCACAGCTACCCACATTGCTGGCGTACTAAAACCCCGCTGATCTATCGCGCTACGCCGCAGTGGTTTATCAGCATGCAGCAGAACGATCTGCTGGATCATGCCCAGAAGGCGGCGGATGAAGTCGAGTGGATCCCCGGCTGGGGCAAGGCGCGTATCGATTCCATGCTGGATGCCAGCCCGGATTGGTGTATCTCACGCCAGCGCACCTGGGGTGTTCCCATCGCGCTGTTCGTGCATAAAGAAACCCACGAAATCCACCCGGAAACTCCGGCGCTGATGGACAAGGTCGCCGAACTGGTGGACCAGGGCGGCATGGATGTGTGGTTCGACCTGGATGCCAAAGCGCTGCTGGGTGACGACGCCGACAACTACCAGAAAGTCACCGATACCCTGGATGTGTGGTTCGATTCCGGTGTGACCCACTACGCGGTGCTGGAGCGTCGCGACGGTCTGCGTTTCCCGGCGGACCTGTATCTGGAAGGCTCCGACCAGCACCGCGGCTGGTTCCAGTCCTCCCTGAAAACTTCCATCGCCATTAATGATTGTGCGCCCTACAAGCAGGTATTGACTCACGGTTTCACCGTGGACGCTCAGGGCCGCAAAATGTCCAAGTCCATCGGTAATACGGTGGCGCCTCAGGATGTGATCAACAAGCTGGGCGCGGACGTTCTGCGTCTGTGGGTATCCGCCACCGATTTCAGTGGCGAGATGGCGGTGTCCGACGAAATCCTTAAGCGTACCGCGGATTCCTATCGTCGCCTGCGCAATACCGCGCGCTTCTTCCTGTCGAACCTCGCGGGCTTCGAACCGGAGAAAGATCTGTTGCCGGTGGAAGACATGCTGGCACTGGATCGTTGGGCGTTGGATCAGGCGGCCAGGCTGCAACAGGAAATCATTAGCGCTTACGATCGTTACCAGTTCCACCAGATCTACCAGAAGCTACATAATTTCTGCGTGGTGGAAATGGGTGGCTTCTATCTGGATATCATCAAGGATCGTCAGTACACCACCCAGGCTGATAGTGTCGCCCGCCGCTCCGCGCAGACTGCGCTGTATCACATTGTACAAGCCTTTGTGCGCTGGGTAGCCCCGATCCTGAGCTTCACTGCCGAAGAACTGTGGCAGTTCGTACCGGGCGCCAAGAGTGAAAGCGTGCTGCTGGAAGAGTGGTACCAGTTCCCTGCGCTGCCGGCGGAATCCCTGATGGATGCGGAATACTGGGATGCCATCGCGGATGTGAAAACCGCAGTGAACAAGGTGCTGGAAGAGCAGCGTGGCGCGGGCAACATCGGTGGCTCTCTGCAAGCTTCAGTCACCCTGTACGCCGATCCCGGGTTGCAGGAAAAACTGGATGCGCTGAAAGATGAGCTGCGTTTTGTACTGATCTGTTCTTCCACTTCCGTGCAGCCGCTTTCCGATGCCGCCGGTGCGGAAGAAACTGAACTGGCCGGCCTGCGGGTTGCCGTGCACAAAGTGGATGCGCCCAAATGTGGTCGCTGCTGGCACTACCGCGAAGATGTGGGTAGCAACAGTGAGCACCCGGAACTCTGCGGCCGCTGTGTAGACAATGTCAGTGGTGAAGGCGAGGTGCGTCACTATGCCTAACACCTTGGGGCATAAAGTCCTGGGCGCCCCCGGGCGCTGGTATCTGCTGGCGCTGCTGGTCATTCTGGCCGATATCGCCACCAAGGTATGGGCGGTCGACAAGTTTATGTACGGCCCGGCATTACAGATCATTCCCGGGTTTCTGCAGTTTACCTATGCGGAAAACTACGGTGCAGCCTTCAGTTTTCTCGCCGACGCCGGCGGCTGGCAGCGCTGGTTTTTTGGCGTTATCGCGCTCGTGTTCAGTGCGGTGGTGATTGTGTGGATATGGCGCCTGCCCGCGATGAAGCGCTGGGAACCGATGGCACTGGCATTCATTCTTGGCGGGGCCCTGGGTAACCTGTGGGATCGTATTTTGCTGGGCTATGTGCGGGATTTTATTTCCGTTTATTACGGAAGCTGGCACTTCCCGGTATTCAATATTGCCGATGTTGCCATCTCCGTAGGCGCGGCCATGCTGGTCATCGAATTGTTGTTTTTCAAGGATCGCAGCGACGATTCTCCTGAGAAAAGTGCAGAAGTTTAAAGGCAGTACCCATGAGCAATAATGTAATCGGCGAACACAGCCGCGTAACCCTGCACTTCAGCCTCAAGCTGGACGACGGTTCTGAAATTGACTCCAATTTTGATGGTGATCCGGCCACCTTTATTGTGGGCGATGGCAATTTGCTGCCGGGTTTTGAGCAGGCGCTTTTTGGCCTTACGGCCGGTGATGAAGCGGAAATTGAAGTGCCGCCGGAGGCTGGTTTTGGTCAGCGCAACCCCTCCAATATCCAGAAGGTAAAACGCGGTCACTTCTCTCCGGATATCGAACTGGAAGAAGGTCTGGTGATCTCTTTTGATAACGGCAGTGGCGAATTGCCCGGTGTGATTCGTGAAATCGGTGACGACGAAGTGGAAGTCGACTTCAATCACCCCCTGGCCGGCCAGACGGTGTTCTTCCACGTAAAAATTCTCGAAGTGGCCTCGGTCAACTGATTTCAGCTTAGACAGGTCAAGGACTGAGTAGTATGCAGATTCGCCTCGCCAATCCCCGCGGTTTCTGTGCCGGTGTCGATCGCGCGATCGACATCGTCAACCGAGCCCTGGATGTCTTCGGTGCGCCTATCTATGTGCGCCACGAAGTCGTGCACAACAAATTCGTGGTCGACAGCCTGCGTGAGCGCGGCGCGGTGTTTGTGGATGAGCTGGACGAAGTCCCGGATGATGTAATCGTCATCTTCAGCGCCCACGGCGTATCCAAAGCCGTGCAGCAGGAAGCGGCTGATCGCGGTCTCAAGGTATTCGATGCAACCTGTCCGCTTGTGACCAAAGTGCACATGGAAGTGAGCAAGTTCAGTAGCGACGGCAGCGAGTGCATTCTGATCGGTCACGAAGGTCACCCGGAAGTAGAGGGCACCATGGGCCAGTATGACACCAGCGGCGGTGGTGCCATCTATCTGGTGGAGGATGAGCAGGACGTTTCCGAGCTGCAGGTCAAAGACCCGGACAACCTGACCTTCGTCACCCAAACCACCCTCTCCGTGGATGACACCTCCCGCGTGATCGACGCCCTGCGAGCCAAGTTCCCTAATATCCGCGGCCCGCGCAAAGACGATATCTGCTATGCCACCCAGAATCGCCAGGACGCCGTGCGGCAATTGGCGCTGGAATGCGACCTGGTCCTGGTCGTGGGTAGCCCCAACAGTTCAAATTCGAACCGACTGCGGGAACTGGCGGAGCGCTGTGGTACCGATGCCTATCTGATTGATGGTCCAGATTGTGTAGATTCCGGCTGGCTGAGCGGAAAGAAAGCCGTGGGCATTACTGCCGGGGCTTCGGCACCGGAAGTGCTGGTGGAGCGTGTGATTCAGAAGTTGCGGGATCTGGGAGCCGATATTCCCAATGAAGTTGCCGGCATCCCGGAAAATATCAGCTTCAGCCTGCCCAAAGAACTCCGCTGATCTTTTTTTGAGCGTCAACCCTGTGGCGGGCACCTGTGAGGAGCCCGCTTGTCGGCTTCCGATTACCGCTTGTCGGCCTTGTTGAATAAGGTCGATTCCTTCACTTCCAATCTTTTCTTCAACTGATATAACACTGCGGTACACCAGCGTACTGGGGTGGGCATCAGTTTGTCTGTGATTCAGGGTAATAGTAAAAATGAATAATTCCGTAAGCCAGAAGGGCTTTACGCTCGTAGAGCTGATGGTCGTAATAACCGTACTTGGCATTATCGCGGCAGTGGGGGTGCCTTCCTTCCGTTCCATGATTCAGGACTACCGCATTGTTACCAAGACTGATGACATCAATGCCGTACTTCAGTTTGCTCGGGCGGAAGCTGTGCGTTCAGGTGGAGGAGTCGGCGTCAGTGCCATGGGAGATGATGTGGCCAATGGCCTTCGGGTGTATGTGGATGCAAACGATAATGACAGTTTCGACAATGGCGAATTGGTGTTACGTGTTTTCGATATTGAAAATGCCAGCCTTGCGGTGAGTGCAGATGTTGGCGGTACAGATACCGCAAATCTGCAATTTACGTTTAACGCGCGGGGTGAGTCCAATCTCGCCGACAAGCTCACCCTCGGGGTCTGTGATGACCGGACGGGCAACCATGGGCGGCAGCTAGAGATGCTGGTGTCGGGGGCGGTTCGCCTGCTGACCAATACTGCCTGTAGTAATTAAAGGGCGGGATTAATGATGAAAGTGAGAAAGGGAATGGTAAAGCAACGGGGCGCAACCTTAATTGAGGTGCTGATTTCCGTACTGGTTCTTGCGGTAGGTTTATTGGGGGTTGCAGCCACCCAGACCATGAGCCTGAAAAATGGAAACGGCGCAAATCAGCGTTATATGGCTGCACTGGCTGCGCAGGACATTGTCGAGCGCATGCGGGCCAATCCCAGTGGTTTAGAGCAGGGTAGTTATGACGGCACCGTTGATGGCAGCGAGACTTTGGGGAACGACTGTACATCCGCTTGCAGCGTGAATGCTCTGGCGAGCCTGGATCTGTATGAATGGGGGCAAGTGATTAAAACCAACTTACCTTCTGCGTCCGGCACTATCGGCCGCAATGGCGATCAGGTAACCATCACTCTCGCCTGGAAGCAGCAGCATACTGGTGAAAATTATGGCGGTGCCGATGGCGGTACGGAAGATGCCAGTTTTGTTATGACAGTGGAGCTTTGAGATGCACTTGATCACCCGGCAACGAGGTTTGTCACTGGTTGAACTGATGGTAGGCATAGTGTTGAGCTCACTGCTGCTACTCGGGGTTTTGCAGGTGTTCCAGAGCAATACCAGCACCTCCCGCACCCAGACGGCATTTTCGCGTATCCAGGAGAGTGGCCGTTTTGCGCTGGATTTACTGAGCAAGGAGGTCCGTTCAGCGGATTATTGGGGCTGCGCTCCCGATCAGGACAGCATTGTGAACAACCTGAGCTCCCCCAGCGGTTTTTTTGCTTCACTCGGCGCTGATGGGGTTCAGGGTATCAATGATGCCGGTGCGGGCCAGAAAGTTGGCACTATGGACGTGATTGAAGGTAGCGATATCCTGATTATCGGAAGCACAGTAGATGCCTGTGCTGGTGCTGGGCGTTTGCTCAACAGCGGTAACCAGGTGAGTGCAAATTGCCCGATAGCCACTGGCGATGTTGTATTGATCGCCAATTGCCGACTCGGCGATGTGGTGTCTATCACAGGGGTTACTGGTGACGTAGGTGCCGGTAATCGCACCTTCACCCATGGCGCAACACTTCAGGAAGTCTACGGTTCAGATGCCAAGATCCTGAAGCCCTATCAGCGCACGTATTTTATTGCCCAAAGTACCGCCGGAGATAACTCGTTATTTGTTCGGGATGAAAATGGCAATACTCAGGAGTTGGTACCCGGCATTGAAGATATGCAGGTGACTTATGGCCGGGATACCTCTGGTGATGGCGTGGTAGATGTGTGGCAGGGCGCGGACAGTAACCTGGACAATATGGCCGAAGTAACCTCAGTAAAATTACAACTACTGGTGACCAGCGAAAATGCAGCCGGAGTCGATTCGCAAACAGTAACCGAGCTGGACGGTACCGAAACCACCTATACCGACGGCCGCTTGAGAAAACTCTATGTTGCCACCGTTAAAGTGCGTAATCGGGGGAGTATGTAATGCAAAAGCTACATAGCCAACAGGGTGCAGTATTAATTGTAAGTCTGATCATATTGCTGGTGCTGACGTTAATCGGTGTCTCTGGTGCGCAGAGCGTCATCATGGGCGAGCGTATGACCTTTGCCTCCCGCGATGCCAAGGTTGCCCTTGAAGTAGCGGAGTCCATGGCGCGACAGGGAGAGGCCGTCATCGACGGGCTCGCGGATACCAGTGGTTTCGGAGCCAACGGCTGGATGCGTACTGCAGGAAATGGCCCCGATGACCTTTTCGCCAGTAATACCTGGACAGACACCAATACCACAGAAAGATCCGTTGGCATGACTGGCCCCGACGGGACGGCACTGACCGGGCGTATGTATATCGAAATGTCTGGCTTGGCTTCCGACGACTCCAATGCCTCTGATGTGGATCGGAGTACCGGAAATACAGGCCAGGAATATGACGACATTCAGGTATTCAAAATCGTGACCCGGGGTGTTGGTATCGGCGGCACCGAGCGGATTATCGTAACCCTCTACGGGCGAGCCATGTAAGGCAACCAGCTGACAAAGTATTCGAATAGAGACCGAACAATGAAATGGAATAACAGAATAAACATGCGCTTGTCTTTCCGCCCCCTTTCTTCCGCCTTTCTGCTGACATTGGCGACCAGTGCCTCTGCCGCGCCAGGGGATTTGTCAGAAGTTCCTTTGTATACCCGTGGCTCGGCGGAGCCGAATATTATGTTTGTGCTCGACTCTTCGGGATCTATGTATCAAGTGGTATTGCCTCCTGAAGATTATGATTCGGAGGCGGACGATCCTTGCAGTGGCACAGCTTTGGATAATACATACCGCTATCAACAAGGCGGGAACTGGAGAACCGATTATTTCGTTGTTAACTACCGGGTGAACAAAAGTACGGGTGCAGTTCAGTTCAAACGGATCGCTCCGAGAGACGACGATGAGAGTGACAATAACTGGATGACCTGGAACTCAACTAGTAACTGTTTCGCAGAAAATTCTGAGTATGAAGTCCGGTTTTATGCGGATGGAAATGATGGCTCGTATTGGGAAACCGGCAATCATCAGGATTACAGTTACCTGAATTTACATGATGATAGTTCGACCGGAAGTAGTCCTCGTCAGACAGGCCATTTTTTAAACTGGTTTTTTTCTGATAATAGCACTGGTACCTATTTGGCCGACTACTTTTTGGAGGAAGACGGCACTACAGTTCGGAGGGCCAAGCTCGGCGTTGATCGACGCACAGAAATTATGAAGGATTCGGCAACAGATCTCCTGTCCGATCTTTCGGATGTACGTGTTGGTCTGATGCAATTTGATGCTTCTGGCAATGCAAATGGTGGCCAGATGCTGGCAGGGTTGACGAGCATTAGTGAGGAAAATTTACCAACATTGCTTAGTTCCATTTCCGGAATTGGGGTCAGCGGCGGCACCCCGTTAGGGGAAACTTTTGAAGATGTTGGGCGATACTTTATTACCGGCTACGAAGATAAGAATATTTCTATTACTCTGGAAGATGCAGATGGAGTCGTTTCATCGCAAACAAAAAAAGGTGAGGAAGTATTTGAAAGTGAGCCAATTTGGGGGAGCGTGACAGAGCCAACTGCCACTGAAACTGGCGGCGCAATTCAGTTTTATTGCCAGAAGAGTTTTATGGTTGCATTGACCGATGGCGATCCAACTAGTGATGGCGGTGTTGGCGATGAACTGGACGATTACGATTACAATTGCGACGGTGTCAAGGGGTGCACTACCGGCAGTAATGACTCCATGGATGATGTCATTAAGGCATTGTATGACATCGATTTACGTCCTGATTTAACTGAGCCAGATGGGACTGCGGTTAAGCACAATATAACGAGCTATATGATCGGATTTGCCAATAGCAATCTGTCAAATAGTAATGTGCTCACGAACTCGGGTTATTTTGGGTCGGGGTATCACAGTGGTGATAGCACATGTAGTGGAGATGATTGCTCCTATGTATACAGTGCTGACAATGCGTCTGAGTTAAAAACGACATTCAGCCAGATTATTAGGAAAGTGCATGCCATTGTAGGCAGCTCCAGTTCTGTCGCCTTTAACTCCACCTCTCTGGAGGAAAACTCGACGCTTTATGCGGCCAAGTTCGATAGCGGAGACTGGAGTGGCGAGCTATCCGCACTTTCTATTGGTAGTGACGGTAGTATTTCGTCTACCGCCTCTTGGGAGGCGGGTAACATACTGGATCAGGCCGATATCTCTCAGCGCGTAATTCTTACCCATGATGGTAGCAGTGGTGTTCCTTATACCGAGGCTGGTCTTGACTTTACTGACAGTGATAGCAATGTTGAACTGGATCTGAACATCAATACCTCTACTGGTGTAGCGGTTCAGGACGGACGAGCGGCTGATCGAATTGCCTACCAGCGTGGTGATCGCACTAACGAAGGGAATAGTACTAGTGAATTTCGCCAGCGGGGTAGCCGACTGGGGGATATCGTCAACTCCACTCCGGTATACCTGGGTGCTCCTACATCGAGCTGGGAAAATGAGAATTTTCCCGAGGCTAGCAGCTACGCGGCGTTTAAAAGCGGCAAAGCAAGCCGGACACCAATGGTATATGTGGGGGCCAATGATGGCTTCCTGCACGGTTTCAATGCGGCGATTTCCGGTACAAATGCCGGTAAAGAGCTGATTGCCTATGCCCCTTCTGCGCTTGTCAGTAGCGTAACCGACGAAGGTGTTCACTTCCTGAGTTCACAGAACTATAGCCACAAATATTATGTGGATGGTACGCCGACCGTAGGTGATGCCTATATCGGTACGGGCTGGAAAACCGTACTGGTGGGTGGTCTAGGTGGCGGCGGCAAAGGCTATTTTGCGCTGGATGTGTCCGACCCCGGTAACTTCACTGAGGCCAATGCGGCTTCGTTGGTGCTCTGGGAGTTTACTGATAACACGAATAGCAATCTCGGTTATTCTTTCAGTCGTCCCCAGATCGGTCGCATGTCCAATGGCAAGTGGGCAGCCATTTTTGGCAACGGTTATAACAGCTACACCGGCGATGCCGGGCTGTTTATCGTTTATCTGGATGGCAGTGGGTATGTGTATCTGACTACTGCGACTGGTAGCCAAGGGAATAAAAATGGCCTGTCTACCCCAGCCATTGTGGACTCCGATCTCGATGGCACTATTGATCGTATATATGCAGGTGACCTCCGCGGCAATATGTGGGCGTTTGATGTAGAGAGTACTGGGCAGTGGGCTGTTGAAAGCAATGGCGGGACAGCCACGCCGCTGTTTACGGCGAGCGGTGAGCCGATTACCGCGGCGCCACTGGTTGCGCGCAATACTGCCTACGAAAGTGGCGCTGGCCCTAACCTGCTAGTTACCTTCGGTACAGGTCAGTATTTGACGGCTACCGATACGGCCGATACCTCTGCTGGTGGTTTCTATGCAGTTTCGGATAATGGGACTTATGGGTTGGATGCAGATGATCTCGTTTCCCGGACTATCGGCGAGGAAGATGTAGCTCAGGATGATGGCGGAGTCATAACTCTTCGTACTTTGAGCGGTAGTGAGCTGAATTGGACCAGTGATTCTGGCTGGTATATTCCCCTGGATGCGGGAACTTACCCTGATGGGGGCGAGAGGGTTACCACTAGGCCGGACTTGCTGCGCAATGTGCTGTTCTTCAACACGCTGATTCCCACCGGGCAGGTTTGCTCTGCTGGCGGATACGGTTGGCTGATGTCTGTGGATGTCCGCACCGGTTTGCCTCCAGCAAAATTTGCGGTTTTCGACGCAAATGGCGACGGAGTGATTGATAGCGCTGATATGAACTATGTCGGTGAGCTGGTCGATGAAGGTATTCCCAATAAGCCGGGCTTTTTGGGTGCGAAAAGGCAGTATACCTCGACCAGTGCGGGCACGATTAATGAACGCGACGTGAACGTGGGTGGTGGTGAGCGTGAAGGTCGCCTGTCCTGGGAAGAAATTACACCCGAGTGACAGCGCGTCCGTAGCCATTTAAGCCTTTGATTAAATAAATGTTGAGAGCAAATATGAATAAGCAACGCGGCTTTTCGCTTATCGAATTGATGATTGTGGTGGCGATCATTGCCATTATTGCCGGCATCGCTATGCCTTCTTATCAGGAATATGTAAAAGGCTCCCGTCGTGCGGATGCACAGGGCGCTCTGATGGGGCTGGCTCAGGCAATGGAGCAGCACTTCACGCAAAATGGTAGTTACACCGGGTCAGAAGCGAACGGTGTGCCGGTTATCTTTGCCACTGAAGCGCCACTGGACGGAGGCACAAAGTATTACGATTTGAGAATCACCTTGGGTAATGGTGGTGGTAGCTACGAGCTGCAAGCACAGGCCAAAGGTGTTCAAGCCGATGATGGCAATCTGTTACTGCGTTCCAGCGGTGAAAAGGGCTGGGACCGGGGTGATGATGGTTTTGGCACTGGTGATATGTGCTGGGACAAAACCTGTAGCTAAGCGGGTCAGTGCCTGAATTTTAGGTCAGGCCTGACAGCTCAGGTTTCTCCCGCTGCCCGTTTCTTTGATGCCGTCGCCGTCCTTGTCTTTACCCAGATAGGGGCGGCCAATGGTATTCAAAATAATAATCCAGCCATCTCTGGCATCTCCGCTCGGAGGGCAATAGGAAAAGTTACCGCTCTGGGCCGGTGTTGTGCCGTTCGGGCGAAAAATAATATAGCCGGTATTGTTAAACGCATTCCAGTTTAGTGAGCCGCCGCTTTCCGCTCCTGAAAATATTTTCTCCAGAGGCTCACCCGAGTCCCTTTCTCCATCGCCATCCAAGTCGGCAAAAAGGATTGCACCGGAAGACCAGTTATTACCGCAGCTGGCATCGTCGTCACTGGGGCAGAGCGTAAATTTTTTCTGCTTGTTATAGGCCTGGCTTCGCATCAGCACCAGCAAGTTGAATAGCTCCCGTGCTTTCATGTGGGTGCGGTAGCGATCCAGTAGATCGCCCATGGCGGGCACTGCAATAGACGCGATGACGGATAGAATGGCCAGGCCGATAATCAGCTCTAGCAGTGTGGTACCGTAATTGGGTCGCATGATCGTTCTCCTCATCCTTGAGTAGTTCTGCAGAATACCAAGGCGGAGGGAAAAGCCAATCACAGGCCATTACAGTACGGAAGTGCTAAATTTGGTTAATCTTCGAGGTTTAGTTTTTTCAAACGATACCGCAACGACCGAAAACTGATCCCCAACTTCTCCGCCGCGGCAGTCCTGTTCCAGCGAGTTTCATTAAGTGCACTTTCTATGGCTTCGCGCTCGATGGTTTGCAGGAAGTCATCCAACGTTTCGTAGTCCGAGGCGGAAAACTGTTCGGGGTAGGTAGTGGTCGTCGCTAAGGTCCCAATTTGAGTGGTCGGTTGTTCGTGGCTTCTGGGCGGTACATATGCCAGGTCGGCCACCGGGTAGCTGCTGGTATCACCGGACTCGGGGATGGGGATGGGGCTCTCTGCGTGCAGTAGTAGATCACTGGCTCTGAGGGTGTTGCTTTCGCAGAGCGTGAGGGCCCGCTCGAGGATGTTTTCCAGCTCACGGAGGTTGCCAGGGAAGTCGTACGCCTGCAGCGCACTGACCGCATCCTGGGCTGCTTTCGGGGGCGCCCCCTTGCTATCTGCCGTCAGGCGGCGCAGGAGGTTACGTGTCAGTAGCGGGAGGTCTTCAAGCCGATGGCGCAGTGCGGGAACGGCTACTTCTATGACGTTGATACGGTAAAACAGGTCGCTGCGAAAGCGGCCGCTGCGCACTTCACTGACCAGGTGTTTGTGCGAGGCACTCAGGATGCGGATATCGAGCTCGCTGAACTCGCTACTACCGACCGGAGCAAAACGCTTTTCCTGTATTGCCGCGAGCAGCTTGACCTGAAGCTCAAGCGGCAATTCAGTAATTTCATCCAGGAACAGCGTGCCACCGTTGGCAGTGTGCAAAACGCCTTCGGTTTTTTCCGTCGCTTTGTCTATTCCGAATAATGCTCTTTCAAGTTGCTCTGCCGGAGTGGCGGCGCAATGCAGTATTGCGAATGCATTGTCGGCCCTTGGCCCCTGGAGATGAATACTGCGAGCAGTCAGTTCTTTACCGGAACCGGGTTCGCCCTGGATATGTACCGGGGCGTCACTGCGGGCTATTTTTTCTATCTGTGAACGCAGTTGCTGAATGGCTGGGGATTGCCCCTGCAGCAGCGGCGGAAACTCCTGCCGCTGGATATCGCGGTCTTCATTTAGTCGCAGGGCCAGTTGTACCAGCGCGCGCAATCGCTCCAGGTCGACGGGTTTGCTGACAAAGTCAAAGGCTCCGAGCTTGAGTGCGCTAATGGCGGTATCCATATTGCCATGGGCGGTAATGACGGCGACAGGGAGAGATTGATCCTGAGGGCGATCCTGAATCTGCTCTACGAGTTGCAGGCCATCGCCATCGGGCAGGCGCATATCCGTAAGACAGAAATCGTAATGTTTTTCACTGAGGCGACGATTAGCTTCGGCGACAGACATCGCGATATCCGCGCGCACGTTCATGCGTCGCAGAGTCATTGAGATCAAGTCGCAGATGTCGGGCTCGTCATCTACAACCAGGGCAATCGGTTGTCGCTCGGCCATGGTAGATAGCAGTGAAATTTATTTTTGTTGCGCGTTCAGAAAACCTGTTCCGCGTGGGCAAATTCTACTCTGAAGCAGCTGTGATTGTCTTGGTTGCGACAATAATAAAGATTTGCCCGGGTAGATTCACAGAGTTCGCGGGCAATATAAAGCCCTAATCCGGCACCAGAAGTCTGGGTGGTGAAAAAAGGTTCAAATATCTGATCTTTGTGTTCATCCGCAACCCCCGGGCCAAAATCCTGAACCTCCAGGCGGGCACATTCTCGGGACCCTACAAAACTGACAGTTACGACTACCTCCGCCCGGCCGGTGGCGATGTGTGAGTGCCGCACGGCATTGTTGCAGAGGTTGGTGACGACCTGGGTCATTTGGTGCGGGTCGAAGCGCGCATAGACCGGATGTGATGGTGTCTCCAGTGTAATGCGGGTTTCCGCCGGCATTCCCGCGCGGTAATCCGTCAGGAATTGTTCAATCCAAACACACAAGTCCTGCAGCTGAGGTTCAGCCATTTGGCGGCGAGAAAGCTGCATGACATCCTCGACGATTCGGTTGACTCGTTGGCTGTGACGAAAAATGATCCCGGTCAGCTGCCGGTCTTCGTCGCTAATGGAATCGGATTCCGCGAGTAGTTGCGCGGCGTGGCTGATGGCACCCAGGGGATTGCGCACTTCGTGGGCAATGGAGCCGGTCAGGCGACCGAGTGAGGCGAGTTTCAGTTGCTGGGCCTGTTGTGACAATTTGCGGTTGTCTTCGAGAAAAACCAGGGTGCTTTTTCTGGATTCGTTGGAGAGGCTGGTGACGCTAGCCCGGAGCTGGCTGTGCCCGGCCCCTTCGACAATGCCACTGTGGGCTCCCGATTGTTTGCGCAAACTGTCCAGCGCACGATTAAACTCCGGGCTGAGACTACCCCCGGCTATGCGGTTGATGCCGAGTAATTGCTGTGCGGAGCGGTTGATCAGCTCGGTATTTCCCTGCCCATCGAGTACCAGAACACCGGTGTGCATCTGCGCCACGATCTGTTGGGTAAGTCGCTGTAAATGCGCGGCTTGCCGACGTTCCTGTTCGGCTTTCTGGTTGGCGAGGCGGATGTGGGTCGAGAGATACTGGAGTGCGGTTACACAGGTAAACAGTAATATCCCGAGGCTGCCTGCGGAAACGATATCCTGGGTTTCCGCCTGGCCGATCAGTATCCCGAACAACTGTTGCGCAATGACCGCGATACTGGTGATGGCGGCGAGGAAGGCCCCCATGCGTTTGTCCAGCAGTAGAGAGCCCACCGCGCAGGTGGTGAGCAGCAGGTAGCCGACACCGGAATCCAGGCCACCACTGGCCTGGATCAACAACAGAAATGCGATGATATCGCAGCTGAGGATACTGCCGATGCGCAGTGGCGTGGTCAGGAAGCGGCCAGGGTAGAGAAAAAGCAGCCAGGCGATATTGAGCACCGCATAGGTAATGGCGGTGTTCAGGTACAGGGCCGGGTACAGGGTGCCGACGGTGCCGCGGCTGATACCGGATGCAAACAGTCCTAGCAGGATGAGCGCAATTGCTACCCGGTACCAGGCGTATATTTTGAGCAGGTCCCGCTGTCGCAGGCGAGGGCGGATCAACTCCGCGGGCGCTGGGGTATTTTGTTGCGGCGGGGTTATGTCCCTGTGCAGGGAGTCACCTGATGCGGTCTGGCTGCTCACTTTTTATTCTCATTCTGGGGGCGCGTCCGGCGAATGCCGCGCAGATGTTGTGCACCCAGTGGGCATGGCTACAATAGCGGCCTCAATCCAACGGGGTAAAAAGATGTCTACTTTGCAGCTAGTGCTGGCGCAAATCAATCTGCTGGTGGGAGATATCCCCGGGAATACCGACCAGATAGTCGAAGTCGCCCGCAGGGCCCACCGCGAGCACGGCGCTGACCTGGTGCTGTTCCCTGAGCTGACGCTCTGTGGCTATCCACCGGAAGACCTGCTATTGCGCCCCAGTATGCAAAAGCGCATAGATGATGCTCTGGCCAAGCTGCTGCAGGCGGATCTGCCCTGCGCGGTTCTGGTGGGCTACCCGCGGCTGGTAGCGGGCACGGTGTTGAACATGGCCGGCTTGATCCAGAACGGTGAGCTGGTGGCGGAATACGCGAAGCAGAAGCTGCCCAATTACCAGGTGTTCGACGAGCTGCGCTATTTCGTACCCGGCGATCAGGCCTGTGTGGTGGACATCAAAGGAATTCCCACCGCCATCACCATCTGCGAAGACATCTGGCACCCGGAACCCGTGGTGCAGGCGGAGCGGGCGGGTGCCAAATTAATGCTCAATATCAACGCTTCACCCTTCCACCGGGGTAAGGCCCAGGAACGGCTGGCCCTGCTGGGGCGCCAGGCGCAAGCGGGCAAGATGCCCATCGTGTACGTCAACTCCGTCGGCGGCCAGGATGAGCTGGTGTTTGACGGCGGCTCCTTTGCGGTCGACAAAGACGGCGAGCTGCGCGCGCGCGCCCCTGAATTTGTGGAGAGCCTGCTGCCGGTCACGGTGAATGTCGACGGTGAAGGCGATGGTGATGGCAATGGAGTGTCTCTGGCACCAGGTAACGACGCCAAACCCCTGCCTGATCTGGCATCGGTGTATCAGGCGCTGGTGCTTGGCGTGCGCGATTACGTCAACAAAAATGGCTTCAAGGGCGTGGTTCTGGGGCTGTCCGGGGGCATCGACTCGGCGCTGACCCTGGCGATTGCGGTGGACGCGCTGGGGCCGGATCGGGTGGAAGCGGTGATGATGCCGTTCCGCTATACCTCCGACCTGTCGAAGAATGATGCCGCGGATCAGGCCAGGCGCCTGGGTATCCACTACCGGGTCATTGGCATCGAAGGAATTTTCGATGCCAGTATGAAGGCGCTGGAAGGTGAATTTGCCGGCAGTGAACGGGATACCACGGAAGAGAACCTGCAGGCCCGTGCCCGCGGTATGTTGCTGATGGCTATTTCCAACAAAAAGGGCTTTATGGTGCTCACCACCGGCAACAAAAGTGAAATGTCTGTGGGGTACGCGACCCTCTACGGGGATATGGTTGGCGGCTACAACGCCCTGAAGGATGTGCCAAAAATCCTTGTGTATGAGTTGTCCCGCTACCGCAACAGTGTCTCCGAAGTGATTCCGGAAACCGTCATTACCCGCGAGCCCAGTGCCGAGCTGGCACCGGACCAGGTGGATTCTGACAGCTTGCCCCCCTACGAGGTGCTGGATGAAATACTGCGCCTGTACATCGATCGGGATATGAGTGCCACGGCGATTATTGCCAAGGGATTCGATGAGGAAGTGGTGATGCGGGTGGTGCGTTTGGTGGACCGCAACGAATACAAGCGCCGCCAGGCGGCGGTGGGAGTGCGGATCTCCGAGCGCGGCTTCGGGCGCGACCGCCGCTACCCAATTACCAATGGCTGGAAGGCCGGAGAGTAACACCCGCCGCTAAAATTTCGCCATTAAAAAAAGGCCCCCGCAGTCTCGCTGCGGGGGCCTTTTTGATTGCGTTGAGCGATAGGCTTTTACAGCTCCGGCGGAAGAGGTGCGTCTTCGGCGCGGTACTCCGCGTTGTACAGCTCGCGGCTGTCAAATCCGCGCGGGTCGGACTTTTCGAACAGACCGAGGGTAATGCGGTGGATAAAGCTGCGGCCGCTGGCGCCGGCGTAGTATTTGTAGTTGAAGGTGCCATCATCGCGGAACGCCGGGTGATGGGGATAGTTGGTGCGCAGTACGTTCAGCGAGGTGGCTTCCAGCTGCGGCATTTCCAGCAGGTGGTAGGACTGCACCATGACCGCCAGGGCATCCGGCACTGCCGGTGTCTGCTGGAAGTTCTCCACTACGTAGCGACCGCGGTTGGCGGCGGCCAGGTAAGCGTTGCGCTTGAAGTAGTAGTTGGCCACGTGGATTTCATAGCGCGCCAGCAGGTTGCGCAGGTGGATCATGCGCTTCTGGGCGTCCGGTGCATAGCGACTTTCCGGATAGCGGGCCATCAATTGCGCGAAATAGGCGAAGGACTCACGGGCGGACCCCGGGTCGCGGCGCGTCATGTCCGTGGGCAAAAAGCGCTCAAACAGGCCGCTGCCTTCGGTAAACGACGCCAGGCCTTTCATGTAGTAGGCGTAATCCACATTGCGATGCTGCGGGTGCAGGCGTATAAAACGGTCCGCCGCGGAAATGGCGGCATCGTTCTGGTAATCGCGGTAATAGGCGTAAATCAGTTCCAGCTGGGCCTGTTCGGCGTAGTTGCCGAAGGGGAAGTTGTCTTCCAGGGCCCGCAGATTCTTGATCGCCAGCTCCCACTGGCTGGATTTCAGCTGTCGCTGGGCGGCTTCATAGAAGGCCTGCTCGGTGCGATTGCCGGAGGGAAGCCCCTCTTCCTCTTCGTCGGTACTGGCGCACGAGGCCACAAAAACGGCCAGCAGAACCAACCACAGGGTTTTCCAGGCCTGATTATTCCAAGACCACATTGCCCCACGCTCTATCATTATTTGTCTCAACCTTATTAAACTAGCCGCCCTAAAATTCACCGGGGGCTGAAGGGCAGCTATTTAACCACAGCGCCCCGCCAGCCCAAAGTATTAGACCCTCTCGGATGAGCAATCAAATACATATCGATATCGAAGTGCCCGCGGAGTGCGCGGGCCAGAGGTTTGACCAGATCGCAGCGGATTTGATCCCTGATTATTCCCGCGCGCGCCTGCAGGCCTGGATAAAAGGCGGCCAACTCACTGTAGATGGCCGTATCGGCAAGCCCAAAGACAAGCTGTTCGGCGGAGAAAGCCTGCAGTTGCGGGCCGAACTCGAGCCCCAGGGCGAGTGGCTGCCACAGGACATGGACCTGAATATCGTCTTTGAAGACGACAGCCTGCTGGTGATCAATAAACCGGCAGGCCTGGTAGTGCACCCCGCGGCGGGCAACCCGGATGGCACCCTGTTGAACGGCTTGTTAGCCCACTGCCCCGGCCAGCACCAGATCCCCCGTGCCGGCATAGTGCACCGCCTGGACAAGGACACCAGTGGCCTGATGGTAGTGGCCAAGACGTTGCCGGCCCAAACCGCCCTGGTGGACCAGCTCAAGGCGCGCACGGTCAGCCGCCAGTACGATGCCATAGTGCAGGGCAACATGCGGGTCGGCGGTACCGTGGATGCCCCTATGGGACGCCACCGGCAGAATCGTCTCAAAATGGCGGTGCTGGACTTTGGCGGTAAGGAAGCAATTACTCACTACCGTGTGCAAGAGCGGTTCCGCGCCCACACCCTGGTACGCTGCCAGTTGGAAACCGGCCGCACCCACCAAATTCGGGTGCATATGGCGCATATTCGCCACTCGTTGATTGGCGATCCCTTGTACGGCGGTCGCAGCAAGCTGCCGCCGGGTGCCGCTCCGGAATTGATCGCAGCCCTGCAGCAGTTTCCCCGCCAGGCCCTGCACGCCGCCGAGTTGGCTCTGATTCATCCGCAAACCGGTGAATCCATGCACTGGTCGACGCCCATGCCTGAGGATATGCTGCAGCTTCTTGAGTACCTGCGGGACGATAAAGACTGACCCCGGCACTCTAACTTCTCAATCACACACTGCGTGACTTTCGACGGAACCACCTTAGTCGGAACCACCCTAGTAGGAACCACCATGTCTGCTGAACACTACCTGACCCCGGATTGGCCCGCGCCCGCCAATGTGCGCGCCTTTTCTACGTTGCGTGGCGATGGTCATAGTCAGGGGGATTACCGTGCGTTCAATCTGGCGGATCACGTAGGGGATGCTGCGGAGACGGTGGCTGCCAACCGGGATAAGCTGCGTCGGGAGCTTGCGCTACCGGGCGACCCCCAGTGGTTGGAACAGATTCACAGCGACAAGGCGGTCGAGGCGCAGGGCGATGGCAAAGTGCGCACCGCGGACGCCAGTTTTACTGCCGAAAAGAATACCGTGTGTGCGGTACTGACGGCGGACTGCCTGCCGCTTCTGGTATGCAGCCGCGATGGCAGCGAAGTGGCGGCTATCCACGCCGGTTGGCGTGGACTTACGGGTGGAGTCATTCGCGAAACCATCAGGGCAATGGCGACGGCACCAAAAGACCTGCTGGTGTGGCTCGGTCCGGCCATAGGTCCACAAGCCTTCGAATGTGGGGTGGATGTGTTAGAAGCGGCGTTTGAGTCTTCCATGAGTGAATCCCACGGATCCGCGATTGCCAAGTGTTTTGTGCCGCATGCCAAAAAGCCACTGCATTTTCTTGCGGACATTTACGGACTGGGGCGCGCGGAGTTGGCCGAACTGGGTGTTACCGAGATTTATGGTGGCGACCGCTGCACGGTTTCTGAGGAGCAAGACTTCTTTTCCTACCGCCGCGATGGCAATACCGGGCGCATGGCGTCACTTATCTGGTTTGAATAGCTTGTTGAATGGCTATTTTGAATAGCTTCGAGCTGGTCTGAATAAGCTCGTTGCCCTTTCTTCTGCGCTCCTGTCCTGTCCAGTTGCCTTGTCGCTGGACAGGTGGCGACGATACGCAAAACTTGAAAACCCCTCATCTGCCCGCAAATTACTGATCAGCACTAGACTGTATTCGTCATTGCGTTTCCACGCGCCGTAGTTCTGGCTTCCCGGCGTGTTATTGATCAGGAGAGGGAAAAGTACAATGCGCATCGACCGGATGACAAACCCGCTGCAAGCGGCCATTGCCGACGCTCAATCCATTGCCGTCGGTCGCGATCATAATCAGATTTACCCCGAACACCTGCTGCAGGCACTGCTGGACCAGTCCAATGGCAGTACCACCGCCTTCCTCAATCAGGCCGGCTTTAATATCAATGGCCTGCGCAATGACCTCGCAAAGCGCCTCGATAGTCTGCCCACTGTGGGTACGCCCACCGGTGATGTGGGTATGTCCCAGGAATTGATGCGCCTGTTCAACCTGGCGGATAAAAAAGCCCAGAAAAATGGCGATAGCTTTATCGCCAGTGAAACCGTTTTGCTGGCGGCATTTGATGCCGCCGCCGGAGAAGTTTCAAAAATTCTCAATGCCCATGGTGATTTAAAGCATCTACAGGATGCCATCAGCAAAGTGCGCGGCGATGAAAAGGTGAATGATCCCCAGGCGGAAGAAGCGCGCCAGGCGCTGGACAAATACACCATGGACCTGACCGCCCGCGCGGAGGCGGGCAAGCTGGATCCGGTGATTGGCCGAGACGATGAAATTCGCCGCACTATTCAGGTGCTGCAGCGCCGCACCAAAAACAATCCGGTACTGATCGGCGAACCCGGGGTCGGCAAAACCGCCATCGTCGAAGGATTGGCCCAGCGTATCGTCAACGGTGAAGTACCCGAGGGTCTCAAGGACAAGCGCCTGCTGTCCCTCGATCTCGGTTCCCTACTGGCCGGTGCCAAATTCCGAGGCGAATTCGAAGAGCGCCTCAAGGCGGTGTTGAATGAGCTTTCGAAACAGGAAGGACGCGTCATCCTGTTCATCGACGAACTGCACACCATGGTGGGCGCCGGCAAAGCCGAAGGCGCCATGGATGCAGGCAATATGCTGAAACCGGCGCTGGCGCGCGGTGAGCTGCACTGCGTAGGCGCCACGACGCTGAATGAATACCGCCAGTACATTGAAAAAGATGCGGCACTGGAGCGGCGCTTCCAGAAAGTGTTAGTGGATGAGCCTACCGAGGAAGACACCATCGCCATTCTTCGGGGGCTGAAAGAGCGCTACGAAGTGCATCACGGGGTGGATATTACCGACTCCGCCATTATTGCCGCCACCAAACTCTCCCAGCGCTATATCACCGATCGCCAGCTGCCGGACAAAGCCATCGACCTGATTGACGAAGCGGCCAGCCGTATCCGAATGGAAATTGATTCCAAGCCGGAAGAGATGGATAAGCTGGAGCGACGCCTGATCCAGCTCAAGATCGAGCGCGAAGCAGTCAAGAAAGACAAGGACGATGAAGGCGCGAAAAAGCGCCTGCAAAAGCTCGAAGAAGATATCGACAGTATCGAGAAAGAGTACGCAGATCTGGAAGAAATCTGGAAAGCGGAAAAAGCCAAGCTGGCCGGCAGTGCAGACATCAAGAACAAGTTGGAGCAGGCCAAGCTGGATATGGACGCGGCGCGCCGTGCCGGTGACCTTACCCGTATGTCGGAAATTCAATACGGTGTTATTCCCCAGCTGGAACAGCAGTTGAAACTGGCTTCCGACAATAGTGACACCAGTGATAACCAGCTGTTGCGAAACCGGGTCACCGATGAAGAGGTTGCGGAAGTGGTTTCCCGCTGGACCGGAATTCCCGTTTCCAAAATGCTCGAGGGTGAGCGTGAAAAACTGTTGCGGATGGAGGCCAACCTGCACGACCGGGTGATCGGCCAGGATGAAGCCGTTGAGGCGGTATCCAATGCCGTGCGTCGCTCCCGTGCGGGGCTTGCTGATCCCAATCGTCCCAATGGTTCATTTCTGTTCCTGGGGCCCACCGGTGTGGGTAAAACCGAATTGTGTAAAGCCCTGGCCGAATTCCTGTTCGATACCGAAGACGCCATGGTACGCATCGATATGTCGGAATTTATGGAGAAGCACTCCGTGGCCCGGTTGATCGGAGCGCCCCCAGGCTATGTGGGTTACGAGGAGGGTGGTTATCTCACCGAAGCGGTGCGCCGCAAACCCTATTCGGTGTTGTTACTGGACGAGGTGGAAAAGGCGCACCCGGATGTATTCAACATCCTGCTGCAGGTGCTGGAAGATGGTCGCCTTACCGATGGCCAGGGTCGCACCGTCGACTTCCGCAATACCGTGGTGGTAATGACGTCTAACCTTGGTTCGGACCTGATCCAGAAATACGCCAGTGCCCGCGATGATGATGAAATCGACAGCGAAATCCACTACCGCCAGATGAAGGCGGCGGTGATGGAAGTCGTCGGCCAGCATTTCCGCCCGGAACTTATAAACCGCATCGATGAAGTGGTGGTGTTCCACCCGCTCAATCGTGCCGAAGTGCGCTCTATTGCCGAAATTCAATTGCACAACCTGCGCAAGCGCCTGGCGGATCGCGATCTGAAACTGGAGATGTCCGACGAGCTTCTCGGCAAACTTGCGGATGTAGGGTTTGACCCGGTTTACGGCGCGCGGCCCTTGAAACGGGCGATCCAGATGTGGCTGGAAAACCCACTGGCACAGGATGTGCTCTCCGGAAAATTTGTTCCCGGCGATACCATCCACGCGACCCTGGAAGGCGATAAGGCGGTCTTCAACAAATAACACTTTCTCTCGTCTTTTTGCTGCCTGCTCCTGTGCTGGGGGCAGGCGACGATCTGAGGTGAGCATCAATGGATCTGATGTATGGCACTGGCGAGGCAGATATTTAACCGGCGCATGCTGTGGATGCTGCTGGGTTGCCTGTTGGTGTTTGGCGGTGTCTTCGGATTTAAATTCTTTGGCAAGTACATGATGAACCAGTTTATGGACAACATGTCATTGCCGCCCGCCACCGTGACCACCGCGCGCGTGGATCAGCAGCGTTGGCAGACTCGCCTGCAGGCGGTTGGCAGTCTGCGAGCCATCAATGGCGTCAATGTCACGACCCAGGCCCAGGGCGAGGTCAAAGCCATTTATTTCGAGTCTGGTCAGTCGGTGGAAAAGGGCACCTTGCTTGCCGAGTTGACTGCAGACCCGGAAACCGCCCAGATCCAGGTACTGGAGGCCGAACGACGCCTGGCCGAGCGGGATTTCAAACGCATTTCTGAGCTGTACAAGAAAGGCGTTGCGACATTGCGCGAGCTGGATCAGGCCCAGGCAACGATAGACCAGGTACTTGCCAACCTGGCAGTGCAGCGCGCCACCATCAATGAGCGGACGATTACCGCTCCATTCTCCGGTCAATTGGGTATTCGACAGATCGACCTGGGGGAGAATGTGGCGCCCGGTGATACCGTCGTTTCTCTGCAGCAGCTGAACCCTATCTATGTGGACTTTTCCCTGTCGGAGCAGGATTTTTCCCGGGTGGCCGAAGGGCAGGGCATAGAACTGACGGCCGCGGCCGTTCCCGGGAAAGCGTTTCAGGGGCGGGTTTCGGCCATAGATCCGGCGATAGATCCCCGTAACCGTACCTTCCTATTGCAGGCGACATTGGAAAATCGCGAACGAACGTTGCGCCCGGGGATGTTTGCCGATGTTGCCGTCAAGGTGGAAAAGTTTCGCAACGTACTCGTGGTTCCCCGTACCGCAATCAGTTTTGCTCCCTACGGCAATGCGGTGTTTGTTATCCGTAAACCAAAAGCAAGTGACTCGAAAGCTACAACCAATTCCGCTACCAATGCCCCGAAGGATACCCCGAAGAATGCTCCCGAGTGGGTTGCCGTCAAACGTTTCATTAAAACCGGTGAGGAGCGCGGCGATTTGATCGAAATCACCGAAGGCGTGGAAGCAGGGGAGCAGGTAGCCACCAGTGGTCTGTTAAAGCTGCGCAACGAAGGTGCGGTCATTATCAACAATGACAATCCGCCACCGGATCAATTGAACCCCAAGCCGGATAACAGTTAGCAGACGCGGGATTCAAAATGTTGCCTAGCGTAGGCAAGGATGCCGAGTGAATTTTACCGATATCTTTATTCGCAAACCGGTACTGGCCTGTGTAGTCAGCCTGTTCATTTTTCTTCTCGGTTTGCGTTCTGCGTCCGAGCTTAATGTCCGCCAGTATCCGGAACTGGAAAATGCGGTGATCACCATTACCACCGTGTATGTGGGGGCAGACGCGGATCTGGTTCAGGGGTTTATTACCACCCCGCTTGAGCAGGAAATTGCCAGTGCGGATGGGTTGGACTACATCGTCTCCACCAGCATCCAGGGTGCTTCGGTGATTCAGGCGTATGTGCGTCTGGATTACGATCCCAACGAAGTGCTTACCCAGGTAGTGGCCAAGGTCAACAAGCTACGCAATGAGCTGCCGTTGGAGTCAGAAGACCCCACGGTAGATCTGGCGGTAGGAGAAACCATTGCCGCCATGTACCTGTCGTTTTCCTCCGAGATCCTGGATAACAACCAGATAACCGATTACATCACCCGTGTCGTCCAGCCAAAGCTCTCGACCATTGCCGGGGTACAGCGGGCAGCCCTGCTCGGCAATCGTACCTTTGCCATGCGTATCTGGCTCAAACCTGCCGAGATGGCCGCACAAGGAGTAACCCCCGGCGATATTAGCGAGGCACTGCGGCGAAACAACGTCCTGGCATCGGTAGGCAGCACCAAGGGTAGCCGGGTGGCGATGGATATCCGCGCGGCCACCGACATTGCCTCCGAATATGCATTTCGCAAACTGGTGGTGCGTGCCGACGATGATCAATTGGTGCGCCTGGGGGATGTGGCGGAAGTGGAGCTGGGTTCAGAGTCTTACGAGACCTCGGTGACCTTTAATGACCGATCGGCGACTTTCGTGGCGGTGGAAGTCGCGCCCGACGCCAATGCTCTCGACGTGATTGCCGATGTGCGGGACAAGCTGCATGGCGAAATTTTCCCTCAGTTGCCGGAAGGTATGCTGGGAGAAATTCCCTACGACAGCACCGAGTATATCCAGGACTCCATCAACGAAGTTATCAAGACCATTGCTGAGGCGGTGCTGATTGTCATTGTGGTGATCTACCTGTTCCTGGGGTCGCTGCGCAGTGTGATCATTCCCGCTGTCGCCGTGCCCTTGTCCATGGTGGGAGCGCTGTTTCTGATGTTGTTGATGGGGTTTTCCATCAATCTGCTCACCCTGCTGGCAATGGTTCTGGCGATTGGCATTGTGGTGGACGATGCGATTATCGTGCTGGAAAACGTGCACCGTCATATTGAAGAGGGATTGTCGCCGCAGGAAGCGGCCTTTAAAGGCGCGCGGGAGCTGGCCTGGCCCATCGTTGCCATGACCACTACCCTGATCGCGGTGTATCTCCCTATTGGCTTTCTCGGTGGTTTGACCGGGACCCTGTTTGTGGAATTTGCGTTTTCGCTCGCCGGGGCTGTGCTGCTTTCAGGGGTGGTAGCGCTGACCCTGTCGCCAATGATGGCGGCGAAGGTTTTGCGGGCTGAGGATGGTGAACGCGGCAATCGTTTTGAGGCCTGGCTGGAGCGTGGCCTGGGGCGGTTGGAGTCCAGCTATCGTCGGCGCTTGCACGGCGCGCTGGATGTTCGGCTGGTGATTCTTGTCTTTGGCTTGATCGTTCTGGTCAGCTGCTACTTCCTGTTTGTCACATCACCCAGTGAGTTGGAACCGAAAGAAGATCGCGGCTTCGTGTTGGGGATTGCCCGCGGTGACTCTTTTGCCACCCTGGATTATATGGAGCAGTACACCAATGAAATTAACGGTGTGCGCGATCGCCACCCGGAAGTGGAAAACCTGTTTCTCTTAAATGGCGTTGGTGGCGCGGGCAATAGTGCCAATAGCGCCATTGCCGGTTTTGTACTGTCTTCCTGGAACAAGCGGGATAAAAACACCCAGGAAATGCAGGAAGTCATCAATGCGGAGGTCTCCCAGATTGCGGGGCTGAAAGTAGCCACCTTCGTGCCACCGAGCTTGCCCACGGCAGGCGGTACCTTGCCGGTGGAGTTTGTGATTGGCACCACGGAACCCATTGCCAGTCTTGCGAGCTTCGCCGACGACATTATGGGGCGCGCACTTGCGACGAAAAAATTTATCTTCCTCGATGCGGACCTGAAGCTCGATAAGCCGCGTTTGACGGTGGTGGTTGATCGTGACAAGGCCGCGTCGATCGGCATCACTATGGCCGATGTGGCGCGGGAGTTGGGCGCCATGATGTCTGGTGCCTATACCAATCGATTTTCACTGGAGAACCGCAGCTACAAGGTTATTCCCCAGGTGGTGCGTGCGGATCGCCTGACCGGTGAACAGTTGCTGCAGTATTACATCCGTGCCGGCGACGGTACTCTGGTGCCCATGTCTACGCTGGTACAGTTGAAGGAGACTGTTGAACCCCAGCAGTTGAAGCGATTCCAGCAGTTGAACGCAGTGACCATTTCAGGAGTGCCGCGGCCGGGGATTCCCCTGGGTGAAGCACTTGGGGTTTTGGAGTCGGCCGCACAGGAGGTTTTGCCGCGGGAGTATTCCACGGATTACTCCGGGCAGTCGCGCCAGTTCAAAAGCGAAGGTTCTGATCTTTTGCTGACCTTCTTCTTTGCCCTGATTGTTATATACCTGGTGCTGGCGGCCCAGTTTGAGTCCTGGCGCGATCCTCTGATCATGCTGGTGACAGTGCCCATGAGCGTGTGTGGTGCCATGATCTTCGTGAGCCTGGGGCTCACCACCTTGAATATTTATACCCAGGTGGGGTTGGTGACGCTGATCGGGGTTATCTCCAAGCACGGTATATTGATTGTGGAGTTTGCCAACCAGTTACAGCAACAGGGTCGCAGTAAACGTGAGGCCATTGAAGAGGCTTCGGCGATTCGGCTTCGACCAATTCTGATGACAACGGCGTCTCTGGTGCTTGCTATGGTGCCCCTGCTAATTGCTGCGGGCCCCGGTGGTGGGGCACGCTTTGCGATGGGGTTGGTGGTGGCTTCGGGAATGACGATTGGAACCGTATTTACCCTGTTCGTGCTGCCGGCCATGTATATGTATTTGGGACGGGATTATCGTCACGGGCACAACGGGTGACGCTGTCAGGGCAGGACGGTTAAATGTCCCACCCTGACCTGAAGGGAAACCTATGGGAAGGGTGTCTGGCGCGCGGGTTCAGTTAACAGTTGGTTTGTGCCGTCTCGCGGGCTTGCTGGATTCGCTGCTGTCTCTCTTGTTCTGGCAGAACCCGGTAGTTTCCGCTGGCGTCTACTTCTCGCACCCTGGCGTGTGACTGCAGCTCCTGCAACCGTTGCTGGGCATTGCGACAGCGCAGAGCACGCGCCGCCTTTTCGGCCTGGCTGACGGCTGCCTGGGTATTCTGCTGCTCGGGCTGGGGCGCTGGCTCGGAGTCGCCAGCGGCCTTTTCGCTCATCGGTTTGCTGGCGGTTGCCATTTTACGCTGGGCGATCAGGGCGTCCTGCTCTTGCTGCCACTGTTTGAATCGCTCGGATTTGGGTGCCTTCACGACTTCTACCTGCTTCTGCTTCGGGGGCTGGGAGCCAAAGTGCACTACCCCGTTGTCGTCGACCCACTTGAAGATGCCGTCGGCCTGCACGCTTGCGGCCAGGCCAAGCCCGAGAGTCAGGGTCGCGATGAAAGTGCGCATGAAGAGTTGCCTTGTGTCGTTGTTGTGCTTGGTCGCCGCATTGGGTGCGGTTGTGACTGGGTAAAGTCACCAGACTGCCGCTGATTGTAACGGGGGGAGCGGGGTATCTCGCAACCCAGTTAACAATTTTGCGCAAGGCCGATACCAGAGTTGCCCCGTTATGGGGCTCAATCGTGTTTCTTCTATTGACACCCAGTGCTCAAGCTGGAGAATTTACCCCTTGCTCGGCAAAGACGATGGCACCGCAACACCCTGCGGCTCTCATTCTCTTTCCGGCGGGTTAAGCGCCCGCCATCTCCTGTCGAGGAGGCCCTCCCCATCTGGAGGCCTTGGGGCCCGCACCCCGGTTCCGCTACCGGTCGGGTTCCGCGCAATTTGGCGTCACCGTGAAGTTATCCTAAAAAACGGGCTAAATCTGCGTTTAAGGCTGATATTTATCACGCTTTTCCTTTAGAATCGCCGTCTGGCTTTCGCGCCGTCCGGCTTTTCTGTGGTTTGTGGATGATGCGGATCCTAAAAATGGGAAATTTTGAGGGGGCTCAAGTGGAATTACTCTCCGGCGGCGATATGTTGGTTCGCGCGCTGCAGGATGAAGGGGTTGACCTGATATTCGGTTACCCCGGAGGTTCGGCACTTCATATATACGATGCCATCTTTCGGCAGAAGGGCATCAAGCACGTACTGGTGCGCCACGAACAGGGCGCAACCCACGCTGCGGACGGTTACGCCCGCGCCACGGGTAAAACCGGCGTGGTACTAGTGACTTCCGGTCCAGGTGCAACCAATGCCATTACTGGTATCGCGACGGCTTACATGGACTCCATCCCAATGGTGGTCATCTCCGGCCAGGTACCTTCTGACAAAATCGGTGAAGACGCCTTCCAGGAAACCGATATGGTCGGTTGCTCACGCCCGATCGTGAAGCACAGCTTCCTGGTAAAGAACGCGGAAGAAATTCCCGAGGTTGTCAAAAAAGCCTTCTTTATCGCCTCTACTGGCCGTCCTGGCCCGGTGGTGATTGATATCCCCAAAGACATCACCAATCCGGTGGACCGTTTTCCGTATAATTATCCGGAAAAACTGCGCATGCGCTCCTACACGCCGGCGGGCAAAGGTCACACCGGCCAGATCCGCAAGGCGGTGGCATTGCTGTTGTCCGCCAAGCGGCCGGTGATCTATGCCGGTGGTGGTGTGGTTCAGGGCGACGGCGCCGAGTTGCTGACAGAGCTGGCCCAACGCCTGAACTACCCGGTAACCAATACTCTGATGGGATTGGGTGCTTACCCGGGTACCGACAAGCGCTTCCTGGGCATGCTTGGCATGCACGGTACTTTCGAAGCGAATACGGCAATGCATCACGCCGATGTGATTTTTGCAGTGGGCGCGCGCTTTGATGACCGGGTAACCAATACCCCGAACAAGTTCTGCCCCGGTGCCAAGGTCATTCACATTGACGTGGATCCTGCGTCCATTTCCAAAACCATCACTGCAGACGTGCCGATTGTGGGTACGGTGCAGTCGGTGTTGGCCGAAATGCTGGAAATGCTCAAGGCCTCGAAGGAGATGCCGGACCAGTCGGCGATTGTGGATTGGTGGCGCCAGATCGACGATTGGCGTGAGCGCCACGGTCTCTACACGGCGCCGCGCTACCGCACCGATGGCGACATGATCATGCCGCAGGAAGTGATCAGCGCGGTGCACCAGATCACCAATGGCGACGCCTACGTGACCTCTGATGTTGGACAACACCAGATGTTTGCCGCGCAGTACTATCTGTTCGACAAACCTCGTCGCTGGATCAATTCCGGTGGCCTCGGCACCATGGGCTTCGGCCTGCCGGCGGCACTGGGGGTGAAAATGGCATTCCCGGATTCCGAAGTGGTCTGTGTGACCGGTGAAGGCAGTATCCAGATGTGTATTCAGGAGCTGTCTACGGCAACCCAGTACCATCTGCCGGTGAAAATCCTGTGTCTGAATAACCAGGCCCTGGGCATGGTTAAGCAGTGGCAGGAAATGCAGTACGAAGGCCGCCTGTCCAACAGTGTGTATGAAGAGTCCCTGCCGGACTTCATCAAGCTGGCGGAAGCCTACGGGCATCTGGGCATGAAGATCGAGCACCGCGATGAGCTGCACGGTAAGCTGGCCGAAGCCTTCGCAATCAAGGATCGCACCGTGTTTATCGACGTATACGTCGATCCGTCTGAGCACGTTTATCCCATGCAGGTGATGCCGAGTGGCTCCATGCGGGATATGTGGCTCAGCAAGACGGAACGGACGTAAAGGGAGGTAAGCAAAATGCGCAGAATTATTTCAGTTCTGATGGAGAACGAGCCCGGTGCTTTGTCGCGCGTGGTTGGCCTGTTTTCTCAGCGAGGCTACAACATCGAGAGTCTCACTGTGGCGCCGACCGAAGATGCGACGCTGTCGCGTCTTACGCTGACTACCATAGGGGATGACCACAAGATCGAACAGATCACCAAGAATCTGAACAAGTTGATCGACGTGGTTAAGCTGGTGGATCTAACCGAGGGCTCACATATTGAGCGCGAACTGCTGCTGGTGAAGGTGCGCGCGACCGGTGCACAGCGTGATGAAGTCAAACGCAGTGTGGATATTTTCCGCGGTCAGATTGTTGATGTCACCAGCAACATGTACACGGTACAGGTATCCGGTACCAGTGAAAAACTCGACGCTTTCTTACAGGCGCTGGGCGAGCACACCATCATGGAAGTTGTTCGCTCCGGAGTAAGCGGGATTGCCCGTGGTGAGAAAATTCTCAGTATTTGAGCGTCAAACATCGAAGTAGGAATTTCCGGGTTTCAGCCCGGACTGAAATTCAAAGCACATTAAGTAGGAAGTAAGTTATGCACGTTTATTACGATAAAGATTGTGACCTCTCTTTGATCAAAGGCAAAACCGTTGCCATCATCGGTTACGGTTCCCAGGGCCACGCCCACGCCAACAACCTGAAAGATTCCGGTGTGAGCAACGTCGTGGTTGGTCTGCGCAAGGGCTCCGCTTCCTGGGCCAAGGCGGAAAAGGCCGGTCTGCGTGTTGCCGAAGTGGCCGATGCTGTTAAAGATGCTGATGTGGTGATGATTCTGACTCCGGATGAGTATCAGGCCGGGGTATATCGTGAGCAGGTGGCTCCGAACCTGAAAGCCGGCGCTGCTCTGGCATTCGCCCACGGCTTCAACGTGCATTTTGAGCTGATCGAGCCGCCGAAAGATGTTGATGTGATCATGATTGCGCCGAAAGGCCCGGGTCACACTGTGCGCTCTACTTACCTGGAAGGTGGCGGTGTCCCGACCTTGATCGCCATCTATCAAAATGCCTCCGGCAGCGCCAAAGAGCTGGCCCTGTCTTACGCATCTGCGAACGGTGGTGGCCGCTCCGGAATCATCGAAACCAACTTCCGTGAGGAAACTGAAACCGACCTGTTCGGCGAGCAGGCGGTACTGTGTGGTGGTGTTTCTGCGCTGGTACAGGCGGGCTTCGAAACCCTGACCGAAGCTGGTTATGCACCGGAAATGGCGTACTTTGAATGTCTGCATGAGCTGAAGCTGATCGTCGACCTGATGTATCAGGGCGGTATCGCGGATATGCGCTACTCTATCTCCAATACGGCAGAGTACGGCGACTACGTTACCGGCCCGCGCATTGTTACCG